>NZ_CBVI010000107.1 GCF_000513195.1 Bacteroides timonensis | reverse complement strand
TGCGATTGCTTGGAGAGATTGGAAGCACGACGGATAATGTAATTTTTCCGGTCTTCTATTTCACTGATAAGAGCAGTTCCTTCCGGATTCAGAATGATTTGGACATAGTCTCCCACAGCTACCGGGTTGGTACTGCGAATGCCTTTTAACCGGAAGTTACCCTTGATTTTGCATTCTACACATTTACCTTCGTCGGTTTTTACCAAATACCAACTACCTGTATTTTTTATTACCAGTCCCCTCACTACTAATTAGATGAGTAATGAAGAATGAAGAATATCTCCATTCTTCATTAAATTATTATACGGTCATGATTTCTTTGTCCTTTGCAGCCAGCATATCATCAATTTGCTTGATGTATTTATCGTGAATCTTCTGCAATTTCTCCTCGCCTCCTTTTTGTGCATCTTCTGCCAAGCCGTCTTTAACAGACTTCTTTAGGCCATCGATTGCATCACGGCGGGCATTGCGTACACTCACTTTGGCAGTTTCGCCTTCACCTTTACACTGTTTGGCAAGTTGTCTACGGCGTTCTTCAGTCAGCGGTGGGATACCGATACGGATGATTTCACCGTTATTTTCCGGCATGATGCCAAGGCTGGAGTCAATGATAGCTTTTTCAATCACCCGGAACATGCTTTTGTCCCATGGCTTGATGACGATACTACGGGCATCCGGAGTATTTACGGCAGCTACGTTATTGATGGGAACCATGCTTCCGTAAGAGTCCACACGGATACCGTCCAGCAAACGAACGTCTGCTTTTCCGGCGCGGATGTGAGCCAATGCTTCTTCCAGATACATGACGGCCATATCCATTTTTTCTTGCGCTTCATCTAAGATCTCTTTTACTTCTCTCATATTTCTTAGTTTTGAATTGTGCTTTTAGAATTTTTGATTGAACAAAAGTAGTATAATTTTGTCTATTTGCAAAATATTAGCCAACAGGAATCAAGCAAATTGCTTATATTTGTCGCATTTATATATAGAAATTAAGAGTATGCCAACCTATTTTGAAAATATGTCATTTGATGAAGTCTTTTTGAAATTCAAAGAGAGGTTTGTTCGTTTTTCCATGGCATACGTTTCTGATAGGCAGGTTGCCGAGGATATTGTTACTGATGCCTTTATTGCATATTGGGAAAATAGGGCAAGATTATCTAATAATACGAATATCCCTGCATATATACTGACGGTGATAAGGAATAAGTGCTTGACTTATTTGAGGGACACCAAATTACATGAAGATATACTGGCTGATTTGGTAAAAGTGGAGGAGTGGAAATTGCAAATGCAGATAGCCTCTCTGGAAGCTTGTAATCCTTTCGAAATTTTTACGATGGAGACTTATGAATGTGTGAGGAAGGCTTTTCGTGAACTTCCGGAAAAGACCAGAAAGGTGTTTTGGTTGAGTCGGTATGAAAATAAAACTCATAAAGAGATAGCTTCAGAACTGGAAATTTCTATTAAAACAGTTGAGTTCCATATCACTAAAGCTACTAAGATGCTGAAAGATAAACTGAAGGATTACTCTCCCATATTACTCCTATTCATATAGTCCAGTTGATAAGTCTGTAGAGTGGATGAGTCGGATGAGTTTCCTTAAGTTTGGAAAAGAATTAAGCCAGTTCGTGGTTTAACTTCTTTTTAAGTCATTCTTATCTCTTTTTCTTCCGAAAGCTAATCTTTTATCATACGAATATTTATTCTTTCCATCATGGTGGAAAGAATAAGTGTCTGCGATGTTTTCCTTGGCTGTTAAAGGAAAAGGAGGTAGAAGTGGTGGTCTGGCGGCTTAATTCCCATATTTACGGTTACCGAATAAAAAAGAAAAAAATATTCTTTTTTCACTAGGGGTTTGTATTATTTGCGAGTTTTATAATCGTAAACGAAGATAAATATGAAAAACATCAATGATTTTTTTAGGTTTTACAGTCAACAGACTTCATTGGAAGAAGATAAGGTACTGATGGAGTGGGTGGAGGAATCAGAGCAGCATAAACGCGACTTTATGAATTCCTGGCAGATGTATCACGCCATGGGATTGTTGGGAGAAGAAAGGGCAGTAAGCGATATTTCAATAGACAAACGATATAGAATAACGACGTGGACTAAATATGCTGCGGTAATAGTGCTTATTTTTGCGACAGGTTATTTCTCTTCTTTATTATGGCAACCCTGGCGGCAACAGGATGAATTAGTGCAGGAAATTTCAGTGCCACGGGGACAGCGTGTGAATATAACATTGTCCGATGGTACCCTGGTATGGCTGAATTCATTGACAAAAATAAGTTATAATCCATCATTCTCGGGAGATAAACGCATGGTACATCTGGATGGTGAAGCTTATTTCGAAGTGAAACGGAACGAGAAAAAGCCTTTCATTGTACAGACTTCTAAAGGCGATATCGAAGTGTTGGGGACAAAGTTCAATGTAGAAGCCTATACTTCCTCTCCAAAACTAGTGACTTCCTTGATGGAAGGTTCCGTGAAGTTTTCGGCAGGTGCCCGGTCTATTGTGCTGAAACCACTCCAGAAGGTACTGTTAACAGATGGCATTATGCTATTGAGTAATATAACTAGTTTGGACGATTATACCTGGAGGGACGGATTGATAAGTTTTACCAATGCTTCTTTTGAAGAACTAATGGAGAAGTTTGAAAAATACTATGGTTATAAAATTATAATCGAAAATCAGAAAGTGAAAAACTTGCGACGTTCCGGTAAATTCCGTTTATCTGATGGAATCAACTACGCATTAGATGTTCTCAAAAAAGATATGAACTTTTCGTATACGAGAGATATAACAGATTCAATAATAACTATAAAATGATGAGCCTATGAATTGACACGTAAGAAATGCATGTTTATTGATTTTTTTTTCGTAAAAAAAGGAATACCGGTCATATAGGCCTCGACTGGTATTCCTTGAACAAATCAACACCTTAGTATTAATTTAAAATCAGTACAAAGATATGAAAAAAGATTCTTTGTGGAATTACTTTGCCCTTAAATTTTGGAATAATCAGTCTTATAAGATTATGAAAATCACATTTTTCCTTCTATTTGTAGCTATTTTTAGTATGTATGCCGCTAATGGTAACTCGCAAAATGTGAGGGTATCCATTCAGCGTGATAACTCATCCCTGAAGAGTGTTCTAGATGACATTGAGGAGCAGACGGAATATCTGTTTATTGTCCATTCGAATGTTGATGTCGATAAGAATGTAACGGTGAAAGTGAATAATGAAACTTTGTCGAAAGTGCTGGGAATGCTGGCTAAAAAAGCTGGGGTTCGCTACTCTTTATCTCAACATCATATTATTTTATCGGATGATGTTGTTGAGAAAAATGAAGTGGTGCAGCAAAAGAAACTTGCCGGGACGGTGGTAGATGAAACCGGGGAGCCTTTGATTGGAGTAAATGTAATGGTACAGAATAACGGTAGCGGCTCAGTTACAGATATATCTGGGAATTTTGAGTTGAATGCTTCTGCCGGTGATATTCTGACTGTTTCGTATGTGGGATATATAACCCAGAAAGTAAAAATAACATCATCGGTAGAGTCCTTGAAGATTGTATTGAAAGAAGATGCACAGATGCTGGATGAGGTGGTTGCTATTGGATATGGTACGGTGAAACGTAAGGATATAACCGGCTCGGTCGCTTCGTTGGATAATGCCACCATTGCATCGGTTCCGGTGGCTTCGCCTGTCGAGGCTATGGCTGGCAAACTGGCCGGTGTAAAAATCACTACTCCGGAAGGAAATCCCGATGCGGATGTAATAATCAGAGTACGTGGTGGTGGCTCTATCACCAGTGATAATACCCCTTTATTCATTGTGGATGGTTTTCCTGTCAGCAGTATTTCTGATATCCCGGCTACGGATATCGAATCCATTGATGTATTGAAAGATGCTTCTTCTACTGCTATTTATGGTTCGAGAGGTGCCAATGGCATTGTGCTTGTAACTACTAAGAGCGGGAAGAAAGGAAAAATCTCGGTGAACTATAATGCATATTACAGTATGCGCAAGGTTGCCAAGAAGATGGAAGTATTGGATGTATATGATTATATGAAATGGCAATATGAATTGCATTCTCTACGCAACATCCAAGAACAGTTTACAGACTTGTTCGGTTCGTATGATGAACTGTTACAATATAAGTCTGTCCAGGGAATCGACTGGCAGGATAAAGTATTCGGGCGTACCGGAACGACATTCAATCATAGCCTGAGTGTAACAGGCGGTAACGAGAAAACCCGTTTCAACTTTAATTATGCACATGTTGATGATAAAGCAATTCTCCAGATGTCTAATTTTAAGAGAGATAACCTTTCCTTAAAGTTGAATTATGAAGCCAGTAAAAGAGTGCAGTTGGATTTCTCGGCAAGATATGCTCGCACGGTAGTAAAAGGAGATGGTATGACGACTACTACCGGAGGGACAGATGCGATACCTTCCAACTCCTTTGGACGAATAAAGCACTCTGTGATTCAGATGCCGTATCTGACTAATGCAGTTGATGATATTATTGATACGGATGAACTGGACAACGGATTGAAAGATCCGATCACATCCCTGAAAGATAATTATAAAGACCGTGTACGGTTGAACTACAATATGAACGGGTCTTTCAAATGGGAAATCTTGGATAATCTGAATCTGAAGGTAGATTTAGGCTTGGATGAAAACCGGAATGAACTGAATACTTTCTATGGCAGTACTACTTCCGAATCACAATCGAATGCACTTCCTGAGAATGTAGGACAGCCGTTGGTACAGGTTTCCAATTATTATTCACGGGTGTTCCGTAATACGAATACTGTGAATTATGATTTCAAGAAGTTCCTGCCTGAGGCGCATTCTCTGAATGTATTGCTGGGTGAGGAAATGATGATCACTAAGTCTGACAAACTAACTGCCAGATATGAAGGGTTACCCGACTTTTTTACTGCTAATGAAGCATTCAGATTCTCTAGTGAGGGTGATCCTGTCAGATATGGACGTTTTTACTATCCCGATGATAAGCTATTGTCCTATTTCGGTCGTTTCAATTATAGTTATAGTGGACGTTATCTGGCAACCGTTACATTACGTGCTGATGGTTCCAGTAAGTTCACTAAAGGTAACCAGTGGGGATTCTTTCCTTCAGGAGCTTTGGCCTGGCGCCTGTCGGAAGAGGAATTCTTCAAAAGAGATTGGCTATCCAACCTGAAGTTGCGTTTGAGTTATGGTGTTTCCGGTAATAATAATATTCCAGCCGATCAGACTTCTAAGATATTCGGTGTAGCCGAGCAAAAGAAGTGGCTGAATATTACAGATACTTGGTGGACAGCTGGTACGACTTTGAATAATGAAAAGCTGAGGTGGGAATCTACTTACTCTGCAAATATCGGTTTGGATTTCGGCTTTTTCAATAATAAATTGAATGGTTCATTGGATTTATATAAGAATAATACGAAAGATCTTTTGATGGAGTTTTCCATTATGGGGTCCGGTTATAATACACAGTATCGTAATGTAGGTGAGACGGAGAATAAAGGCCTTGAACTGACCCTGAATTACTCACCGGTTCATAAGAAAGATTATGGTGTGGATTTGTCTTTTGTGATAGGATTCAATAAGAATAAGATTATAGATTTGGGTAATCTTACCAATGGATATACAGTAGCTACCAGCTGGCAGAACACGGAAGTTGGTGCCGACTATATTGTAAAGCCAGGTTATGCTGTTGGTCAGATGTATGGTTTTATAACGGAAGGACGTTATGAAGTAGATGATTTTGTGGGATATGACGGTGCTAAATGGGTGTTGAAAGACGGAGTTCCCGATGCTAGTGAGGTGATTGGTGCTGATGCTGTACGTCCGGGTGGACTGAAACTGAGAGATTTGAATGGTGACCATGCCATTACCGAAGATGACAAGACTATTATAGGAGATGCAAATCCGGTGCATACGGGCGGTTTTACTCTTTCCGGCTATTATAAAGGTTTTGACTTGAGTGCCAATTTTACGTGGAGCTACGGAAATGATATATATAATGCGGATAAGATTGAGTTTACTTCACCGACCAAATATGAGTTCCGCAATATGATTACTACCATGGCGGAAGGGAAACGCTGGAATAATCTCAATTCTGACGGGACGATCTGTAATGATCCTGCCAAGTTGACAGAAATGAATGCATCGACTACTATGTGGTCGCCCTTCATGAAGAAATCGGTATTCCATAGCTGGGCGGTTGAAGATGGTTCTTTCCTGCGGTTGAATACGTTGACGATTGGTTATTCATTGCCGCAGAACCTACTGAAGAAGGTTTATATCAGCAATCTGAGGGTTTATTTTACTGGATATAATCTGTTTTGTCTAACAAACTATTCAGGTTTCGATCCGGAAGTCGATACACGCCGAAATTACAGAGTGACCCCAGGAGTGGATTATTCTGCTTATCCGAAGAGTCGGCAATATACCTTCGGTATTAATTTGAGTTTCTAAGATGAAGTATAACTATACTAAAATAAAAATTATGAAGAAGATAATATATTTGCTTGTCTGTTCTGTGATAGGGCTGTTTAGTTCCTGTTCCGATTTTCTATCCGCACCTTCAAAATCTTCCTTTTCGGAGGAGATTGTATTCTCTAATGAGAAGTTGACAGAAAATATGATTTTTGATATCTACAGTTTCTTTGCACAGACTAATTCGCATCGAGGGCGGTTTCAGCCTTATTATGGAATGAATACGGACTGTGAGATGTTTAATTCGGTGGAACTGACGGATCAAGCATCCCTCTGTACTTATTCGTCATCACCTGCCAATTCACAAATGTCGGGAACCAAAGATCCCAATACATGGACTTGTTTTTATAATGCTATTGAAGCGGCTAATGTGTGCCTAAAAGGAATAGAAGAGTATGGTAACCCTTCGCCCGACAATCTGATGGGATATTTCTATGGAGAGGCACTGACCCTGCGGGCAACTTTTTATTATGATCTGATCCGTGGTTGGGGAGATGTCCCGGCACGTTTCGAGCCGGTGACGGATGCTACTATCTATATGAAGAAGTCTGATCGTGATGTTATTTATAAACGAATTATTGATGATCTGGAAGAAGCGGAAAACTACCTGCCGTGGCCAAATGACAGTGAAAGAACCTCGACTTCCGAACGCATCAATAAGGCTTATGCTAAAGCTTTGAGAGCCCGTTTATGTTTGATGGCTTCTGGCTATTCACAGCGTCCGCTGAGTGAAAATGACCACAAAGGCAGCGAATTGCGATTAAGCAATGATCCCGACTTGCAGAAAAGTGTATTATATCCTATTGCCAAAAAAGAATTGGAAGATATCATCAATAGCGAGAAGTGTATCCTGGAAAAAACTTTTATGCAGATATTCAAGAATAACTGTCAGGATTACATTGCAGCCGGTGGGGAATCCTTGTTTGAGATACCTTTTGCTGATGGACGCGGGCGTATGATGCAGCATTTTGCTGTTTATCATTATGATAAGAGCAAATACATTTCGACAACCAAAAAAGGAGGTCAGAATGTGCCTACACCTACTTTGTATTACGATTATGACGAAAGTGATCTTCGTCGTGACGTGACTTGTGTACCCTATAAATGGGAAAAAGGAGCGCAAGTGACCCGTACAAGTGCCGTTGATCAGAAAGAAGGCTGGAATTTTGGAAAATACCGGTATGAGTGGACAGCTGAAGTGCGGTTGGTGACAGGAGATGACGGGTTGAATCAGATTTACGTACGCTATGCAGATGTATATCTGATGTTAGCTGAAGTTTTGAATGAACTGGGCGATAAGGACGGAGCGAAGGACTATATACGCCCTATTCGTGAACGGGCTTTCTTGGAAAGTGACCGGAAGATCAAAGTAGATGACTATCTGGATGCTTTAATTACAAAAGAACAAGTGTTTAAGGCTATTGTTGATGAACGGAAATTTGAGTTTGCCGGTGAGATGTTACGGAAGCAAGATCTTATCCGTTGGAATATGCTGGGTGAGAAAGTACAGGACACCAAGCGGAAAATGACGGCTTTGAGAAATTATGAAGGAGATTATGCAGCTTTGCCACAGACATTATATTATCGTTTGAAATCGGATAAGGAAACTCTTGAGTTCTATGGCTTTAATAAAGGCGAGAATGTGATGCCGGAAGGTGACGGCTGGGCGACGGTGAATTGGCAACAGGCGGCTATTTCAGATCTGAGATTACAGTGTTTTTATCTGACAGATCCAGATATGCGTCAGTATTGGCCTATCTTCCAGAGCGATTTGGATACTCAACTGGGTTATTTGGTGAATGATTATGGTTATTAATGGGGCTATGAAATATTGTATTCTTTCTATTCTTTTATTGAGTTTCACGTCTTCATTGTGGGCTGGTTCTTTTGTGCTCAAGCATAAAAAAAGAATGAATGTGTGTGGATTAATGGGGAGCGGAGTGTGCGTTTGCAACTTTGTTCTCCAGACATGGTCCGGTTCACCAAAAGCCGTTCCTTATCTTTTGAAGAAGATGAGCCTTGGATGGTGGTAAACTATCAGTGGGGAAAGGTGAGTTATTCGTTGACGGAAAATGAATCGGACTACAGGATAAAGACAGATTCATTGGAGGTCTATTTGTCGAAAAGTGATGCCTCTGTAAGAATACATTATAATCAGGGACATTCGCTATGGCAGGAATTATCTGGCATGCATTATGACGGTGACAGTGTGTACAATAACTGTCGTCTGCTACCGGATGAACATTTCTTTGGTTTTGGGGAGCGTATGGACTTTTTCGACCAGCGCGGGAAGAAGATTTACCTGAATGTGGAACGAGGCAATGGACCGAAGCCTGCTGTGGGAAATAAGGATGTCCTGAGAGCCAATTATTGCCCAGTTCCTTTTTTTATGAGCAGTGCGGGGTATGGTATCTTTTTTCATACTGCTTATCCTACTACTTGGGATATGGGTGAAAGTACGCCCAATGCTTATTCTTTTTCTGCAGAAAACGGTGAGTTAGATTATTATTTTTTGTATGGTGATTTTTATCATCTGATAGACTGTTATACTTCTCTGACTGGGAAATCTCCTTTGATGCCCAAGAAGGCTTACGGACTGCATTTGGGTACTTATTCTGGCGGGACATGGAAACATGAAGATCAGACGTCCGATCGTTATCCGGTTCAACTGGCAGAGAAAATGCGCTCGCTGGGGATCCCATTCGATCTGATGTGGTTGGATTCCACTTGGCGTAAGTTTAAATCCGGAGGGAACGGAGCTTCTACCTTTGAGTGGCGTGAGACTTTTGATGATCCTCGGAAAATGTTCCAGAAACTTGAAGACATGCATGTGATGGCAGGCTTGCATGTTCGTAGCATTGTGGATAATGGAGATTCTTTACATCTGTTGGACGAAGCGCGTGAAGCGGGGGTGCTGTATCCCGGTGCTAAAAAGGAGGGGTTGATTAACTTCTTTGACTGCAAGGCAAGTGACTGGTGGCTGGAAAATGCCGTGTCGAAGCTTGCGGACATAGGTTGCAGGTTTCTGAAGACTGATGTCGGTAGTGCACTGACTGTTTCTTCTGATGTCCAGGGTGAAGAAGCTGTTAAGGCGAAGTCTGATCATAATTTGTTTCCACTGGCTTATGCTGCTGCTCCCTATGATTACTATATGAAGAAAAGTGGTTTGCGTGGTTTTAACCATACCCGTGAAGGCTATGCAGGTATTCAGCGTTATCCCTTTATCTGGGCGGGTGACTGGGGAAGCGAGTGGCAGTGGTTTGCTCCCATGATTGTAGGCGGGTTGAATATCGGCCTTTCCGGTGTGGGGTATTGGTCACACTGTATGGGCGGTTTTGAGCAATATTCTCCACGTGATACGGAACTGTATATGCGGTGGGTACAATTCGGTATGTTTAGTCCGGTCTCCATATTGGTAGGGATGGATCATCCGCATTATCATGAACCGTGGACGTATGGTGACGAGGCTTTGAGGAATTTCATAAAATATGATTCCTTGCGGTATGCACTTCTGCCTTATATTTACAGTACGGGATATGAGATGTACCAGACGGGACGACCGATGATGCGCCCTCTTCTGTTGGATTCACCTAAAGATTACAACGTTTATTCTGTGACGGATCAATACCTGTTTGGAGATCATATAATGGTCTGTCCGGTAACTGTAAAAGGTGCTTTAAGTCGTTTTATTTATTTTCCAGAAGGAATCTGGTTCCGTTTTGGAAGTAATGAACGTTTTATGGGAAAGCAATATAAGTCTTTTTTGACTCCATTAGATGAATTACCTCTTTTTGTGAAAGGTGGAGCGATTATTCCTATGCAAAAAGTGGTGCAATATATTGGAGAACAATCTATTGAAGAACTGATCCTTCAGGTATACCCAGGGGAGAATTCCTCTTTTGACTGGTATGACGATGACGGGGAGACTATGGATTATCAACGGGGTGTCTATTCTTTGGTGCGTTTCAGTAGTGAATGGGGAGTTAACGAATGGAAGTTCACAATTATACCCCAATGTAAGACCTATAGGAATAAAGTGAACAGCTATTTGATACAGATGTATAGAAATACGGTCCCTGTGGAAGTTAGCTATAATGGTGTCCGGCTGGTACGAGCTGATGCTATAATGGAAAAATCCGGTGGGGAAGGATGGGAATATGATCCTGCCACTCAGTTGATGACCATTCGTGTAAATAGACAAGATAAAGAATCTCAAATTAGAGTAAGATGAATCATATAAAAAAGATAAAGCTTTTTACAATAGTTACGGCTTGTTGCCTGAATATGGGATTTCTCCATAGCCAGGATCCTTTCAGGGCTTTAAGTTGGAAGACACCTACAGCCTTTCATTCTTTCCTGATGCGTGATGTGCATCAACAGTTCAAGAATCGGAGACAGGAACTGATACAGGCTCAGACTTCACCGGAAACAATGATAAAATACTGTAAGGAGGTGCGTGAACGTTATTTGAATATACTGGGAGATTTTCCAGAAAAGACGTCATTGAATGCCACGGTAACGGGGATACTGTACACCGACGGATTTAGGATGGAGAAATTGGTTTTTCAGAGTATACCAGGACGTTATGTTACGGCTAATCTGTATTTACCGGAGAAGGGAGAAAAGTTTCCGGTGACGGTATCTTTGTGCGGGCATGGGCTGTATGGCAAGAAACCGGGAGCTACACCGGCTTTATTGGCCCGGAATGGAATTGCAACGTTAGTGGTAGATCCCATAGGACAAGGGGAACGCTGGCAATTTATGAATGATAAAGGAGAATATCTCACTCGTGGGGCGACTACGGAACATACGCTGTTGAATGCAAGTTGCAATGTAGTCGGTACAAGTTTGGCTGCCCTTCAATGTTGGGACAACCATAGAGCTATTGACTATTTGGTAAGTCGGAAAGATATAGATTCCGACAGAATAGGAGTATGGGGCAGTTCAGGTGGAGGAACCGAAACTGCCTATCTGATAGGTCTGGATTCGCGGGTAAAAGTAGCAGCTATTTGCAGTTATTTTTCTGAACGGGAACGTACTTTGGAATTGCAGGGCCCCTCCGATGGGTGTCAACACGTGCCGCACGAAGGGCTGGCACAAATAGAATTGGCCGATTTTCCTTTGATGATAGCACCTGCTCCAATTTTGATTCTAAGCGGTAGATATGACTTTGTTGACTTATGGGGAGCCATGCAGGGAGTAGAACAGTTGAAAGAATCCTATAAAATACTCGGTGTGCCCGAAAGAGTGAAGCAGTTGGTTGTGGAAACCGGACATGGATTGGGAAAAGAAAAACGGAATGAATTGGTTACCTGGTTCAAGCATTGGCTAGCTCAGGATGATTCTCCACTAATTGATAAGGAAGAAAATCCGTTTACGCTGGAACAATCTTACTGTACCTTAACAGGGCAGGTCATAACTTCTTATAAGGATGCTGTGAGTATTCCTGAAGAGAATTTGCATCGTGCACAACAACTTTCTTCCGAACGGGGAAAATTTATGGCACAGAAGTATGAAAAGATCAGGGAAGGTATTTCTTCTTTGCTGAAATTGCCGGATGTGGGAAGGAATAGGTTGACAGCGAATCTGACTCATACTTATATCCAGCGTGGATATGCTCAATATCATTATGAGCTGATTCGTGAAGGATTGATTCCCATTCCCTGTATTCTGATTGTACCGGATAAAATGACTGCGGATTCTCAGGTTGATATCGTTCTGGATGATATGGGAAAAGATCATTTCCTGAGATCTCAGGATAATATTCAGGAATACATTAATAACGGAAGAGTTTTGGCTGCAGTAGACTTACGGGGATTTGGGGAGACAGAAGATCCGGAACAATATAACGATGCGAAGTATTGGAACCGGGAATACCGGACAGCAATAACTTCTTTGCATATCGGCAAACCTCTGATCGGTCAGCGGGTTGCGGATTTGTTGACGTTGCTGGATTTTGTTTCGACGAATGAACATACCCGGGAGCATGTAATAAGTTTGCGGGCGGCAGGACTGTATGGACCGGTTGCCATGCATGCGGCAGTTTTGGATGATCGGATTAGCCAGGTGATAATCAGAAGAAGTATAAAGTCTTATCAGGAGTTTATGACTTCTCCATTGCAGAAAGACATGTTTTCGAATATGATTTACGGAGTTCTGCGATATTATGATTTGCCGGATCTGGTGGCTTTTGGTAAGGGACGAATCAGGTATGATGATTAAAATGTCGGGAATATGAAACGCTTTATATTATATATATTATGTTGGATGGGATGGTTTGTCCTGTCTGCAGGAAATGACTATTCTCGTTTTTTGCATCACTTGCCGTTTGATATGCCACAGCTTCAGTTACCCGATATACTTGGGAACCGGATTTCATTAACAGAGTATGGGGGAGTGGGAGATGGCATAACATTGAATACCGAATGTTTCCGGGAAGCTATTGAACATTTGTCAGCGAAAGGAGGAGGAACGTTGGTGGTTCCTGCTGGTATCTGGCTGACCGGTCCTATACGGTTGAAGAGTCATATTGAGTTACATCTGGAGAAAAATGCGTTGCTCATCTTCACTTCTGATTTTTGGTCTTATCCTTCGCGAAGTACATTCTTTACGGAAGTTTTCTATAGGCAACTTCAAAGTCCGATCAGTGCTTATAACGAATCGGATATTGCGATAACCGGAGAAGGGGTGATTGATGGTAGCGGGCAGGACTGGAGACCGGTCAGGAAAAATAAAGTGACGGTTGATGAATGGGAACACCTGCAAAGGAAAAGTGGAGTGTTGAATGATGCCGGGACGATTTGGTATCCTATGGCTGACGATGTGCAGCGATATGCTAGGCGTGAAGAGAATATTATTCATAAATATAATACACCGGATGAGTGGGTACGGTTGAAGGATTATGTAAGACCTGAACTAATGCATCTTTACCACTGCGAACGAGTATTACTACAAGGAGTCACTTTTCAAAATTCACCTTTCTGGAATCTGCATCCTGAGTTGTGTAAGCATCTGATTGTAGATAGTGTTTGTGTACGCAATCCATGGAACTCACAGAATGGTGACGGACTGGACATTGAATCTTGCCAGAATGTATTGGTGGTGCAAAGCACATTCGATGTGGGTGATGATGCTGTTTGTATAAAATCCGGTAGGGATGAAGTTGGGCGCTTGCGGGGAATACCTACGAAGAATGTGGTAGTGGAAGATTGTACGGTTTTTCACGGTCATGGTGGTTTTGTGGTTGGCAGTGAAATGTCAGGCGGAGTGCATTCTATTTTGGTGCGTAATTGCAAATTCCTGAATACGGATACGGGATTGCGCTTCAAAAGTAACCGTCAACGTGGTGGACATGTGTCGGATATCTATATACAGAATGTGTATATGTGTGGCATAGCTGCGGAGCCGATTCTGTTTGATATGTATTATCAGGGGAAGTCGGCGGTAGAAGCAATGGAGGATGCCTTGAAAGGCAGTATGGAAACAATACCGCCTGTAACGGAGAAAACGCCGAAGTTTGACCATATTCACATTAGTGACGTTCATTGCTATCAGGCAGGGCGAGCTTTATTGTTTGATGGGTTGCCCGAACAGAATATTTCGGATATAACTTTGAGGAATGTTACTATACATGCCGTGGAAGGAGGAGTTTTCTCCGAGTGTACAGCTGTCCGTATGGAAGGAGTTACAATTCAAACGAATGATTCTGTTCCGCTGAAAGTGTATAATTCCAAAAGGCTGATAGGTAATAGCGTGATATGTAATGGTGATCGGATGGCAAAAAATATATGGGTTAAAGGAAATCGGAATGAAGGGGTAACAATCAATGATATAGCTTTGTGTGAACGGGAAAGTGATCTCTGGAAGTATTGTGAACAGGTAGCTGGTTCCATTCAAACCACTTCTTTTCGCAATCAGGATTATGTAATTTCTCATTATGGTGCACAAAAGAATCAGAATATAACGGAATCTCTGAAAGCTGCTATTCAGGCTTGCCATACGGATGGTGGTGGGCGTGTCGTGATACCGAAAGGAGAATATTATACGGCGGCAATCCATCTATTGTCGAACGTCAACCTGCATCTGGAGAAAGGGGCTGTATTGCGTTTTTTAACTTCTCCGGAAGATTATCTGCCTGTTGTTGTCTCTCGCTGGGAAGGAGTGGATTGCCAGACATTGTCTCCCTTGATTTATGCCAATGGGCAAACGAATGTGGCCATCACGGGAGCCGGAACTTTAGACGGACAGGCTTCTCGTGATAACTGGTGGAGCTGGAAGGGGAGGAAATCTTCTTCGGAACAAAATACGGAAGCCAAGGTAGGGAAGGATAAGTTGCTTTGGATGGAACAAAACCGGATTTCTTTGGACGAACGTATCTTTTCTGTTAACGATAAGTTGAGGCCTCCCTTTATTCAATTCTATCGCTGTAACCGGGTTCTGGTAGAAGGAGTGACTATCATTCGTTCTCCTTTCTGGATGCTGCATCCTCTGCTATCGAAAAATGTGATAGTGAGAGGTGTGAAGTTTGATAGTCACGGGCCGAATAATGACGGGTGCGATCCGGAATCTTGTGAGAATGTACTGATAGAATCTTGTGATTTTAATAATGGGGATGATTGTGTAGCTATTAAATCGGGCAAAAACAATGACGGACGTACTTGGAACCTTCCGAGTCGCAATATCATTGTACGTAACTGTACTATGCGTGACGGACATGCTGGAGTTGCTGTTGGTAGTGAAATTTCCGGCAGTTGCTATGATGTATGGGTGAGGGATTGTGTAATGGATAGTCCTAGCATGGACAGACCTTTACGTATAAAATCTAATGCTTTGCGTGGAGGAGTGGTAGATGGGTTCTATGCACGTGATATTCGTATTGGTGAATGTAAACAGGCCGTGTTGCGTCTGGAATTGCAGTATGAAAGAGTGCAATCAGGTCCTTATAATCCAGTGTTCCGAAATATCTATCTTGAAAATGTGACCTGTAATAAGAGTGGTTACGGAATATTGATAGAGGGTTTTGAGGATCGGAACTCTGTATTCAATGTCCTGCTGAAGAATTGCCGGTTGAAGGGAATTCAGGCACCGGAGCTTAATAAAATAGTAGGGACTGAGAAGGTGGAATTTGTAAATACAACATTTAATAATAAAAGTATTGAGAAATGAGAAACATAGTATATAGACTGATATTATTTCTGTTTGCAGTAGGCCTGTTTGTTAATATATATGCTGCGGATTATCTATGTAAAGGTAATGAAGTAGTGTATAAAGGGAAAAATGAAATGTTGCGTATCCGTGTTTGTAGCGAAAGTATCATACGGTTCACCAAGAATTCTTCGGAAGTGTTTCCGAAAGAGAGTGACTTAATTGTAATTAAGAAAGACTGGCCGTCAGTACGTTACGATCTGAAAGAAGTGAAAGGAGGGCTTGAATTGCGGACAGATAGTTTAAAAGTCCTATTAGCATATTCTCCTTTGCGATTAGTTGTTATGAATAAACAGGGGGTAGTTTTATATGAAGAGAAAGATTATACACTGAATGCGAATGCAGATACATGCACTGCTCCCCGGAATGTCTGTACGCTCTTTCCTGAAGATCATTTTTTGGGTTTCGGTGAGCGTATGGATTTTCTGGATCAGCGCGGTAAACGACTGTATTTGAATTGCGAATTAGGAAAAGGTCCGAAACCTGCGGTCGGTGGAAAGGATATTCTACGTGCCAATTATTGTCCGGTCCCGTTTTATATGAGTACCCGAGGATATGCTATTTTTCTGAATACAGCCTATCCGACAGAATGGGATATGGGGTGGAGCAACAGATACCAGTTTACTTATGGAACCAATGGAGGGGAAGGACTTGACTATTATTTCATTTATGGCCCGGATATGTATTCCATGTTGAGTGCCTATAACGAATTGACGGGAAGTAATCCTATGCTTCCTAAAACTGCATACGGACTTCATGTTGGAACTTATTCCGGCGGAACCTGGAAGAATGAGCAATGTACTTCGGATAAATATCCGGTAGAATTGTGCCGCCGTTTGCGGAAAGAAGGAATACCGTTTGATCTGCTTTGGTTGGATTCTACCTGGCGCTATTTTAATTCAACTTTCGGTAATGGAGGTGCTTCTTTTGAGTGGCGGAATACTTTCAAAAATCCGCAGTCCATGATTGATTCTATTTATGGAATGAATGTAAGTATGATGGGACTGCATATTCGTTCTATCCTGGATAATGGAACTCAGGTAAACCTACTTGACTCCGCCCGTCATTTAGGAAATATATTGCATCCTGAAACCTATGTCAACGGTATTGTGAATTTTTTCGATGAGAAAGCTGTTGACTGGTGGTGGGATAATGCTGTAATGCGTGTAGCTTCTATGGGAATTAAGTTTGTGAAGACGGATTGTGGAGGTGTATTGCGTTTCCCTGCAACTGCTGAACCGGTTGATGGCTTTCAGCCTGCGGAACTACATAACTTGTTTCCGATAGCTTATGCAAAAGCCCCTTATTTGAAGTTTCAGGAATATAATAAAATGCGTGGACTGAATCATACACGTGAGGGGTATGCCGGTGTACAACGCTATCCTTTTATCTGGGCCGGAGACTGGGGAAGCGAGTGGCAATGGTTCGAACCGGTTATCCGGGGCGGACTTAATATAGCTATGTCTGGAATTGGCTATTGGTCGCACTGTATGGGCGGCTTTGAACAATATTCTCCTCATGATACGGATTTGTATAACCGCTGGGTACAATTTGGTATGTTCAGTCCGGTTGCCATTCTTTTTGGAATGGATCATCCCCGCTATCATGAACCTTGGACCTATGGGGAAGATGCCTTGAAAAATTTTATCAAATATGATTCTTTGAGGTATTCTCTCCTGCCTTATATGTATTCCAATGCTTTTCGCCTGTACCGGGATCATCGTCCCATTATGAAGGCTTTGGTAATGGATTATCCTCAGGACGAGAATGTCTATCAGATTAGTGACCAATATATGTTTGGGCCTTCCATGATGGTTTGCCCGGTTACTACCAAGGGGGCGTTGAGTCGTCCGGTATATTTTCCCGGTGGAGTATGGTATGATTTCTGGACAGGAGAAAAGATTGAAGGGAGACAATATAAATCGTTCCTTACACCACCGGATATGATGCCGATATTTATCAAAGCGGGAGCTATCATTCCTATGCAGGAATCTATGCAATATGTAGGTGAGAAAAAAGTGAATTGTGTCCGTCTGCTGGTTTGTCCGGAAGAAAAATCTACTTATGATTTGTATGAAGATGATGGAGTGAGTGTCGATTATAAGGAAGGCGCCTATGCGATTTCTTCCATAGAGAGTTCACTCATTGATGGCAGTTGGAGACTCTTGATTCATAAACCGACGGGGAAATTCCGACCGGATATACATCGCTATGAAGTGACTTCTTATCTGGATTTTAAACCGACAAAAGTCGTAGAGAATGGAAAACAGATGAAGAAAATAACAGTTGAAAACGAGCTCTTGCCGGGTACCTGGAAATATGACGCGGAAAAGAAAATACTTTCGGTCAGTACGTCTTCCGATAACCGGATGAATATAGAATTGAAAGCAGAATAAAAATAATAAAAGACTCCGGTAAACATTTGCTTACCGGAGTCTTTTATTATTTGCTTGATTTTTATCAGTTATGTACCAATGTACCTATTTCTTCTCCCAGCATTACCTTTTTCAGGTTTCCTATTGTATCCATGTCAAAGACGACAATGGGGAGATTATTTTCCTTACACATGCAGGTTGCAGTGAGGTCCATTACCTTCAGTCCACGTTTCAGAACTTCGTCATAAGTGATATCGTCGAATTTTGTAGCAGTCGGATCTTTTTCCGGGTCTGCGGTATAGATACCATCCACACGTGTACCTTTTAGCATGACATCGGCTTCAATCTCGATACCGCGTAGAGAAGAGCCCGTGTCTGTAGTGAAGAACGGATTTCCCGTTCCGGCAGACATAATAACGACTTCGCCTGCTTCCATGCTTTCGATGGCTTTCCACTTATTATAAAATTCTCCGATAGGTTCCATGCGTACGGCTGTAAGTACACGTGCCTTTACGCCGGTGGCTACCAGGGCAGAGCTTAGTGCCAAACTGTTGATTACAGTTGCGAGCATACCCATTTGGTCGCCTTTTACGCGGTCGAAACCTTTGTTTGCACCACTCAATCCACGGAAAATATTTCCACCGCCGATGACGATACCTATCTGAACGCCCAGTTCATGGATTTCCTTGATCTGTGCTGCATATTCGGCAAGGCGCTTCTCGTCAATGCCATATTGTTTTTCGCCCATCAGGCTTTCGCCGCTGAGCTTTAACAGGATTCTTTTATACTTTGCCATATGATATTACATTTAGTTTCTGCAAATATACGCTTTCTGTCTGTAAAGATTAACTTTGGTACAGAATTTTTCTACTTAAAACTGCCTGCATGATGCCACGGAGAGATAAATAGACGATGAAAGCGAGCCAGAGGGCATGATTTCCCATCCATTCGTGTAAAGAGTAATAAACAAGGAAGAAACTGCCGGAAGCTACCAGCATGGAGTAAAACATTTGTCGGGTGGCAGTGGCTCCTATAAAAATGCCATCCCACAGGAAAGCGGCAAAACCTGTAAGTGGGATTGCCAATACCCAATAAAAGTAATTTCCGGCTTCCCGAATGACGGAGGTTTCATTAGTCAGCAGTCCCAGGAATGACTTGCCTCCAAAGAAATAAAGCAAGGTGAAACCTGTGGAAAGACCGACACCCCAAATGAAGAGCTGGCGAACCGTGCGATATAATGCCGGTCGATTATTGGCACCAACATATTTACCCACTAACGCTTCTCCTGAATAAGCAAAACCATCCATGATATAAGAAAATAGAGTGAATAATTGCATTAGCAAAGTATTGACGGCCAATACTATTTCTCCTTGTGCCGCTCCGGCAGAAGTGAAAAATAGAGTGACAATGACCAGACAGAGGGTTCGTAGAAAGATATCCCGGTTTACCTGGAAAAAACGCAGCATGGCTTCCTTTTTCAGCACTTCATGCCAAGCAACGTGCTTTTTAAGTCCTCCATAATATCGCCTCCATAATAATAATGCCATCAGGAAACCGGCATATTGAGCCGTAAGTGTTCCCCAAGCTACCCCGGCAACTTTCATGTGGAACAGATAAACGAAACAAAGGCTTGCGGCAATATTCACAATATTTTGTGTGATGGCGATGTACATCGGGAAACGTGAATTCTGCATACCGATGAACCAACCTGCGAATCCATAGAGTCCGAGCATAGCAGGCGCTCCCCAGATACAGATCCGGAAATAGAGTGTAGCCAATCGCTCTACTTCCTCTGTAGTTTGTATAAAAGTGAATGCCAGCTTCCGGATGGGATATTGCAATGCCACTAAGACAATGGCGATAAGCAATCCTACTCCGACCGACCGTAATAAAAGTCGTGCAACTTCATCCAGATCATGTTTGCCGTATGCCTGTGAGGTCATTCCACTGGTCCCCATTCTCAAAAATCCGAAGATCCAGTAGATAATATTGAATAACATTCCGCCCACGGCAATGGCTCCGATATATGCAGCGGCTCCCAGATGCCCTACGATTGTTACATCAATCAGTCCCAGCAGGGGAACTGTTATGTTTGATATAATCGAGGGTACAGCTATCTGAAGTATTCTTTTATTGATAATATTCGGAGTTTGAGCAATCATTTTAAAACTCTGGTTTGTTCTATTTACCGACAAAGGTACTCTTTTTGTCGCAAACGGTAAAAAAGCACCCGATAATAACAATTTTTATAGTACATAATGTTTGAAAAATGAATATATTTGCGGTAACAAAAACTGGGTAATATTTAATAAGAGATGAGAACCTTAACTTTGCTATTTTCATTAATGGTTACTTTCCCCTTTGTGCTCTCTGCGCAAACGGCGGGAGAACTGCTACAGAAGGTGTCTGCCGCCTTGTCTGAGGGGCAGGATGATTATGTTGTGAGTCTGTTTCGTCAGGCGATAGCTGCCGGAGCAGATCAGACTGAAATGTATTATTGGACTCAAATAGAAAAAAACAGTGCCGTGGCTCCCCGTCTGGTCAATGAGTTGGCAACCTATTACAAGCGTAAGCGGAATTATGACAAAGCTTATCTTTTTTACAGAGAATTCTTGCAGTATCATTCCGAAGATGTTCCTGCACTTGTGTCGTGTGCCGAAATGGAGATGATGAGAGGTAAGGAAAAAGATGCCGTCAAAACTTATGAAAAGGTTTTGATGCTGGATGCCAATAATCTGCAAGCCAATATTTTCCTGGGGAGTTATTATTACCTGCAAGCAGAACGCGAAAAGAAGAAGCTGGAGGATGATTATAAGAAAATAACTTCTCCTACACGGATGCAATACGCCCGCTATCGTAACGGACTTTCTGATGTTTACTCCAATGGTTACTCCAAAGCAAAGGACTATTTGCAGCGTGTGTTGCAACTGTTTCCTTCCACAGAGGCGGGAAATACCTTGGAAAAGATCAGGAAACTGGAAGCGGAAATTAAGTAAGCTATAATAAGCTTTCCGCGTTTTCTACTGCTCTTTTGCAATAATAGCCCGATGCAATCTTTTTGTTGATCTCCTTTATATTTCTGACCATTTCGTCATAGGATTCTGCGGAAATGGATGATAATATGGAGTCTAACTCTTCCAGTGAATCAATACACACGCCTATTTTGTTCTCAGCTACAAATGAGGCCAATGCTGCTTCTTTCCATATAATTATGGGAAGATTGCAGCGTATGTATAAGGATACCTTGTGCGGATTGTTTAT
>NZ_CBVI010000106.1 GCF_000513195.1 Bacteroides timonensis | reverse complement strand
ACTCATGATTGTTTATCCTCAGGTATATCCCGAAATCTCCCGAGCAAGTATGGATAGAGTCTCCTTCCCATATTAAGCCAAAGTGGGCGCTGACCTGTTCTATTAACTGATCAGAAGGCACAAAACCTTTAAATTTGAACAACGTCTTGTCTTCTATTTTGTCTTCCTCGAATCCTCCGCCGTAAAGTTCAAATTGCCATTTTGACATCACATCATTCAAAGAGTACAGGTATCTGTTTTTCTTGTAAGTCAGTGCTCCTGCATAGATCACCTTAATTGGTTTCTGATTAGGCTGGGTATTGTTGTTTACGGAAGGAGATAGATAATCGAAAATCTCCAGGCATACCATAGGTTTGCTGTATCCTTGCTCTTTCAGCCATATCTCCATCTTATCGTTGTGTACGATCAGTACATCCGAATGGTTAAGGCGTTTGATTTCCTGCTCTGCTGTCAACTTCTTTCTTCTGAAAGTTCCCAAGTCATGGATAATCGTGATAACCTTTCCCCGTTTCAAGTGTATGATATTACATACGAAAGAGTAATACTTCTTGAAAGGATACTGGACGACTACCACGTCATTGGCAGAAACTGTAAACAAAACTTTTAGTACTCCGGCAAGGGTTATTAAAAAGCCTGCTATCTTGTTGGAATAAGTGGTTTGCGGTAGTCCGGCATTTTTATATCCCAGTTTAGAGAGAATTTCTTCTATATCTGTTTTTGCCTTATTACCTGCATTGTTCAGGCCATTATAGTTTTTGGATAGATAATATCGGGTCATTATTTTGTTCTTTTAGATTGATAACTCCTTTTTAGTGAGCAATATGGCGGATGCAATAGTATCATCCATATCGAAATATGCATATTGTCCCAAACGTCCTCCGAAAATGACACGGGAATCTTTTTCTGCCAATGCCTTATACTTATTGAAGCATTTTAAATTCTTTTCATCATTGATGGGATAGTAAGGTTCGTCGGAAGGTGTGTATTCCTGAGGATACTCCTTGGTTATGATGGTTGAAGGCTGTTTCCCGAATTCAAAATGTTTATGTTCGATGATTCGTGTAAACGGGTATTTTGCTTCATTGTAGTTGATTACGGCATTACCTTGATAATTGTCAGTATCCAGATGGATATGTTCAAACTTCAGGCTTCTGTAATCCAGTCTGCCAAATTTATATTCAAAATACTCGTCAATGCAACCTGTGAAAAGTATCTTTTCGGCTATACTCTGAAAATAGGGTATGTTATCAAAATAGTTCGTATCGGTTTGAACATCAATATCCTTTAACAGATTATTGGTGAGTGCAGTGTATCCATCTTTAGGGATACCTTGATAGGGATCGTTGAAGTAGTTATTGTTATAAGTAAGGCGGAAAGGTATTCTTTTGATGATGGAAGCCGGCAGTTGGTTGGCGGGGCGTCCCCATTGCTTTTCCGTATATTCCTTAATAAAAGTGTAATATATGTCGTCTCCGCAAAGTTTCAGTGCTTGCTCTTCCAGATTGGCAGGCTGGGATATGTCTTTATACTTAGAGCATTGTTCCTGAATCTTATGTTTTGCCTCTTCCGGAGTATTTACGTTCCATAACTTATTGAATGTATTCATATTAAAAGGAAGATTGTAAAGCCTTCCTTCGCTGTATGCCAGAGGGGAGTTAACGTAATTGTTGAATTTTGCGAATCTGTTTATGTAACGCCAGACTTCTTCATTGTCCGTATGGAATATATGTGCTCCATACCAATGTATTTTTATATCATTTTCTTCTTTAGTGTAAATATTTCCTCCAGTGTGGTTACGCTTGTCAATGACCAGGCATTTCTTTCCGTTTTCATTCATAATTTGAGCAAAAACAGAACCGAATAAACCGGAACCCACAACGAGATAGTCATATATATACTTTTCCATTTATTTAATGCTTCTGATTTGCAAAGTAACGGAAAAATAAAATCTTATCAAAGCATTTGAATATGTAAAAGTATGTGGTACAATGCAATTATAGCGTTATCCGCCTGGCAAACGAGTTGGCTACGTATTATAAATGTCTTGATATGAGTGAAATATGATATCAAACAGGTGGGAAATATGCTACGTTACACTGTGTTTTAGCCTTATTGTTCTTTCTCAAAGCAATGTATGTTTATTGCTAAAAGTATGTAGGTTGTCTTGCAAAACAGTGCCTTATTCCGTTCGACCACATTAGTGGAGCACGTGCTCCATTATTGTGAAGCAACAGGACTACGATTGTGAAGCACGTGATTTATAATTGTGGGTAATGCTAAATTATTGGTTTATAATGTAATAACATAGGTGGCTAACCGGAAAAACATAGGCAGTCAACGTAAACAAACACTGTTCTGAGCATCACTGTAAGGCGGGGATTCTCCCACCGGGATGGCGCAAACTACTGCTACTTGGCACATTCGACGTCTTTGTGATGAAGAAAAAAACGAAAAATGAGGGGTGTTGAAACAGTCGATTTATCTGCTAAAAGAAGTGTAATAAGCCTATTATTAGCGGTATAACTCTGTCTTACGTTGGTGTAGGCAATTTTACCTACACCTTTTTAAAATTTGCCTACACCATCGCTCATTGCCGATGAATAGGGCGATACAGAGCATGGGTGTAAGCGTGTAGGTAAAAGTGTGCATAAACTCTAGGTAGACCTGAGTTCAACTTTTAAATGCGGCACCTGTTTTTTGAGTTTGTCAAAGAATGTATTGTACTTCCTTGAACAGATATCCGCGTACCTTTCCTGCCTGATCTTCAAGAATAAATCGCCCGTCCGGTTCTACGCATAACAGGCGTGCAAGGAATTCACCGTCTGCATCGGCATAGCGGTGGAAACCTTCCCGACGGAAAAGAGAGCGGGCATATCGTTCGGCAATACAGTTGGCGGCATCGCCCGAAGAGTCTGTTTGCAGAAGGATATAGTATTCTTTGAGTCGCCTCATGATGTTGGCGAGTATCAGATAGCGTTCATGTTCTTGTCCTGTGATCTGCTTTAGAGATACCGGGTTGGGGGCATTGCTCCGAAAAGTTTCCTGGTTTATGTTGACACCAATGCCGGAAATGCTGCGTCCGATGTGATGTCCGGAGAGGTCGTTTTCTATCAGTATGCCGCAAATCTTCTTTTCGTTCCAGTAGATGTCATTCGGCCATTTGATGGAAATGCTTTTTGTCCATTCGTCCAACTCTTCTTTAATGGAAAGGGAGACGATTTGAGAAAGGATGAACTGGCGACGGGCTTCAATGAAAGTGGGGTAAAGCACGAAGCTGAATGTGATGTTCCGGCAATCTTCGGACTCCCAACTGTTGCCACGCTGCCCTTTGCCGGCAGTCTGGCGCTCGGCTATGACCGTCGTGAACTCTCGGACAGCGGATTGCTGTTCGTTGCAAAGTTGAGTTAAATAGTTATTCGTAGAGTCTGTTTCCGGCAATATGATCAGTGGGACAGGAAACTCTGCGGGAGTAATCATCAAATTCGGTTCTTTCTTCATATCAGGGCAGGGCATCATATTCGGTACGCATTTTCTTGGTGAACTTCTTTAGTACTTCCTCATAAGCATGGTCGATGAGGCTCTTTATCAGTTTATCGTCCACATCTCCGTCAAGGAAGATCTGGTTCCAGTATTTCTTGTTAAAGTGGTAGGCGCCCTCAATAGCTGAGTAATGCTCACGCAATTCTATTGCATACTCAGGATCACACTTCATACAGATTTTGTTAGAGCCTTCCAAGTCAATCAGTACAAACATCTTATCCATCACTTTCATCACAAGTGAATACTCGTCGAACGGAAGACATTCCGTTACGGCTTTCTTGGCGAGACAGTATTCGCGGGCGGTTTCTATATCCATACTTTCTGTTTTTAATTTCTATTAATTTGCGGGTGTCCGGTTACGAAATTTGCTTGAATTTCACCAAATCCCATCCGCGGAACACCAGGGCGATTGCGATAATTTCCGTAGTACCTTTCTTTTCCTGTACTTTCGGACAGGCTACATATTGCGCCAACTGCATTCCTGCATCTTCCAGCAACTTCTCCACTTCTGCATCTTTGGCGTCGCGGGGGCAATACTTCACTTCAATGGCATAGCTGTACGGCATATCGGGCAGTTGCGGAAGGTTGGGTATCAGGTAGAAGTCGGAGAAGCCTTTGTTCATTTCGTATTCGGGCATTGTTATGTAGTAACTGTTCATGCCCATATAGCTGAGGAGAAAGCCCTTGACGTGCGCTTCACCTTCCATGAATTCGCGGATGGAGCTTTGTTCCTTTAGCCGGGTGGCGATATATTGGAAGTAGCTTTCCCATTCACGGGAATAAGCCATGCCGTACATCAGCTGATTCAGTTCGTCAACATCCAGGTCCATGTGTCCGGCGGTGCGGTATGCGTCTGCCAGATAGCCGTATAGTTGTTCGCGCACCACTTGGTTGGGGATTGTCAGTTGCAGCATCGGTCCGCGTGTACCCGCTATTGTCAGCATTCCGTAATAGAAGAGCAGACTCTTGAAATTATCCGTTTGCGCTATCTCCACGGCGGGGAAGGACTCTTTTATCCTGCCAACCGTTTCACCCTGTGTGATGATTTCTTGAATGATACTGGCATTTTTGCCGAAGTTTTTGTCTATAAGGATGAGGTGGCGCAGTTTGTTATAGTCAGTGCGGCAGTTGGTGTCGAGCATGTCACGGGGCGGTTTCTGACTGGCGAAGTATCTGTTCACGAAATAGAGCACCATGTCAGAATTATACATCGGAGGTTCATTCAATGCATCTTCTGAGAAACAGTAATTATCATACCACGGTTTCATCATGCTGATCAACTCATCGACGGGATGAATGATTTTTCCTTGCTGCCGGTAGTATTCCAGTAATTCCCGTACTTCGGCTTCAGTGAACCCGATCATGCTGTTGAATACCGGGTTGGTACTTTGATTGCTGGCGATATTGAAGCCACTTGTAAGATCGTCCATCGTTACAGGGCTGACACCGGTGATGTACATACGTTCCACAACCCTGTCAGTATAGTCTTTGACGGTTTTGAGAAAGTTCCGCAGAAAACCGTCGCCATGAGTGAGGGCGCGATAACGGGTATTACCGTAGTTGACCAGTACGTTGTTGGCAAAATTGTCGTATTCGTCGAGGATGAGGTACATCTTCAGGCCTTGTCTCCGCAATGACAGGCATACCGCGGTCAGCTTCTCGGAAGCCACTTCCTTTTGTTGTACCATTTCAAGGGTGTCCGGTGGCAGTAAATATGCATATTTCAGACAAAAGTCCGTAAATATCATGTCGCAGTTACTATTGAATGAGGCTTCCATTTTTTCCGGGTCGGAGACGATACTGGAGAAGCTCATCTTCAGCACAAGATACTTGTTGCGGTCCGGGGTAGGATGTTTTCCCACGTATAAGTTGCCAAACAGTTCATCAAATTGTTTTTCTGTCTTACAATCATAATAGCATTCCAGCATATTGAGGAAAAGACTCTTCCCGAAACGACGGGGGCGGACGAAAAAGAAGAAACGGGCAGTCTGTTCTATCTGTCTGATATATTCCGTCTTATCGACATAATAATAGTTATTACGGATAATTGCAGGAAAGTCTGTCATCCCGTAAGGGATTAGCTTAGTGGAATTTGCCTGATTCATAAATAGAGCTTTTTTAGAATATTTCCGAACGAAGATAGAGAGTTTTCCCGAAACGGGCAAGAAGAATTACGAAAATGCTGTGTAAAAGCACTTTTCACGTTTGATTCAGAACATTGGCGGATAAAATGCATCTTTGATATGCTCTATTTTAAATGCATCAGCTTCACCGACAACAGTAATGATATCAAAGCGTACAGGGACATCAATGTTGAAATGCTTGATGTAAGCATCAGCGGCTACTACGATATGGCGTACTTTCTGCCAGTTAACCGCGTCTTGCGGTTCGATGTATTCTGTATTACTGCGGGTTTTTACCTCCACCACAATTAATTGTTCATCCTTGACTGCCACAATGTCCAGCTCAAGACGATTTTTCCGCCAATTACGGTGACAGATAGTGTATCCGTTATATTCCAGATGCGCCACTGCGGCGTCTTCTCCGGCCTTTCCGAGAGCATTGTGTGCTGCCATACCTGTATTCGTACTTATTTTTAGCTGTTTCTATGCAAAAATACGTTTTTTCTGCTTTGTATTTACAGAAGTAAAACTAATTTTGCAGGAAATATGAGAAAGAGAGATAAAGCGTGTGTGAAAGCAACACCTGAAGAACCCAAACGCGAACAGCGCATTGTTTGCCTGATGAGCGAGGAAGAGCTGCGGATTGTAGACCGTTATCTGGAGAAATACAAGATAACGAATAAATCGCGATGGCTGCGGGAGACTATTCTCATGTTTATCCATAAGAATATGGAAGAAGATTATCCGACTCTTTTCGGTGAGCATGATATGAGACGATAAGGAGAATTCTTTAATCCTAATTAAATTGAAGCGGATGGACGATAACTATTATATGAAACAGGCGTTGATTGAAGCGCGTAAGGCTTCCGAAAGGGGAGAAGTGCCCGTTGGCGCAGTCGTTGTATGCAAAGACCGTATTATAGCTCGCGCCCATAACTTAACAGAAACTTTGACTGATGTGACTGCTCACGCTGAAATGCAGGCTATTACTGCCGCAGCCTCTACTCTTGGCGGAAAATATCTGAATGAATGCACTCTCTATGTTACAGTAGAGCCTTGTGTAATGTGTGCGGGGGCGATTGCTTGGGCTCAGATGGGAAGGCTTGTGTTTGGTGCCGGAGATGAGAAACGTGGATATCAGCGTTATGCATCTCAGGCCTTGCACCCGAAAACGGCAGTTTCACAGGGCGTTCTTGCTGAAGAGTGTGCAGTGCTGATGAAGGATTTTTTTGCGGCAAAACGTCGCTGAATTCTAATATAGTTCCTCTTTTTGATCTGTATTTCGTATTTTATCCGTATATTTGACTACTTAACAGATTCTTAAAATGCATTATGTAATGGAATATCATCGTATATCTTTTATTCACAACGATACAGAGTATTCATTTATCAAAGCTATGAATGACAGATTAGTGGGATATGCCTTAATGTCTGCTTGCCGGCTGGAAGTTCAAATTTATATGAAGGAGCATAATCTGAGAGGCAAATACATTCTTACCGGCATGGCAAAAATCTGATTATTCTTTAATTTCTTCAAAATCCACGTATTCTCCTTCATCTTTAGAGAAAAGTTTCTTGTGTTTTCTATGGATATCATTTCCAGAGGAAGTTGTTTCTCCGTTGGATTGCGAAGAAGCATCCTGTTGTTGATCACCCGAGAAAGAATAACCTCTACCGGATTGATAACTTCCTCCGCCATTCTGGTAAGTACCTGAAGAGCTACGACGTTTCCCCAGTCCGAAAACAGTTCGGAGAACGGTGCCGATGATGCTGAGTCCGATGACCAGAATAACGACTATAATGATAAATAAAAATCCTAAGATGTGAAACATGGGCTAATCGTTTTTATATATTGTTCGTCTTACGAACGATAGTACAACAACTGTGCCAGAAGATTTGTTTAGAGCTTCTTTCTTACAAACCAGCACAGAATGATGTACCAGCCAATGACAGCTGCAAGTCCTACAAAGATGAGCAAAGGAATGCTGACTATCAAAAACAAATAACGGATTTTATTTTCTTCCCAAGAGAAATTCTTCAGTTTGAAGGCGAACATTGGGAATTCAGATACCAGTAACAGAGAGAATAATACGATGCAAATCAATAAACCATACAGGATTACTCCACCTTGTATCAGCCAATCATGGTATTGCGCCGCTGCTGCTGCCCAAAATAAGGTATTGGCAGGAGTATTCAGGCCGATGAATGAGCTGGTCTGGCGTTCGTCAATATTAAATTTAGCCAAACGCAATGCTGAAAATACAGCGATGAGGAAAGCAAAATAGGGAACATATTCTTGAAAACAGCTCATCCAGTCGGGATAAGTAGTTTCGCGCAATAGAGAGAATACAATTACTGAGGGTACTACTCCGAAACTGACGTCATCTGCCAAAGAGTCCAATTCTTTTCCAATAGGAGAGGGGGCATTCAGCAACCGCGCTGACATTCCGTCGAGGAAGTCAAAAACAGCGCTGACAATAATGAAGGTAAGAGCCCATTCATACTTGAACTCGAAAGCCATAACACATGCAATACAGCCTGAGAACAGATTCAGACATGTCAATGTATTGGGGATATGGCGGGTAATACAGTTAGGCATTGTTTAGTTATTTTAGTTTGGCTATCACAGTCTGGTTTCCTGTAGTGGTTTGTCCCATCTTTACGAATACTTCTGTACCTAACGGGAGATATACATCTACACGGGAACCAAATTTGATAAAGCCCATGTGTTCATCGATATAACAGTCTTCACCGGGTTCGGCATAGGTGACGATGCGTCGTGCCATCGCTCCGGCAATCTGACGTGCCATTACTTCTACACCTTCGGGAGTTTCAATTACCACTGTAGAACGTTCGTTGTCCGTACTGGCTTTCGGTAACCAGGCTTTCATGAACTTTCCGTTATGATGGGCTACCTTCTTCACGGTTCCGTCTACCGGATACCAATTAGCGTGTACATTGATAACACTCATAAAGATGGAAATCATGAGCCGACGATCGTGGAAGTATTCATTCTCATCCACTTCTTCTATGACTACTATTCTACCATCGGCAGGTGCCACCACTATTTTCTCGGTGTCTTCCTGGCCAAACAGGCGGATAGGGCATCTGAAAAAATTCACCAGCATTCCATACAGGACAATACTTACCACAGCTACGATATAGAATGGCAATTTGCATTCTAATCCAAAGTAGAGAGCGGAATTAACAACCAGTAGCAACAATAAACTGCCGGCCAGTGTATGTGTCCCCTCACGGTGAATTCGTATCTTTTTTAGTTTTTTAGTCGACTCATGTAAGTTGTTTTATTCTTCGAATAGAAATTATCGGCAAAAATAGGCTTATTTTGAAAATCTAACAAGCATTTGGGGCGAGAAATGCAGATGTTGATAACTTTTAGGGAAATATTTTTGTTAGGTCTTATATACGTTGTACTTTTATGCTCTCAATTGAAAGGAGATATTTATGCAGGATTTTGTTCATTTGCACGTTCATACCCAGTACTCCCTCCTCGATGGTCAGGCCAGCGTAAGCGCGTTGGTGGATAAGGCTATGAAGGATGGAATGAAAGGGATAGCCGTGACTGACCACGGTAATATGTTCGGCATTAAAGAGTTCACAAATTACGTTAACAAGAAGAATGGCGGGCCGAAGGGAGAGATTAAAGATCTCAAAAAGCGGATAGCCGGTATTGAAAGTGGTGAGATAGCTTGCGAAGACAAAGACGCGGAACTTGCTGATTGTCGTGCGAAGCTTGCGGAAGCGGAAAATAAATTGTTCAAGCCGATAATCGGTTGTGAGATGTATGTGGCACGCCGCACCATGGATAAGAAAGAAGGTAAACCCGACCAGAGCGGTTGGCACTTGATTGTGTTGGCTAAGAATGAGAAAGGATATCATAATTTGATAAAATTGGTATCCAGAGCCTGGACAAAAGGATATTATATGCGTCCGCGTACAGACCGTAGCGAACTGGAAAAGTATCATGAAGGATTGATCGTCTGTTCAGCTTGTATTGGTGGTGAGGTGCCTAAAAAGATACTTAACGACCAATTGGAAGATGCGGAAGAAGCCGTGCGTTGGTACAAAAATCTTTTTGGTGAAGATTATTATCTGGAGTTGCAACGCCATAAGGCAACCGTGCCCCGTGCCAATCACGAAGCTTATCCGCTACAGCAGAGGGCGAATGCCAAGCTGATAGAGTTTGCCAAAAAATACAATATCAAACTTATTTGCTCCAACGACGTTCACTTTGTAAACGAGGAACATGCTGAGGCGCACGACCGTTTGATCTGTCTGAGTACGGGTAAAGATCTGGATGACCCTAAACGCATGCTTTATACCAAACAGGAGTGGATGAAGACAAAAGCTGAAATGAATGAATTATTTGCAGACATTCCCGAGGCTTTGTCCAATACGCTGGAAATCCTAAATAAGGTAGAATATTATTCAATCGATCATGCGCCTATCATGCCGACTTTTGCTATTCCTGAAGATTTCGGAACAGAAGAAGGGTATCGGCAAAAATATACTGAGAAGGATTTGTTTGATGAGTTCACTCAGGACGAAAATGGCAATGTAGTATTAAGTGAAGAGGCAGCTAAGGCTAAAATCAAACGCTTGGGCGGATATGAAAAGTTATATCGTATAAAATTAGAAGCGGACTACCTTGCCAAACTTACTTTTGACGGTGCTAAAATATTCTATGGTGATCCTCTGTCCGAAGAAGTAATGGAGCGATTGAAGTTTGAACTTTACATTATGAAGACGATGGGTTTCCCAGGGTACTTCCTTATTGTACAGGACTTCATTGCTGCCGGGCGTAATATGGGTGTCTCGGTAGGTCCGGGACGTGGGTCAGCAGCCGGTTCGGCAGTAGCGTATTGCTTGCAGATTACAAAAATCGACCCCATTAAATATGACTTGCTGTTTGAGCGTTTCTTGAACCCCGACCGTATCTCCTTGCCTGATATCGATATCGACTTTGATGATGACGGACGTGGTGAAGTACTTCGCTGGGTGACACAAAAGTACGGTCAGGAAAAAGTGGCGCATATTATCACATATGGTACGATGGCTACCAAACTTGCTATCAAGGACGTGGCCCGTGTGCAGAAACTTCCTCTGTCGGAATCTGACCGTTTGGCCAAATTGGTTCCTGATAAGATACCTGATAAAAAGCTGAACCTGCGGAATGCTATTGATTATGTTCCTGAATTGCAGGCGGCTGAGGCTTCTCCCGATCCTTTGGTGCGTGATACGCTGAAATATGCCAAAATGCTAGAAGGTAACGTACGCGGTACGGGTGTGCATGCCTGCGGTACGATTATTTGTCGTGACGACATTACCGACTGGGTGCCTGTAAGTACGGCCGATGATAAAGAAACGGGTGAAAAGATGCTCGTTACTCAATATGAAGGTTCGGTAATTGAAGATACAGGCTTGATCAAGATGGACTTCCTGGGATTGAAAACATTGTCAATCATCAAGGAAGCCGTAGAGAATATTCGCCTGCACCGCAAGTTGGAGTTGAATATAGATAAAGTGCCTATTGACGATCCTGCTACTTATAAACTATATAGTGATGGGCGTACGATTGGTACATTCCAGTTTGAGTCTGCCGGTATGCAGAAATATCTGCGTGAGTTGCAACCTTCTACTTTTGAAGACTTGATTGCAATGAATGCTCTCTATCGTCCGGGACCTATGGATTACATTCCGGATTTTATCGACCGTAAGCATGGGCGGAAACCGATTGAGTACGATATTCCTGTCATGGAGAAATACCTGAAGGATACGTATGGTATTACGGTATATCAGGAACAGGTGATGCTTCTGTCCCGTCTGTTGGCTGACTTCACTCGTGGTGAGTCCGATGCCCTGCGTAAGGCGATGGGTAAAAAGCTACGTGACAAACTGGATCATATGAAACCTAAGTTCGTTGAAGGCGGACGTAAGAACGGACATGATCCGAAAGTACTTGAAAAGATTTGGGGAGACTGGGAAAAGTTTGCATCTTATGCTTTTAACAAGTCTCATGCTACTTGCTATTCATGGGTAGCTTATCAGACGGCTTATCTGAAAGCTAATTACCCTGCCGAGTACATGGCAGCCGTAATGAGTCGAAGTTTGTCGAACATTACCGATATCACTAAACTGATGGACGAATGTAAGGCTATGGGTATCAAAGTTCTTGGTCCGGATGTGAATGAGAGTAATCTGAAGTTCACTGTTAACCCGGAAGGAAATATTCGTTTTGGTCTCGGTGCAGTGAAAGGTGTGGGCGAAGGTGCCGTGCTGAATATCATGGAAGAACGTGAGAAGAATGGTCCTTTCAAAGGTATATTCGACTTTGTGCAACGCGTCAATCTGACAGCTTGTAATAAGAAGAATCTGGAATGTCTGGCTCTGGCAGGAGGTTTCGATGAGTTCCCGGAATTGAAACGCGAGCAATATTTTGCCGTGAATTCTAAGAATGAAGTTTTCATGGAAACTTTGGTACGTTATGGTAACCGTTATCAGGCAGATCAGGCAGCTGCCGCCAATTCCTTGTTCGGTGGTGAGAATGTAGTTGATATAGCTACTCCCGAAATTCCTGAAGCTGAACGCTGGAGTGATCTGGATCGTCTGAACAGGGAACGTGATCTAGTGGGTATCTATCTTTCCGCTCATCCGCTGGATGAATATTCGGTTGTGTTACAACATGTTTGCAATACGCGTATGGCTGAACTGGAAGACAAAGCGGCACTTGCCGGACGTGAAATAACGATGGGAGGAATTGTAACTTCTGTACGCCGGGGCATCAGTAAGAATGGTAATCCTTACGGCATTGCTAAGATTGAAGACTATTCCGGTTCGGCGGAACTTCCTTTCTTTGGTAATGACTGGGTGACCTATCAGGGGTATCTGGGTGAACGTACTTTCCTCTTTATAAAAGCGCGTTGCCAGCCTAAACAGTGGCGGCAGGATGAATTGGAAGTAAAAATTACTTCTATGGAATTGTTGCCGGATGTAAAGGAGAAGTTGATTTCCAAAATTACCATTCTGATACCGCTTTCCGTGCTGAACCAAGCTTTGGTTACAGAGCTTGCGGCGCTAATGAAAGGGAATCCCGGAACGACGGAACTTTATTTCAAAGTGAGTGATCCTGATAGTAAGACAGTGGTAGATATGATTTCCCGTCCGGTGAAACTTTCCGTAGGACGTGAGTTAATCTCTTATTTAAATGATCGTCCGGAACTGGAATTCCGGATAAATTAGTATCTTTGCTTCCATAAAGATTTTGACAGTAATCATTAAACATTAAATAATTAATCAATAACGCAATGGCTTTAGAAATTACAGACAGCAACTATAAGGAGATCCTTGCAGAGGGTAAACCTGTAGTGATTGACTTTTGGGCCCCGTGGTGTGGTCCTTGTAAAATGGTAGGTCCTATCATTGAAGAATTGGCAGAAACATACGAAGGACAGGTTCTCATCGGTAAGTGCGATGTAGACGAAAATGGCGATGTAGCTGCTGAATACGGTATTCGTAACATCCCTACTGTACTATTCTTCAAAAACGGTGAGTTGGTTGACAAACAGGTAGGTTCTGCTTCCAAATCGGCTTTTGATGATAAGATAAAAAAGATGTTCCTCTAAGGAGCATAATATAAATAAGGTATTAACCCTTAAAAAACTAACTATTATGGGACTGGAAGACGATTTCTTAAAGGATGATCTCGATGACGAAAAAACCATCGAATACATCAAGAATTATTTGCCGCAGGAGTTAAAAGAGAAGTTCTCTGACGACGAATTCTATTATTTCCTCGATTTGATTGACGAGTATTATTCTGAAAGCGGCATTCTGGATGTAGAGCCGGACGAAGAAGGATGTGTCGAAGTGGATCTGGGGCAAATCGTGGATTACATCATCAAGGAAGCCCACAAAGACGAGATGGGTGACTATGATCCGGAAGAAATCCTGTTCGTGGTTCAAGGTGAACTGGAATATACGGAGTCATTGGATGATGATGAAGAATAGAAAGGTTCAGTTAAGTAAAAAAGGAGTCCGGACAGTTTGTCCGGACTTTTTTTGTGGAATTATTCCACACTTGTAGAGCTGATTCTACACTCTTCATTATTCTTGTTAAGTCATTTAATGCGTTGGCTATGAATAATAAAGGTACAGCCATCGAACTTTGGCACGCCAGTTGTGTTTTTTATTTATAGGGTTTTTAACATTAACATAAACAGAGAGCTTATGAAATCGTTTTTTAAGAAGAGAGAAATCAGAATAACGAAAAGGCAGGCAGTGATTGCCGCAATAGCTGTAGTGGTGTTGGTAGCAATTTATTGGTTTATTACCCACCGACCGGCACCTGCACCGGATCTTCCGGTGGTAGCCGTGGAACCGGTGATACAGGACGACGTGGAAATCTATGGTGAATATGTAGGACGTGTCCGTGCCCAGCAATTTGTAGAAGTCCGCGCCCGTGTAGAAGGGTATCTGGAAAATATGCTTTTTGAAGAGGGTACCTATGTGACGAAGAATCAGGTATTGTTTGTAATCAACCGCGACCAATATGCCGCGAAGGCAGACAAGGCGCGTGCACAACTAAAAAAGGATGAGGCGCAGGTACGCAAGGCACAGAACGACCTGGAGCGTATCCGTCCTTTATATGAACAGAATGCTGCCAGTAGGTTGGATTTGGATAATGCAGTGGCTGCCTATGAAACGGCTGAAGCAAGTGTTGCTATGAGTCAGGCTGATCTGGATCAGGCCGAGCTGGAATTAGGATATACCATTGTTCGCTCACCGCTTGCAGGGCATATCAGTGAACGATATGTAGACCTTGGTACGCTGGTGGGGACGGGTGGTAAATCCTTGCTTGCTACTATTGTAAAGAGTGATACAGTACTGGTAGATTTTAGCATGACAGCATTGGATTACCTGAAAACCAAAGAGCGTAATGTGAATCTGGGACAAAAGGATTCTACCCGTTCCTGGCAGCCCAATATTTCTATAACACTGGCAGATAACACTGTTTATCCCTTCAAAGGTTTGGTTGACTTTGCTGAACCGCAGGTTGACCCACGTACCGGTACATTCTCTGTTCGTGCCGAAATGCCCAATCCAAAACATGTATTACTTCCGGGACAGTTCACTAAAGTGAAGCTCTTGCTGGATGTACGGGAGAATGCAACAGTAGTTCCCCTGAAATCCGTTATCATCGAAAAAGGTGGTGCTTACGTGTTTGTAATGCGCCGTGATTCTACTGTAGAACGTCGTTTTATAGAGTTAGGACCTGAATTCCAGAACCAGGTGGTGGTGGAGAGAGGTCTGGTGCCGGGTGAGACAATAGTGGTGGAAGGATACCACAAACTAAGCCCGGGTATAAAAGTTAAGGTTAACAATGCCCTGTTGAAGAAAGAAGATGAAGATCAAAGTCAGACACCGGATTCGGCTAAGACTGAAAAGTAATTGACGAACATAAAACAGACGCATATGAAAGTAAGTTTCTTTATAGACAGACCGGTATTCTCGGCTGTCATCTCCATACTGATTGTCATTGTGGGTATCATCGGATTGACGATGCTTCCCATTGACCAATATCCGCAGATTACGCCACCGGTGGTGAAGATTAGTGCTTCGTATCCCGGTGCCAGTGCACTGACAGTATCACAGGCGGTAGCTACACCTATCGAACAAGAATTGAATGGAACACCGGGAATGCTCTATATGGAGTCCAACAGTTCCAATTCCGGTGGTTTTTCCGCTACAGTGACATTTGATATTTCGGCTGACCCCGATTTGGCGGCAGTAGAAATACAGAACCGTTTGAAACTGGCGGAGTCCCGTCTTCCGGCAGAAGTGGTACAGAACGGTATATCCGTAGAAAAACAGGCAGCCAGCCAGTTAATGACTATCTGTCTGATGTCTTCCGACCCGAAGTTTGATGAAATCTATTTGAGTAACTTCGCTACACTGAACGTACTCGATTTGCTTCGTCGTATTCCAGGTGTAGGGCGTGTCTCCAATATTGGTAGCCGCTACTATGCAATGCAGATTTGGGTGCAACCGGACAAATTGGCAAACTTCGGACTGACCGTAGCCGATTTGCAGAATGCTCTGAAAGATCAGAACCGTGAGTCCGCGGCCGGTGTGCTGGGGCAACAACCTGTACAAGGATTGGATATTACCATTCCTATTACGACTCAGGGACGTCTTTCTACTGTAGGGCAGTTTGAAGAAATCGTAGTTCGTGCGAATGCGGATGGTTCCATTGTTCGTTTGCGCGACGTGGCACGCATCTCGCTGGAGGCGTCTTCATACAATACGGAGAGTAGCATCAATGGCGAAAATGCAGCGGTGTTAGGCATTTATATGCTTCCGGGTGCCAATGCTATGGAAGTGGCAGAGAATGTGAAAAAGGCGATGGATGAAATCAGCAGTAACTTCCCTGACGGATTGAGTTACGAGATTCCGTTTGATATGACGACATATATTTCAGAGTCTATTCACGAAGTATATAAGACTTTGTTTGAAGCGTTGATACTGGTAATTATCGTGGTATTCCTGTCACTGCAAAGCTGGCGTGCTACACTTATTCCGATTGTGGCAGTACCTATTTCCCTGATTGGTACGTTCGGTTTCATGCTGATATTCGGCTTTTCGCTCAATATACTTACATTGCTTGGATTGGTACTTGCCATCGGTATTGTGGTGGATGACGCTATTGTGGTAGTGGAGAACGTAGAGCGCATTATGCACGAAGAGAAACTACCACCTTACGAGGCTACGAAAAAAGCGATGGAAGGATTGACGGGAGCGATTATTGCTACGTCTCTGGTATTGGCGGCTGTGTTTGTACCGGTTAGTTTCCTTGGTGGTATCACAGGGCAGCTTTATCGTCAATTCACGGTGACAATTGTGGTTTCCGTATTACTTTCTACGGTGGTTGCATTGACTTTGAGCCCGGTAATGTGTTCGTTGATATTGAAACCGGAATCGCATAAGCGAAAGAATATCGTATTCCGTTATATTAACTATGCACTGAATATGGGCAACCGTAAATATGTTCGCCAGATTTCACGTGTGATAGGAAATCCTCGCAGAGTACTGGCTGCATTTGGTGTGGTACTGGTAGCCATCTTACTGATAAACCGCCTGATACCGACCAGTTTCTTACCCGTGGAAGATCAGGGTTACTTCAAAGTGGAACTGGAATTGCCTGAAGGTGCTACACTGGAGCGTACACGTACCGTGTCAGAGCGTGCAGTGGAGTATCTGATGTTGAATCCGGCTGTAGAGTATGTGCAGAGCGTAGTGGGTAGCAGCCCTCGTGTAGGCAGCAGCCAGGCACGTAGCGAACTGACGGTTATTATGAAGCCGTGGGGTGCGCGTGACGGACAAACCATTGACGAGGTGATGGCACAAGTGAAAAAGGATTTGCAGGAATATCCTGAGTGTAAAGTATATCTTTCCACACCGCCGGTTATTCCGGGATTGGGAAGCTCGGGTGGTTTCGAAATGCAGCTTGAGGCACGTGGAGATGCCACATTCGATAATCTGGTGCAGGCTACGGATACATTGATGTATTATGCATCGCAGCGTAAGGAGCTATCCGGACTGTCATCATCTTTACAGGCGGATATTCCGCAACTCTATTTCGACGTAGATCGTGATAAGGTAAAACTGGCGGGAGTGCCGTTGGCAGATGTCTTTTCAACCATGAAGGCTTATACAGGTTCGGTATATGTGAACGACTTCAATATGTTCAATCGTATCTATCGTGTATATATTCAGGCTGAAGCACCTTATCGGGAACACAAAGAAAATATCAACCTGTTCTTTGTACGTGGGGCGGATAATGTAATGATACCGTTGACTTCTCTCGGAACCACTTCCTATACCACGGGACCGGGTAGCATCAAACGTTTCAATATGTTCAACAGTGCCGTAATTCGTGGTGGAGCGGCGGATGGTTACAGTTCCGGTCAGGCCATGGAAATCATTGAGCAGATAGCTCGCGAACACTTGCCGGAAAATATAGGTGTAGAATGGAGTGGACTTTCTTATCAGGAGAAACAGGCCGGAGGACAGACGGCAATGGTATTGGCATTGGTATTCCTGTTCGTATTCCTCTTCCTGGCAGCACTTTACGAAAGCTGGACAGTGCCCATTGCGGTGCTGCTTTCATTGCCCATTGCAGCGTTGGGAGCCTACCTCGGAGTGTGGCTGTGTGGATTGGAGAACGATGTCTATTTCCAGATCGGATTGGTAATGCTGGTCGGTCTGGCGGCAAAGAATGCTATTTTGATTGTAGAATTTGCCAAAGAACAAGTAGATCGTGGGGCGAATGTGGTTAAGGCGGCTTTACATGCATCGCAGCTGCGCTTCCGTCCTATCCTGATGACGTCATTGGCATTTATTCTCGGTATGTTGCCGATGGTTATTGCCAGCGGACCGGGCTCGGCAAGCCGTCAGGCTATTGGTACCGGTGTATTCTTTGGAATGATTTTAGCTGTGACGATAGGTATTCTTTTGGTACCGTTCTTCTTTGTACTGATTTATAAGGCGAAGGCAAAAGCGAAGAGTACGAATATTAAGAAAGTTACGAAGCGATTTAAACGATAAGTTATGAAAAGAAAATATACAATATATTACATGATGGCGTTGGTGTTATTGTTCAGTTCCTGCCAGTTGGGTAAACATTATGTACGTCCGGAACTGAACCTGCCGCAACAGCTTGACTCAACGGAACAGGACACGCTCTCTATCGCCGACCGGCAATGGTGGGAACTCTACACCGATACTACGTTGCAAGCGCTCATAGAGCGGACGCTCGAATATAATAAGGATATGAAGATAGCCGCCGCGCGGGTGAAGGAGCTGGCGGCAATGAAACGCATAGATTTTGCTAATCTTTTCCCGCAAGTCAGTGGTAAGTTGTATGCGGACAAGGAAGCGGAGAACTATGGCGGGGACAATTATGATTCGGACCGTAGCTATGAAGCAAAGGCAATCGTTTCATGGGAAGTGGACCTGTGGGGAAACCTGCGTTGGGCGAAAGATAAGAGTATGGCGGATTTCCTGGGTTCGATAGAGGCGCAACGGGCACTGAAAATGAGCCTGGTGGCAGAAGTGGCTCAGGCATACTTTGAACTGGTGGCTTTGGATAATGAACTGGCTATTGTTCGTCAGACACTGAATGCCCGTAAAGAAGGCGTGCGGTTGGCAAAGCTTCGTTTTGAAGGCGGACTTACCTCGGAAACCTCTTATCAACAGGCGCAGGTGGAATTTGCACGTACCGCGACGCTGGTTCCGGATCTGGAGCGAAAGATTTCCATTAAGGAGAATGACATTGCTTTCCTGGCAGGTGAATATCCGCGGAAGATAGAACGCTCGGTGTTGTCCGAAGAGGTGAAACTGCCGGAAAACCTTCCTGTAGGGCTTCCGTCCACATTGCTGGAACGCCGTCCGGATGTACGTCAGGCGGAACAGAAATTGATTGCGGCCAATGCGGCGGTAGGCCTTGCGTATACTAATATGTTTCCTCGTCTGGCTCTGACGGCACATTACGGTTTGGAGAGTGCGGAATTCTCTGATTTCCTGAAATCGCCCTATCATTTCCTGAGCGGTTCCTTGCTGACACCGTTGTTTGCGATGGGTAAGAACCGGGCGATGCTGAAAGCCAAGAAAGCGGCGTACGAACAGGAGGTTTACACTTACGAGAAATCAGTGCTGACGGCTTTCAAGGATGCGCGGAATGCAATTGTAGATTTCAATAAGATAAAGGATATTTATGAGTCGCGCCTGCAACTGGAACAAGCCGCGCAAACCAATGTGGAGTTGGCTCAGTTGCAGTATATCAATGGCGTAATCGGATATCTGGACGTGCTGGATGCACAACGTGGATATTTCGACGCCCAGATCGGATTGAGCAATGCGATACGGGATAAGCAGATCACACTGGTGCGACTGTATAAGGCACTTGGCGGGGGATGGCGGTAGCTGCCTATGCGTACACCCTGCATAGGTCTATGCGTACACCCTGCATAGGTCTATGCGGGCACCCTGCATAGGTCTATGTGTACACCCTGCATAGGTCTATGCAGACACCCTGCATAGTACGGCATCATTCCCTTGGCGTGTTCAGGAAGAAGAATGCGGACATTGCGATAAGAATCACTCCCAGTACGCCATAGAATAACCGGGCGCGCTGCCGTCCTACACTCTTTACGGCGAACTGTGTGTTGCGGGCGGTGAAGAACCACTCCCAGTCGAACACGGCCGCCAGCAGCGAGAGGATGCCGGCTACCGCGAATATACCTTGTACGATGTATTGGCTCATAAGCTATTAATCCGGTTTTTCTTCCATTGTCAACCTGCGCGAACCGTCTTCCTGTTCCTCAATAGTCACTTTAATGGTATTGCCCGGTAGCAGTTCCTCCACCAGTTCCGGCCATTCGATGAAACAGAGCGCACCACTGTAGAAGTAATCTTCGTATCCCATATCATATACTTCTTCCAGCTTCTTGATCCGATAGAAGTCGAAATGATAGATCAATTCTCCCGCTATGTCCGAACGATACTCATTGATAACGGCAAAGGTGGGTGATGTAACGACATCTTCAACGCCCAACTCCTGGCAAAGCGCCTTGATAAAAGTAGTTTTACCAGCTCCCATTTTTCCATAGAGAGCGAAAACGGTATTGTCGCCCATAGCGGCGATGAACTCGCGGGCGGCTTCATGGATATGGTCCAGAGATTGAATTTTAATTTCCATACTATATTTAATTATGATTTTACTTTCAGTTTCGTCCACTTAGTGTGATAAGTGGGATAATCATCTCTTCCATCGAAATGCCTCCATGCTGGAAAGTATCGGTGTAGTAGCTGACGTAATGGTTGTAATTATTGGGATAGGCAAAGAAATCCCGGCCTGTAGCGAAGATATAGCGCGTGCTCACGTTGGGTGAGGGGAGGTGTATCTCGGCGGGGCGGGTGATTTCAAACACCTGTTTGGGATTGTATGCCATGTTGCGTGACAGTTTGTATCGCAGGTTGGCATTGATTTCTTTACTGTTGCTTTGCACCTTTACCGGGTTGTCTACGCGAATGCTGCCGTGATCGGTGGTGATGATAACCCGGTACTGACGACTGGCAAGCGCTTTCAGCAAGTCGCTCAGCGGTGAATGGCGAAACCAGGAAAGGGTGATACTACGGTAGGCTGCCTCGGTAGAGGCGAGTTCGCGTATCATTTTGCTTTCCGTTCGGCTGTGGCTCAACATGTCGATAAAATTGAATACGGCAACATTGAGGTCATTCTGCGCTAAGGCGGGAAGTTGTGCCAGTAGACGTTCTGCACCGGAAGCATCATTAATTTTATGGTAAGAGAAGGTATCACTGCGGCGATAGCGCTCTATAATGGTACGTATCAGTGGGGCTTCATTCAGGTTTTTGTTTTCTTCTTCGTCCTCATCTATCCATAATTCGGGGAAAAGCTTGGCTATCTGGTCAGGCATCAGTCCGGAAAAGATGGCATTGCGGGCATATTGCGTGGCGGTGGGCAGAATGCTGAAATAGAGTTGTTCTTCAATGTTGAATAAGCCGGATAGCTCATTGGCAAGAACGCGCCATTGGTCGTACCGGAAATTATCAAGTACAATAAAGAAAATCTTTTCTCCTTTGTCCAGCAGAGGGAAAAGGATGCGTTTGAAAAGATCCGGGCTCATCAGAGGGCGGCCGGTGTTTTCCGAAGAGGGTTTGCGTGTGTTAGTTGCCCCTTTTTCGTCCGATACCCAGTCGGCATAGTGCTTCTTTATGAATTTGGCAAAGGCAGAATTGGCTTCTGCTTTCTGCATGGCAAGCATCTCGCTCATGGGACTGTCTGTAGCTTCCAATTCCAGTTCCCAGTATACCAGGCGGCGATACAATTCCATCCAGTCTGTTGCCGTCAGCGAGTCATTGATTTGCATGCCTATCTTACCGAAATTTTGTTGATAACCGGTTTGTGCGGCTTCGCTGACTATATCCCGACGATGCAGGTTCTTCTTTAGCGACAACAATATCTGGTTAGGATTGACGGGTTTGATCAGGTAATCCGCAATTTTTTTGTCCGATAGCCATGTCCATGATGTTTTCTTCTTCACTTTTGGTGATCATGACGACGGGGACGGTGGGGCAGATTTCTTTTATTAATGCCAGAGTTTGCAGACCGCTCAGTCCGGGCATGTTTTCGTCCAGAAAGATTAGGTCGTAGGTTGTAGCGCGGCAGCGATCCAGTGCATCCTGTCCGTTGGTTACGGTATCTACTTCGTAGCCTTTGCCTTCCAGAAACAGGATGTGCGGTCGCAACAAACTGATTTCATCGTCCACCCAAAGTAATCTGTCTTTCTTCATATCTGTTAGTTTTTTAGCTACAAGCTACGAGCTACGAGTATGGCGCGGCGACTTGTAGCTCATCACTGTCAGCTACGAGTATAGCGCCGCAACTTGTAGCTCGTCACTCGTCACTGTTTCACTCGCCAAAGATAACACCATTTTCCGGGTCGTCCTCTTCCGCAGGCAGATTTTCTTCTCTCTGCCGTTCTTCTTCCTTTGTCGGCAGGTTCAGCAGAGGTTCATCCAGTGTATAGCCTTTTAGTTCCGGTTCTGGTATGGAAGAGAAGTGTGTACGGTAGAAGGCATCATAATCATCGAAACTATATTGTTTGATTAATTGCGCATAGTTGGCCTCCGAGATGAGTATAGCACGCATACCACTGAGCCGTGCCGCCATTTCGGGATTTGCATAAAGTCGACGGAAATATTGCTGTGTTTCATCGTAATTGTTGAACGGACGAATTTGCAACATACCGATCCCCCGTTCGTGAGCAAATGCAAGGTCGAAGTTCTTAACCAGGAAAGTGGAGAAATTATAGCGTGCCACTTCAAACAGAAGCATATTCTCGTTTACTTTTCCTTCTTCATAAGCAAGGATAAAGAGGAACGGTACATTGCGCTCTGTGCTGAAAGCACTGTCCGGTGGGAGAATAGCGGTACTGCTCAAGCTATCGCCCAGCAGATTGCCTGCTTCGGCCAGTTCGGCATTCCGTCGTTGCCAGATAGAACCGAATGTATGGCTGTCACGTGCCAGCAGACGCCCTTCCTGTACGCCTTTCAGTATATGGGCGGCCAGATCGGTGATTTCGTTCTGCGGATATTGCTGTACAAGTTCTTTCAGAGTGGCGAGGAACCGTTCAGTTTCTCCTCCTTGCAGTCGGGTGACGGCTTCGAGGAACATAAACTTCGGGCGGTGTTGCCCTAATGGATATATTTCGGAAGAAAGATGTTCGGCAGCCCGCACGGTGGCTGTGTCGCCCATCTGGAAATGCTCATAAGCACGGACATAGAGTGAATCTTCGCGTTGTTTACCATGTATGGCATTCTCTGCGAAATCCGGGTCAGCCAGTGTCTTGGCATAACGGCTTTCGGGGAATCGGGCGATAAGTTCGGCTTTATATTTTTCAGCGGAACTGCCTTTTTTCTCATAATATCCTATAGCCAATTCCGTCAGGAATAACTGATAATAGGCTTCATCAGCTTGCGCGAAGTCCGGGAACTGCCGGATGAGCCTTTCGAACATGGCTTCTGCCCGTCGGAAATCGTGCATACGATCCTTGAAGACTATTCCGGCACCGTATAAGGCTTCCGATAGCAATGCGTTGGATGCCTGCATAGCCTCTTCTGTCAATGGAATCTGTGCCAGATAGTATTCCGGACGATGCGTGTCATTGGCGATACTGTCGGCAGTTCCCTCTTTAGAATCTTCTTTGGGGGATACAGGACTTTCTGTGGGTTCATTTTCCTGACTGTTCCGGATACTGTCTTTGGGGGTAATATCTTCCGGTTCACTGTAATCTACCTCTTCAAAATCGTCCAGTGCAACCACAGTCTTGTTTTTCCTTCGCCAGTTGTCTTCCAGTTTTCTGCGTCCCCACAAACGTTGGAACTCTGCTTTTCCCTGTTCCACTAATTGCGGATTATAAAAATACCAATCCTGTTTTCCGCCTATTGCCGGCTGGGTAGTTTGTGAAGTAGTGGTATTGCCTTGCCCCGGTTTGCTGATAATCGAAGTTGCAGGTAACTGACTTTCCGCTTCTTCCCGCATCTGCAGGCGGTTTGTTTCCCGCTCTGCTTCTTCGGCCGCCTTGCGTTCGGCTTCCTCCCGGGCGATGACCTGTGCAATGATGTTTTCTATGACGGCCATTCGTTCCGCCTCCGGCATCCCGGCAAGGTGCTGCAAACTATCCTGCAACTGTATGGTATTGGTATGAGGTACCAGTTCGTCCAATATTTCCGAACGGGTGGTAATGTCGGCATATTCCCGGTGTGTCTTATCTATCAATCCTATTGCCTCTGCATATGCTTTCTGCGCTTCGGCATAGCGTGCCTGCTGCCAGTACAAGTTTCCTAATGTCAGTTGAAGAATTCCTTTCTCCACACCATTACGGGTGCTCTTTTCTATTCCTTTGTGATATGCGGAAAGAGCCTGTGCCGTGTCTTTCCCGGCCAGGTAAACATTACCCAATGCATAGTAAATCTGATCCAGATACTCTTCGTTTTTCTCGTCTTTGCTCAGCCGCAGTAGCTTTCCTGTTATCTTACGGCTATTGGCGGTGGGCATCACTTCCGTCTGGCGGATACGGGCACTCAATGCCAGTTCGTACGGAGGGTTGAGACGAATTACTTTGCTGTATGATTGATAAGCTTGTTCCGGTTGTTGCAATAGCTGGTAAGTCTGTCCCAGGAGATAATAGCATCGCGCTTTTTGCTGCTTGTTCTTCTCGTTTTTGGCGGTCTTTTCCAAATGGGGGATGGCTTCTTTGTATCGCTGACTGCCCAACAGGTAGTTTCCTGTTGCCGAAGCATAAGGGACTGCCAGTGATAGCGGCAGACTATCGTTATTTACCCGGTTCAGAGCGTCTTCCGCATCGTATTGCCAGCCCAGAGCTGAGTAGCAGCGGGATAGCCAGATCAGAGCTTCGGAAGTGATGCTCGTCTGTCCGTCATAGAGGCGCACGATATAAGAAAAGGTTGAGGCAGCTTCCGGGAAATCTCCTTTCTGATATTGTGCTTTTCCCAACAGCAGCCATGCACGGTGTATGAAAGGATTGAACTCCCGACGCGCCAGCCATTTTTTGTATTCGTCCGTGTATGCCCGTCCTGGTTTACGTATGGGGCGTCGCTTGATAGAATGCTGACGAATGGCTTTTTGCGCTTTCTCAATGGCTCGCTCATAGTCGGAAGTACCGATACCTGTAGTTTCTTTATTGCCGATGGGATAGAGGGGGAGCATTTCCATGTAGTTATCCTTATTCCCTTGTTGCTGTGCCTGCAATCCGGCTTTATAAGCTTCGTTTCCGTTGAAGTAGACGTTGTAACGGGTGGTTAGGGCATGATAGAAGCGTGTGCCGGCTGTATTCTTTCGGGTAGAACATCCGGTAATGAGCATCAAAGTGACTAAGATGCCAGTGAGGAGGATTGCTTTGCGTTTCAACTATGCCAGTAAGTTTTACGGGTTCTGCGTTTTCTGCCGTAAAGATAAATAAAAACTCTTTCCCAGCTTACATACTACGTATATAATGATGGAAAAGAAGATGATAGCTGCACCGGAAGGAACGTTGAGATAATAGGATATCATTAATCCGCCCAGGCAACTGAGATAACCGATGCCGATGGATAGCCAGATAATGCGGTGGAAACGATGCGTAAACAAATTCGCAGTCATTTGTGGGATGGTGAGCAGGGAAATAACCAGCACAATGCCTACCATGCGCAGACATGCCACAATGGTCAGTGCAATGAACATCATCAGCACATATTCGAATATTTGTACGGGAATGCCTTGTGAACGTGCAAATTCCCGGTCGAAAGCAACGTAAATAATCGGACGCAGGTATAGGATAAAGAAAATAGCCAGTATCACTGCAAGTCCCGCAAGCAAGGCGATGTCTCCGAATGTAATCGTCAGTATATTACCGAACAGATAAGCTGACAAATCGGGTGCGAACCCGGGTGAAAGAAAAGTGAACATGATACCCAATGCCATCCCCAGCGTCCAGAATACCGCGATAGCTGAGTCTTCGCGCATATCATTGCGTTTGCTAAGCCACTCCACACCAAAAGCGGACAATACCGCAAACACTCCGGCTGCCAAAATGGGAGAAATTCCTGTATATAATCCCAGACCAATTCCTCCGAAAGAGGCATGTGTCAGTCCGCCACTAATGAACACCAGTCGCCTCGTTACGATATACGTACCGATAAGTCCGCAAACAATGCTTGCCAGCAAACTGCCGATGAGGGCATGTTGAAAGAAGGTGTATTGTAGTAGATCCACTTTAAAATCTCCTCTCTCCTATAATCAGGAATATTTCATCTTTGATATTGTTTGGCAGAGCTATTCCACGCAGTTGCAAACTGCGTACCCATCCGGCAACGTCGATGTCCTGCATCGTATAGAATACGTCCCTGAATTCATCTTCCTGTTCAGGAGTGTAATCTTCGGGGGCAATGCCGATGTACTTGTCCAGTTCTTCATCATCGTAGTACTCTATCTTTTTGCTGACGGCAGCTAACAGACTGTCCCGTTCGCATATTTCGTGCTGTCCGCAGCATTCTGCGTCGGCCTCTTTCACTTCAGGCATGGCATCCAGTTCTCCGCGCTCTATTTTCTTTTGTAAGCGTTGGTTACGGATGTATCCTGCCAAAAGGGCGATACAGACAAGTACAATAAGACTTATAATTAATATCCACATAGTTTTTTTAATTAAGAATGAAGAATTAAGAATTACTTAGTGGTATGCTTGCGTAGCGCAGCCAAATTCTTCATTCTTCATTTAATTATCTCAATTCCGAACCCTACCTGTTTCAAATCCTCCCAATATCCTGGATAAGACTTGGAAACTACCTGCGGATCAGCAATCCGTATGGATGGCATCCGCAGGATGGCGGGTGCAAATGCCATTGCCATCCGGTGATCTTCATAAGTCGCAATAACGGGATGGGATTCCGGTTCGCAGCGCTCACCGTTCCAGATTAATATACTATCCTGTTCCGATTTTACCACGTATCCCAGTTTATGCAATTCCGTGATAAGCGCCTGAATGCGGTCGGTTTCCTTTATCTTCAAGCTCTGCAATCCGGTAAATCGGAAAGGTATGTTCATTAAACAACAAGTCACAACGAAAGTTTGTGCCAAGTCGGGTATATCCACTAAATCTTCCTTTAAACAGGCAACGGGAGTTCCCATCTTAGTCAGTACCACTCCTTGGTCGGTATATGTGGTGTGTACACCGAGTCTGACAAATATTTCAGCTCCCCGGCTGTCGCCCTGATAGCTGCGTGGGAGAAGTCCGGGTAATTTTATTTCCGTTTTTGTAGATTCCTTTTTTTCATTATCCTGAATTAAGGCAACCATCTGATACCAGTAAGAAGCACCGCTCCAGTCACTTTCTACTGTGAAAGGAATGTCTCTGTACTTTCCCGGATGGACGGTGATACTACTTTCAGAACTCCAGGCAGCGTCTGCACCGAATTCTTTCATCAGTTGTAGCGTTAGATTAATGTAAGGGCGGGAAATGATTTCTCCTGTAAGATTCAGTCTCAATCCATTTTTCAGGATGGGACCGATCATTAGTAAAGCAGATATATATTGTGAGCTGACATTTCCGGCAAGGCTGATTTCCTCGCCTGTTAATTCTGCACCTGTGATGCGCAAAGGAGGGAAACCTTCTTTTCCGGCATACTCTATCTGTGCACCCAGTTCACGTAAGGCATCCACCAGAATACGTATGGGGCGTTGTTGCATCCGTTCGGTACCGGTAATGATGCGTGTACCCGGTGTTACACTGAGGTAAGCCGTGAGAAAACGCATGGCGGTTCCGGCGGCAAGAATGTCGATATGTCCGGGATTCCCGTCCAGTGCTTTTATCATGACACGGGTGTCATCGCAATCGCTCAAATTGCTTGGTGCGATATGCCCTTGGGCTAAGGCGTGTAATATCAAAGCCCGGTTACTGATACTTTTGGAAGCCGGGAGCTGGATAGTGGTATGCAAAGTGGCTGGTGCCGAAAGTTTATAGCGCATAGTTGTATTCCTTCTTAAATGTAATAGCTGGTTTACAGGCTACAAAAGTACGATAAATATCTGAATAAAGAAACTTGAGTTACATGACTTCTATCCGAACTGTGCACAAGTTTGTTCCGTATCTGCTCCGTGCCTGCTCCGTACTTACTCCGTATATAGTAGAAGTATCACTGACCGAGTAATCTACGGAGTAGTTACGGAGGTGATACGGAGATAGTATGGAGATGATACGGAGATCATACGGAGATGGCATGGAGCCGCTCTGAAACGAATTCCGCCAACGGGTTATTTAAGAGGTGTGTAGAGCGCAAGTAATATATGTCTACGAATATCCTTTTTGTGTAAGGAAACTTTCTTTCTGATTATCAAAAGCTTACAAGATGTTGATTTCTTGTCGACAAGAAGTTGGGAGTTTGTCGACAAGAAGTTAACTTCCTGCCGACAAACTCTTAACTTCCTGTAAATGGGAAAATAGTAAATTTCCGGTTTCCTTACACTATGTGACTCAGCCTCCGAGTATTAGGATTACCAATCTGATTGAACGGTGGTTATAACACAAATTCCTGATAGTTCTCTTTGTTTATTACTTTGAAAGACGCTTCCGGATAAGCTGTTGCGAAGCTGGTAGGGACATTCGGTTTTTTGTCTCCCCATTTGAATTCAAAAGCGGATAAACCTTCGGGTGATTCCTCTATTAGATCGATTTCTTGATTGTCGTATGTTCGCCAGAAATAAAATTCTTTGGCTCGGTTACGATTATAAGATTGCTTCATTCGTTCGCTGATTAAATAGTTTTCCCATAGTGCGCCCACATCTTGGCGTACAGATAGAGGAGTGAAATTTCCGATGATTGCATTGCGAATGCCGTTATCGTAAAAGTACCATTTTCCGGCTTTCACTACCTCTTTACGGAGATTGTGTGAATAGGTTCCCAAACGATACACCACGAATACTTTGGATAATAAGTCAAGATATTTTTTAACTGTATTTTTGCTCATCCCCAATTGCTTACCTAATTCGTCATAAGATACTTCACTGCCCATTTTAAATGCAATAAGACGCAGTAGTTCCTTCATCTTACCGGAATTTTTCAAACCGTCGATTGCTAAAATGTCTTTCAATAGATAAGCTCCTACAATATCTCGTAGATAATCAGTTTTCCGCTCGAAGCTTTCTAGCATCACTACTTCAGGATAAGAGCCATAGATAAGTCTCGATTCTAAGTGTTGTCTTGTTTCCAAAGCATTTTCTATTTGTGAAATCTCCTTTTGTGAGAATGGAGTCAGATGGAATTGGGTAGATCTGCCTATCAAAGGTTCACCAGCTTTGTTTAGTAGGTCGAAAGAGGAAGAACCGCTTGCAATGACTTTGAGACCTTTTTTATGACTAATTCATCTTTCTTCAACGAACACTATATCTTTTCTGAAATCAACCGGTGATACACCGGCCTTCCGTTTGAAGAACTTTCCGAATGAAGACTGGTCGGAGAAGTTGAGGGTGGTGGCAATCTCCTGTATGGAGAGTTTGGAATGTGTCAGTAAGTTACGGGCTTCGCTGAATAGCATTTCGAAGATGAAGTCGCTCACGCTTTGTCCTGTCACGAGTTTCACGATCTGCGTCAGATGATGGGCAGATAGGTTCAGGCGGGCAGCATAGAAATCTACCTTATGTTCTTCACGATAATGCGTTGCCAGTAGTTCGATGAATGATTTGATAATACTTTCGTATCGAGTCAGGCAGCCGTCCGTATGGGGGAGGTTGGTTCGTTCAAGGATGTCACTTAAATCAAGATAAAAGGCGAACAAACGGTTCAGAATGACTTCTTTGTGATAGAAATGCTCTGTACGGTCAATATTCTTATTGATGCTGGCTAATCGTTCGGCTAATAAAACGGCGTAAGGATGCGCTAAAGGAACTACCGGTTGGTTATATAGCCGCACACCGTATTTGGTCCGTCGGTAGATCATGTCGGTGGAGTCCATTTCATCCGTAAAAGCCTTGCTGACAAAGAGACATTGGCATTGAAAGTCATCACTACATTCATAAAAATGAAACAGATGAGCAGAAGATAGAAGTAAAAGCGTATCCGCTTGAATATCATACGCCTTGTAATTGATTACGGTATGTCCTTTTCCGGATAAAACCAATAAGATGATAAAAGCGTCCAGGTGGATATCTGACGAAAACTGTTCTTCCGCTTCCCGATGCCCGATAGTGATGCAACTGATTTTCTTTCGTGTGTCATTCCTGCTGCCACTAATGATGGGGAGTTCACTGATGTTTTTGATGCGTATAGAAGAGGCCATTAGGTGTGATTTTATGTTGTGCAAAGATAATGTAAACCTTTGAAATCTCCAAATTAAACCAATTTTGCCCAATTTGGGATTTCCCTCCGGCAAAGAATTTATCCGACCTTTGCAGCCGTTTTGAGGTAAATGATAATTTATCGCGCAAAGCGCGATAAGTAACGAGCTACAAGCTACAAGTGACAAGTACCTTTCGGCATGATAGCCGGGCGAATTATTATTCGCCCACGAGTACAGCGCAGCAACTCGTTACTGGTAGCTCGTAGCTCGTTACTTAATTAATTTAATAGGTATTATGAGGAAATTGAAAGTATTATTTGTCTTTATCGGTGCATTGAGCATTTCGTTGGCATCTGCACAAACTTTTCAGAAGATGACAATTGAAGAAATGTTCGAGTTGGCAGATGCTAATAGTCGCAGTATTCGTACGTTCCGTCTGGCGGAAGAGGAAGCCGGACAGGCAGTAAAGGTGGCCAGGAATGCTCTACTTCCTTCAATTGACGTATCCGTTTCGGTAAGTTATTTGGGGGATGCCTGGTTGGCAGACCGTGATTTTACAAATGGAGAGAATGCCGCTATGCCGCACTTCGGCAATAACTTTGCAATAGAAGCATCGCAGGTAATTTATGCGGGTGGAGCTATCACCAGCCGGATTGCCATTGCCAAATTACAACAGCAACTGGCAGAGTTGGATAAGGAAAAGAACAGGCAGGATATCCGCTTTTTGTTAGTAGGCAATTACTTGGAGATGTATAAATTGCAGAATCAGGCGGAAGTGTACCGGAAGAATATAGAGCAAACCCGGAAATTGGTAGAAGATATCAATGCCAAACAATCGCAAGGACTGGCTTTAAAGAATGATATCACTCGTTATGAGTTGCAACTGAAATCTTTGGAACTGGCATTGACACAGATTGAAAATGGTATCCTTATCCTGAACAATCAATTGGTTACGGTATTGGGTTTGCCCCAGGAAACGGTGATAAATGTGGATACTACCTTGCTGGGACGACTTCCCAAGCCCTCGGAAGAAGCTCATTGGCAGGAAACGGCGGTATTGAGTTCTCCCGTACTGCAACAGATGAAACTGAATATCAAGCAGTCGGAGTATAATGAACGGATTGCAAAGGCTGAACGTTTGCCGTCTATAGCTCTTTTTGCAGGTGATAAACTAGATGGTCCTATTACGATTGAAGTGCCTCCCATTAACAAAAATCTGAACTATTGGTATATCGGTGTAGGAGTGAAATTCGATATTGCTTCTACTTTCAAGTCGGGTAAGAAAATTCGTCTGGCACAACTGTCCACCCAGCGTGCGCAAGAAAACGACTTATTGTTGCAGGAGAATGTGCGGACGGAAGTAAAAGCGGCATATATCCGTTTTCATGAGGCTTTTACCATTTGCGATACACAAGAGAAAAGCCTGGAATTGGCAGCACAAAACTACAGCGTGGTGAATAACCGCTATTTGAATGATCTGGCGCTGATTACTGATATGCTGGATGCCAGCAATTCTAAACTGAATGCGGAGCTGCAGTTGGTGAATGCACAGATCAATATACTTTTCAATCTCTATAAGTTGAAGAAGACGGCGGGGTGCTTATAAATCGTCGTCAAGTAATTTTTCATCCGCAGATGACACAGATTATGCGGATTTTATTTTTCTGAAAGGCATAGCGCAGCCGTAGGGACTGTGCAATCCGCGTTATCTGCGGATGAAAAATGGTTTTTGATATATGAATGTAAACTAATGAATTAAATAAGACATGGAACGTAAAAAGAAAAAACTGATTTATAACGTAGTGGTTAGCCTCTTACTTATCACCGGACTGGTGTGGGTATGTTCCCATTTCGTTCACCTCGGCAATGTAGCCTATACAGACAACGCACAGGTGAAACAACTGATTGTCCCCGTCAACAGCCGTGTACAAGGTTTCATCAAGAAAATCTATTTCGATGAATACCGGGAAGTACATAAAGGCGATACTCTGGTCTTGATTGAAGATTCCGAGTTTCGTTTCCGCCTGGCACAGGCTGAGGCTGATTTTCAGAACGCCATTTCGGGAAAGAATGCGGTGGCCACCACAGTACATACTACTCAGAATAATATAGCAGTATCTGATGCCGGTTTGCAGGAGGCAAAAGTCCGTTTGGATAATGCCGAACGTGAATACCACCGGTATAAAAACCTTTTGGCACAGGATGCCGTCACTAAACAGCAGTACGATGCCGTGCAGACAAATTACGAGGCATCCAAAGCGCGCTATGAACTTCTGCTTCGCCAACGTCAATCTACAACTTTGGTAAAGCAGGAGCAGACCCATCGTCTGGAACAGACGGATGCAGGTATCAAACTGGCGCAAGCTGCCCTGGAGCTGGCGCGTCTGAACCTTTCTTATACCGTTATCCTCGCTCCTTGTGACGGAACTACCGGTCGGAAAGAAATTCAGGAAGGACAACTGATACAGCCCGGGCAGACTTTGGTTGACATTGTCGATGAAAATGAGAGATGGATAGTAGCTAATTATAAAGAGACGCAGACTACCCATATCCGGGAAGGCCAGCCGGTAGAAATAGAAGTGGATGCTGTGCCCGGAATAACGTTTAAAGGTGCTGTGAAATCTATTTCCCGCGCTACGGGTGCCAGCTTTTCTCTTCTGCCGCAGGATAACTCTGCCGGAAACTTCGTGAAAGTAGAACAACGTATTCCTGTCCGTATAGAATTCTCTGCCGGCAATCGTCCGGAAGATATGGAACGCCTGCGTGCCGGTATGAATGTGGAGTGCGTAGTAAATTATTGATATTATGCACGAAACAGGACCTTTTTCCATTCCGGCCATCCGTGATTTTGTTCCTCCTAAATTGCGTCCCTGGATCATCATTGCCTTTGTCATCGTTTTCCAATTTTCCGGTGGCCTCTATTTGGCGGCAGTCAGTGAGATGGTCGGTTCTACGGCATTGATGCAGGAAGATATTATGATGGCAGGCTACGCTTCTATGATAGGCATGGGGCTGACATTTGCCATCATGTTTCGACTGAAGTTCCGCTTTGCTTCGAAAACTTCATTGATGACGTGTAGCATTGCTCTGATTGTTTCTAATCTGATATGTATGCATACGCATAGCATTCCTGTGCTGGTGATCACCTGTTTCTTTGCAGGAATCTTCCGCATGTGGGCTACGTTCGAATGTAATTCCACCATTCAGCTATGGCTTACCCCTAAACGGGATTTGTCGGTATTTTTCTGTTTTATCTATCTGTTGGTGCAGAGTTGTATTCAGCTGTCGGGACTGATAACAGTCTATACAGCATTTTGGGCAAAGTGGGAGTATATGCATTGGCTGATTATTGGTTTATTATTATTGGTGATGCTGGCTACATTGTGCCTGTTCCGTAGTTATCGCTCTCTGCCGAAGTTGCCCTTGTTCGGTATCGATTGGTTGGGGGCTTTAATGTGGGGACTTGTGTTGTTGTGCATCCTCTTTGTCTGTGTATATGGGGAACATTACGATTGGTATCAGTCTTTCCAGATCCGGGCGGCAACCGTCATCGGTATACTTATTCTTGCATTGAATTTGTGGCGTGCATCTTTTATTCGTCACCCGTTCATTGCTTTGAAGACCTGGACGTATCGTGCCGTATGGTTTCCCTTTATACTATATATAGTAATAGATATTCTGCTGGCGCCTTCGCATCTCTTTGAGCACATCTATATGGAGAGTATATTAGGGTATGATGCCCTGAATGTAATTTCGCTCAACTGGGTGGTATTGCTGGGAATTGTAGTGGGAGCAGGCTTTACCTTTTTCACTTTTTCCCGTCGTAAGTGGCGATATAAGACAATGACTGTGATTGCATTCTCTTCCATTACGGGCTATCTGATGTATTTTTATTTCGGCATTGACTATGCTTTGCCCAAGGAGACATTGTTTGTGCCGCTATTCCTGCGCAGTTTCGGGTATGTGATGATAGCTATTTGTTTCCTTACAGTGCTATCTCGTGTCCCTTTTCAGCATTTCTTTCAGGCGGTGTCCGTACAGTCGTTTGTCAGTGCCGGATTTGGTGGGGCTTTGGGAACGGCTATACTGGGGCATGCTCTCAATGGGGCAATGAAAAAGAACTTGATATTACTGGGTTCGGTAGTGGATCATGTAAATCCTTTCATCAGCCGGATACCCGTTGGAGAAGTGTACGGTGCTGTGCAGCAACAGGCTCTGATGGTTTCTATGAAAGAACTGTATGGCTGGCTCACTCTGATGGCTTTGTTCTGTCTGTTGGCCTTCCTGGTTTACGAGAGTGATATTCGTCCATATAAAGTACTGCATCCTACCTATCGTTCCATTCGTCGTTTTGTGAAGCATGAGTTGCGTATGGATAAAAAACTGGAAGCTACAGCATAAGTTGAGATTTTTTTGTTCTTGTATTGGATAGCTTTGACTAAAATTGGTAGGGAGAATAAGGTGAATTATTATTATTTTTGCAGCCCGAAAGTGGACGTATATTCCACGAAATGTATAAGTTAAGTTTATATGGTAAAAGATAATTCAAAGCTGTTTATTCTAGTCTTATTGGGTATGCTGACGGCCTTCGGGCCTTTTGTCACGGACATGTACCTACCGAGTCTTCCGTCTATGGGAGAATATTTCAGTACAAGTTCTTCAATGGTTCAGTTAGGACTGACTACCAGTATGATCGGACTGGCCGTCGGGCAGATATTCTTCGGCCCTTTGAGTGACCGTTATGGTAGACGCATACCGTTGCAGGTTGCTATGTGGTTGTTTATCGTGTCAACGATTTCTTGTTTGTTTGCGCAGAATATTCAGCAATTCGTCGCTTTCCGGTTGATACAAGGTATTGCCGGAGCAGGGGGGATTGTTATAGCCCGTTCCATTGCTACGGATAAATTTTCGGGCAAAGATCTGGCAAAGATGCTGGCGATCATTGGAGCCATCAATGGCATTGCTCCCGTGGTAGCACCTATTATTGGCGGAGTGTTTACGGAAGCCATCGGTTGGCAGGGAATTTTCATAATTTTACTTGCATTGGGTGTGCTCCTTTTGATAGGATGTATGCGTTTCCGTGAATCACTTCCGGCGGAAAATCGCCTGGCCACGAAATGGGCGGATACTTTTAATAGCTTCAAGGTGGTGCTTCGCAATAAACAGTATGTCTGCTATGTGCTGCAACTCGCTTTTGCACAAGGAGTACTGTTCGCTTATATTGCTTCCTCACCTTTCATAATACAGCAACATTATGGTTATTCGCCCTTTGCTTTCAGCATTTGTTTCAGTATTAACGCCATTGCCATCGGTGGTGCGGCGGCATTTTCCGTGAAGTTTCGCCGGCCTGCAAACGGAACGCTGGTCGGGTGTATGGGTATGCTTGTTTTTTCTTTACTCGAATGTTCCGCTTTGGCTTTGGGTTGCAGCTTCTGGATTTATGAACTGCTGCTGATAGCGGTTCTTTTTATGATGGGGATGACGTTTACCACCTCTACTGCATTAGCCATGGAGTGTGAGCGCACGAATGCCGGAACAGCTTCAGCACTATTGGGTGCTGTTTGCTTTTCATTCGGCGGCATTGTCTCTCCCCTGGTAGGCATTGGAAATATCCTGGTTTCTACAGGGGTTATATTTGTTATCTGCTCTTTCTGTTCCCTTTCCTGTATTTTGTTGGCTTTAGGTAGAAGGCGTACGAAGCTTTACTTCGCATTCAGTACATCCCAGAAGCGTTGAGGCAGGTGAATGTTAGGCACATCCGCAGCCTCTTTAAATAAAGGGGCAATCTCTTTCGGGGCGAATCCGGCAATGCCGCATCCTATCTCTGTAACGAGGAAAGTATATTGTGAATGCTCTTTGGCAAAGCGGATAAACTCATCTACATAAGGTCTGATGGCTTCTGGTCCACCATGCATGGTCGGAATGCCATAGGTCTGCCCCTGTAATCCGGTTCCTTGTCCCCAGATGGCTCCCCATTTTTTCCATGCCAGATAAGCGGCTCCGCCACCATGTGCGCCTTCCAGGTTGCTGCCAAAAACGAATATCTCGTCCGGATGTAATTCTGTGATACGATTAGAGGTAATTCTTGTTTTCATACTTTTGTGATTAGGTCATAATTAGTTTTTTCTTCTTTTCTTCATTTTTAAACTCTTGCTTTTCAGCAAAAGTAACCTTTAGGTAACTATCTTACCGGTTTGTAACTTCTTGTTTATAAGTAAAATAGTATATAGCTTTGCATCATCGGAAAGTCACTGACTGCATTTGCGAAGTTAGTGAAAAAACTGATGAATGCAACTATTTTATAAACAAATTAAAAGCAAAAAACAATGAAAGAACTTGCAGTAAAGAATTACAAGACCGCAGAAGGTCAGAAAATCAGTCAGGGTGGTAATGAATTTACAGTGAAACCGATTGTTGAGCAGGCGGATGTGGACCAATGCCGTGTGAACTTTGTAGAAGTGGAACCGGGTAATTTTGCCTATGGATATCATTATCACGAAACGGACGAAGAGGTGTTCTATATCATCAGTGGTACAGGAATTGTTCGCACAGCTAATGGGGATGTGACGGTGAAGGCCGGTGATGCAATAACTTTCCCTACAGGTCCTGAAGGTGCGCATGTCATTCGTAACGGTTCGGATACGGAAAAGTTGGTTTATATTGACTTCGATACGAATAATCTTCCGGAGATTGTACATCTTCCCGATACAAATCAGGTAATGGCTTACGGGAAGTTCTCTAATGGGGTTTATGATAAGAAGTAAGGGGGGGATAAATTAAAGAGTTAGCCCCATCAGTAAATTTAGTGATAAAGCATTATAAAAGACAGTATTTCTCTTGTTCTGAAATGGCCTCTAAATCGGTGTTAGGGAAAGTCGTTACCTTTCCCTAACTCCTTTCAGAAGGTACTGTAGGAGCGATTTTGAGGGTGGCTCTCCGTTTTCGGACAAAAACGCGTGGATGTGAAAAATATACACATAATGTGCGTTGGTGACCTGTAGCTCATAATTATTCCTAACTTTACCTCCGGAAGCTAAAGAAACTTGTATACTATGGGACTCTTCTGATTTTTATTGTAACTTTGCATAATGCATAACTCTAATATTGGGGTATATGAAAATTAGAGAAATGCCCTTGGATGATATCGACCTTCTTGTTAAACTCAGATTTGATTTTATCAGAATTTAGGTTTCGTACCTATTAAAGATATCGCTAAGTAAGTGAACATAATTAGTTCATATTATGATAAATGATAATTTAGCGGTGAGAATGAATAGGCAGAACTATCTCAATTCTCCTCCTCCGAGGAGGAGGAGTACCCGTAGGGGGAGGTGGTAGGTAAAATAATAAATACCTATTAATAAGAATATTAAGGAATTCTTTCCCACCTACCACCCCGCCCTCTGGGCACCCCTCCTCCAAGGAGGAGGGGAATTGAGATACTCCGACATCTCACCGCTAAATTATCATTTATAGAACAAGCTAATTTTGCATGAGTACTTATACGATTGAGGTTATAATATTAAAGAAATAGGAAATATGGAAATAGATTTAACGACTCCGGCTCTGTTGTTTTCGGCAATTTCATTGATAATGTTGGCTTATACCAACCGTTTTATGTCGTATGCCCAGTTAGTACGTACTTTGAAGGAACAATACCGGGAAAATCATTCGTCGGTAACCGCGGCACAGATTGCCAATCTTCGTAAACGTCTGTATCTGACGCGTGCCATGCAGGTGACAGGAACAGGCAGCTTATTGTTGTGTGTCGTAAGTATGTTCTTTATTTATATACAACTTTATCTTGTATCCATCTATATCTTTGGGCTGGCAATGGTGTTGCTGATTATCTCTCTGGCTATCTCTGTGTACGAGATTTATATTTCGGTGAAGGCTTTAGAGATACATCTGAATGATATGGATGAATAACCGGATAGAATGAGTAATCTTGTCCCCATATTAGGAGTGAACAGGCACCGCCTGCTGATTGACGGTGAGGGAGTGACCACATTGGTGGCTTTTCATGGTTGTCCTTTGCGTTGCAAGTATTGTCTGAACCCTCAGTCTCTATCCGATGATTTTGATTTCCCGCTTTATTCCTGTGAACAACTGTATGAGAGGGTGAAAGTAGATGAACTTTACTTTCTTGCAACTCGTGGTGGTATTACCTTTGGTGGTGGTGAACCTAGTCTGCGAAGTGAATTTATCAGCCGTTTCCGGGAACTTTGTGGGAAGGAGTGGAGGATTACAGTAGAAACGTCTTTAAATGTACCCCGGAAGCATCTGGAGATTCTATTGCCTGTGGTAGATGACTATATCGTAGATATCAAGGATACGAATGATGAAATCTATCAAAACTACACAGGCAGAAGCAATCATCAGGTGCTCGGAAACCTGCGTTGGCTTATAGAGCATGGAAAAGCCGAACAGATTACAGTCCGTATCCCCTTTATTCCGCAGTATAATAAGGAGGAGGATACTACGCATAGCATAGATTTACTAAAATCTATGGGACTGAGTCATTTTGATGTATTTACGTACCGAACTTAAAAATTACTTCTTATCAGGTTCCGTCCAACGGTCATAATGTACATTCTCCGGTTTCCATTTATCTTTCGGAAGTGGGTTCTCAGCCGGATAACCGATAGGGATTACATTCAGAGGAACAATCTGTTCGGGTAATTGGAGTATTTTCTGTACTTCTTTTACCCGTTCGTCTATGGGATAAACGCCTGTCCAGACAGCTCCTAATCCTAAAGCTTGTGCAGCCAGCAACAAGTTCTCACTGGCGGCGGAGGCGTCCTGTACCCAATACTCTATACCCGCACCACTGATAGCTTTAGTTAAATCTCCGCATACGGCAATAGCCAACGGAGCGTCTTTGACCATCTTGGCGTAAGGAAGAGTAGAACCCAGTTCATTCATCGTTTCTTTGTCTCTGATGACAATGAAAGCCCAAGGTTGCCTGTTGGTTGCTGTAGGAGCTGCCATGGCAGCCCTTAACAATTGCTCTATTTTTTCATCTTCTACTTCTTTAGGCTGATAAGAGCGAATACTGGTTCTTGCATGTATGTTGTCAAGAACCGAAAGTTTATTATCCTGTTTCATGGTAGGTTCCTCCATCTTATTAAGTTGATTGGGTTTCGGTTGGATAGATAATGCAGTTACTACTATAACCAAAGCTAGATTGAAAGTGTTCAGCGCATAGTGCATTGTTTGCTCTTTGGGCCTTTTAGAAAGATATGAGATGATTAGGGTACATAATGCGATGCCTGCCAGTAATCCCAGGAAGAGTATCCAGTCGAAACTGAAAGCACTTGCCGGTTTGTCTGCCGAATGCTCCTTTGCATACTCCATGGCCTTATGTACAGACTGGATAATGGCTACGGAAGATTCTGTGGCTCCGGATATTCCGTCCACTTCTTTATGGATTGCTTCCTCCGGTGAAAGATTGCTCCACTGTTGTAACAGACCGCTGTTTCGTACTTTGGCAAAGTAGCTGGGTGTTTCGGAGTTTTCCAGAGCTACTACTTTTAGAATACGGTTATCTTTTATATAGATTTCCAGAGGAACATTTCCGCCGTACCCGTTAATATCTTTTGTTAGTTGCCGGGTAGATATTATCTGTACTCCGTCATCTGTATGTCGTAGTATCCCGGAAGTTCCTGTTTGGCTTTCTGTCGTATTTTCGCTTTCAGAAAGAATGTTCCCAAACTTGTTTCCCTTGCAGATGGTGACTGCCAGAACCAGGAAGAAACAGGTTATCAGGCTAATGATGACTTGGGCTTTTAATGTTTTCATATTTAGCTGCTATTTATTGTGTATGCAAATTTAGGGGATTTTTGCTGAAAATAGAAGTACTTATTAAAAAGTAATGAGATGGTTTTACTTTATTTATCATATGGAGGGATAGATAGTTAATGTTGATATATTTTTTGTTTTAATGATGGATGGCCTATTTATAGCCACTTTTATTATAAATTGTATTATTTGTTTTTATCAGTCTTTAATTTGTATATTTGAATTAAAAGTTGCATATTCGCATCGGAATAATATGCCAAATATGTTCATTTTATAAATAAAGTATGAAGAAATTATTATTGTTGTTTGTATCAATTTTTGCGCTTCTATCGTGTGAGGTGAAAAATTCTTATCAGGGAACCAGAGACTGGTAAAGACTTCTCTTTGGTTGATGAAATTAGCGTGAGTGTTAATACTACGGAAAATACTCGCTGCCTGCTCTATGCCGGTGATCCTTATGTGGATGGTCATTTAGTCGGAGACCCCATTCTGATTGACTATGCTCCGTTTACGGAAACTGTCCGGATTCCTAAAGCTACAGATAAGTTGTATTTGTTGATGAATGGTCAGATGTCTACCTATTCGAAGGGGGATATTGTTGTCAATAAAGGTGTTACGAGGGCTGAGAGTGAACTGAGTGACGCGCTGATTACGGCCATCAATAATTATTATCCGGAAGGAATCAGAAATACGCCGAGTGATAGCTATGCGGAGTGTTCTGATTTGATAGTTGGAAGTGAAGAGAGTGAGGTCTGGATTACTTATGTGGGTAATGGTGGTGCTCACCTCAATAACAGTTTGTACTATTATACTTATAAAGATGGCGACGATGACTTTCAAAATCTGACTCTTGTATTCGATGGAACCCAAAGTATTGGTACGAAGAAAGCACTTGGTAAATTTAAAGATTGTAAGATAGGGTTTGCTTGCTCGTATTCGTCAGGTGTTTATCGGTATTCAACTCCGAAATTTAATGTGAAGCATAACGATGGGCTATTACTGGCATCAGGGGTTATCAGAACGCTGACGTTCAATGGTAAGGAGTATCAAACATTGGGTATGGAGGATCAGATTCCAGGTGGCTGGTTTGATCAGGATTACAATGATGTGTTGTGTGTGATTGAATCGACTCCTACTTTGAAGCCTGAGATTGAAGTTCCGGTTCCGGAACTGGATCCTGCTAAGATTGTCTGGCAAGGAATGTGGTTATTCGAAGATAACTATCCGTATCAGGGAGACTATGATTTTAATGATGTGGTGGTGAGATTCCGCATTGAAGAGCCTAAAGACGGTAATAATGCAATGGCATATATCCAGGTTATGGCAACAGGAGCAACCTTTAGTAATAGCTTTGGTATCAATGGTAAGACATATGTTGAAGGTTTGAGTGGTTTTATGAATGTATATTCAAATACTGCCAAGGTAGATACTGAGGTTATTCAGATTACTCTACCGAAAGCATCAGAATATATCCCAATGCTGGATAACGGAAGAGCTACTTTCGACCTTAATTCTTATAATACGCATAGTGCTGATTTCCCCAATGTTCTTGAAGTTCCATCAGCTGATTTCAAGTGGTGTCTGGAAAAAATCAGAATTGATGAGGCTTATCCTATGTATACGAAGTGGGTGGATAGTGGATGTAAATCGTACACTAACTGGTATAGCGGAGAACGAAATGATGATAAGGTATATTTGAAATAATATTTTTTGAAGAAGTTCCTTTAGTTGAGTTAAATAGGTTTCTGTCCGGACTTGATGAACGGCTGAAACCTATTTTTTTGTTGCATTCAGTTCAGTTAATTCTTTATTAGGAGTGTTATGAATTAAATGAACTATCTCAATTAGGATAGTACTATTTAATCACTTTAGTTCCTTTCTAATACGTTTAGACTTAAACCATAGTTGCAATAATCTGAATAAACAGTATGAGGAATACCATTGCAATAGGATAAACCGTAGCATAAGCCACACTCGGAATGTTGCTGTCAGTCATAGAATCAGCTGCTGCAAGTCCCGGAGTACTAGTCATACCACCGGTGATGGTTCCCAGCAAGTCGAGTATGTTGATTTTGAATACAAACAGTCCGACGAACACCGCTACTAACATAGGTACCAGCGTAATAGCAGCACCTACTCCGAATAGCAACCAGCCGCTTTCCTGGAAAGTCGCTACAAGATTGGTGCCTGCCGAGGTGCCGACTTCGGCTAGGAATAGCAACAAACCTAACTGGCGTAATAACTGATTAGCAGGTCCGGACATAGACCATAGAATAGGGCCTGTCTTACCAATTGCACTTAAAAACAAAGCTACAATCAGAATACCGCCCGTCAATCCCGGGGAGAAAGATAAACCACCGGGGAAAGTTATATTCAGTTTACCGAACAATACCCCTAAAACAATACCCATTGCGATAGGGAAGAAGTCTGTGTCTGATAACTTTTTAGCATTGTTTCCCAGCAAGCGAGCCAATCCTTTGAGTCCTTCTTTTTCACCTACCACCATTAGTTTATCACCGAATTTTAAAGTCAGATCCGGCGATGGAGACAGGTCGATACCGCTTCGGCGAACACGTGTGACAGTACATCCGAAGTTCTTCATCAGGTTCAGATCTCCCAATTGTTTATTGATCATATCCTTTTTGGTCAGCAATAAGGATTCGATCTCCTGCGTGTCTACCAGAGGCAATTCGCCCTCTTCGTGTTCTCCGACTAAAACTGAAAGTTGGTTCAGAGCTTCCTCACTGCCCACTGCCTGTATATAATCATTTTCATGTAGCACCGTTTGTGCTGTGGGAATGGAAATTCTTTCATCATGTTTATGGCGTGAAATAACAGCGCCTGTCATGGCCCGTGCATTGATTTGCATCAGACTGCGGTTGAATACGGCGGGATTTGTAACACGATAGATACAGGTCGTCAGTTCGGGAAATTGGCCGCGACGTTCTTTTTCCAGTCGACGGGCCTCCTTGTCCAGATCAATACGCATGATACGGGGGAGCAATTTTACAAACAGGATAACACCTATAACCCCAAACGGATAAGCGATACCATAGGAAATGGATGCCAACGGAGAATTTGTACTGTCGATGGCTACGGCAAGTCCCGGTGTACTGGTCAGCGCACCGGCTATCAAACCTACCACACTGGGCGTATCGATGTCGAATAGGTATTTGAGCCCGACAGCTGTAAGAGAAGCCGAGCAGATAATCAGCATGGTAATTATGATCAGGGTCTTTCCTTTGCTTCGGAACGAGTCGAAGAAACCGGGGCCGGCCTGAATGCCGATAGTAAAGATAAAAAGTACCAATCCGAAGTTTCCTAATTCTTTAGGAATGACTACACCGAAGTGTCCAAAGAGAAGGGCAATGAAAATAACTGCGGAAACATCCAGTGATAAACCTTTGATTTTGATTTTTCCCAGCATGAAACCCAATGCGACAATGAGGAAGAGGGCGAAATAGGAGGAATTAAGTAGGTCAGCAAACATGAATTTAGATTATTTGTTGATTTTGCCGCAAAGGTACGGAAAAAGGAGCCAAATTCATAGTCTGGCTCCTTAATAATCACTATCTAATGTAGTTGTTTCAATAATTCCTCTACCGCTACTTTCAGCTGTGTATCTTCGCCTTTCACAATTGTTTCGGGTGAGTTGGCTACTTTAATATCCGGTTCCAACTGAGTGTTCTCCAGATAACTGCCATCGGGCAGGCGGTAACCAATCACAGGAATACCGAATACCAAGGTAGGATCTTGCAGGCGTTCCCATGATACACTGGTCATAGTGCCCGGGACAGGCATACCTACCAGCTTGCCCAGTTTCTGATGACTGTATACCCACGGTGTGCCGTGTGCATTGGAATAGTTGGCTTCGCACGTCAACATGATGGATGGTTTGTTCCAGCGGCGGCTGGGCATATCGCAGGCTTCACGGCCGCGAACCACCTGTGTGAAGTATTTCTTACCACTGAACAGTATTTCTATATCTTCGTGCAGGCGACCGCCTCCGTTGAAACGTGTGTCGATGACAATGCCTTCACAATTATTGTATTTTCCCAAGATATCTGAGTAGATGGAACGGAAACTGTCATCACCCATAGATTTGATGTGCACATAGCCCAGTTTGCCGTTCGACCATTTTTCAACATCTGCCGCACGTTGTTTTACCCAGCGCTCGTAGAGCAATGCGCTGAGCTCACTGTCCTTGATGGGGATTACCACTTCTTCCCAACGCTCTTTCGTTTTAGGATTATAGAGTGAAACAAGAGTTTTCTTTTTTACCTTGTCATTGAGAAGCACGTAATAATCAGTTTCAGGAGTAATCTCTTTGCCGTCAATCTTTTCAATAACAATGCCGGCTTTCACCTTTGTGGTAGCCTTGTCGAACGGGCCTTTTTCTATCACTTCGGCAATGAGCATCCCTTTATCCTGATAGTTCCAGTCGAAAAGTAACCCCAGACTGGCTGTAGGCTCGCTTTGTCCATCCGGATAGAAACGGCCTCCGGTATGAGAGACATTCAATTCGCCCAGCCATTCACTTAAAAGTTCGGAGAAGTCGTAATTATTATTGATGTGTGGCAGAAATTTATGATAGGCTGCCGTCATGGTGTCCCAGTTGACTCCGTGCATATTGGTATTGTAGAAACGCTTTTGCTGTTGCTTGTATACATGATCGAACATGTACTCGCGTTCGGCTGCCAGATCCAGTTTTACCTGAGCAAGATATTTAATAGGTTTCAAGTCATCGGAAGCCATGTTCATCTTCTGCATATTCTTACCGTTCAGAATGAAGAGAGTTTTTCCTTCTTTATCCATTTCCAGAGAAGTCCATCCGGCATCTACTTTGTGAAGTAGTTTGGTTTCCTTCTTGCGCAGATCCATCTTCCATAAGTTACGTCCGCCTTCGGCGCTTGCTAGGTAATAGAGGGTTTTGCCATCTTTGGAGATGAGGGTACTCCCCATATTTGATGAGTTTGGTGTCAGACGTACGATGCGGTCTTCTATGTTTTTCAACTCTACCACGACATCTTTTACCTTACTGCTGTCTTTATCAACTATCTTCTTCCGGTCGGAGTTTGCTTCTTTATACAGTTCGTAATCCTCTTTGCTCAGACTGAATTTATCGTATGCATCCTGATTCAGGAATACCAGCATGGCATCGTCCAGAGAACCCCATGAAGCGTGTGCACGCATACCGTAGCGTTCGGTAATGAAAAGAATGGCATTGCCGTCGAGCACGAAGCTGGGTGAACCGCTTGTGTATCCGCTATTAGTCAGATTGACAATCTCGCCATTGCCTTGTGCACTGACCAGACCTATATCCGAGTATGGATCGTGCTTGTTTCCGATAAATTCCAATGTAAACCATTTGCCGTCCGGAGACCATGCATAGTCAAATCCTCCGCCTGTGCTGTACCAGGTGGAGCCATCGGTGATCCGGCGTACTTTCTTGGTTTCCAGGTTGAGCACCATCAGGTGGTTACGGTCTTCAATGAAAGCTAACTCCTTACCGTCGGGTGAGAATTGCGGATGTGAGCGTTCTACGGTGGTAGAGGGTAATAGCACCTCTTCCTTTATTAAAGTCGCGTTTGGGAAATTCGGATCTTCTTCCCGAACTATCTTAGCCAGATAAATCTGCCAGTTGCCACTACGTTCACTGGCGTAGGCCAGCGTCCGGTTGTCGGGAGCAAACGAGAGACCATCTTCTTCTGCTGCCGTATGTGTGATCTGTTTGGTCGTGGCATAGTCCGCAGATGTGACGAATACTTCACCACGTACAGTGAAAGCAATCTGTTTGCCGTCCGGTGAAACTGTAGCGGAAGTTGCTTTATCCGGATATTTCAGATAGGCTATTTGCGGCTGGTCGTCACGAATGATTTCCACATTTATCTTCCGGGGATTCGAGCCTTCCTGTTGGGTATAAATCTCACCATCGTATCCATAGCACAAGGTGCCGTTGTTACTCATTGAAAGGAAACGCACGGGATGGGTTTTAAAGCTGGTTATTGTTTTTATCGATTGGGGTTGCGAAATCGGGAAAGAATATACGTTGAATGAGCCGCCATTGCGTTCGCTCAGGAAGTACACGGTTTGTCCGTCCGGTGATAATACCGGATTGCGGTCTTCACCTCCGCGCTGGGTAAGGTTGGTGTGTGTGCCTGTCCGGACATTGTACATCCACACGTCGCGGGTAATGGAAGAAGTATGATGTTTTCTCCATTCGTTTTCGCCTCCTTTACGGTCCTGATAGAAAAAGCGGTTACCGGATTTATCGAAACATACAGCTTCGGCAGGGGTGGCCAGAATTTGTTCCGTGCGTCCGCCTGCTGAGGGAACTTTATAGAGTTCGGTCATTGAAGCGGCGGGAAAGAGGGCGCTACTTGCCGGGTCCTGAATGGACGCTGAGAATAAGACATGTTTGCCGTCCGGAGTAAAAGTGGAGGGGACTTCATTGGTTGAATGGGTAGTCAGCCGCCGGGCTGTTCCACCATTCGCCGACATTACAAAAATGTCGAAATTTCCATTCCTGTCACTGGCAAAGGCTATCTGTTTGCCATCCGGTGACCATACCGGGGTACATTCGTAAGAGTCTTGTGTAGTAAGCTGTGTAGCTGTTCCGCCTGTGGCTGGTACTTTGTAGACATCCCCTTTATAGCAAAATACAATTTCTGTTCCGTCGGGTGAGATTTGTACATCACGCATCCAAAGGGGAGTCGTCGCATAGCTGGTTATTGCCGTGAAACTAAAGGCAATATAAGCAAGAATTTTCTTCATAAGTATATTTAATGCGTTTTTATGCAAATATAGGTAATTAGTCTGTAAATATGAAAAAGCATGGTCTGATATTCATATTTTTTCCTTGGTTTTGTTATATTTGCGAATATAATATTCTGTATCTACTCCTTATTTAATAAAGAAACTACATGGAAATCAACTCTCTTGGTAAAACGAATTTCGACGCACTATTTAGAGCTTTTGACCAGGCTTTTGCCGATTATGAAGTGCAACAAAACAAAGTGCAGTTCAACGCTCTGTTGAAGCGTCGTGGCTTTGATCCATCTCTTTCCTTTGCCGCTTTCGAGGGAGATGAGATTGTATCTTTCACTTGCAATGGGATTGGAAATTTCTTCGGAATGCCGACGGCTTATGATACGGGAACGGGGACGCTTAAGGATTACAGAGGACAAGGGCTGGCTACCCGTATTTTTGAGCATGCTATTCCATACCTGAAAGCGGCGGGTATTTGCCAGTATTTGCTGGAAGTGTTACAGCATAACACAGGAGCAGTTTCTGTTTACCGGAAACTTGGCTTTGAAGTTACTCGAGAGTTCAATTACTTCAGGCAGGAGAATTTAGAGATAAGGAATGATTTGAAAATCATTAACCATCCTTACTCCGTTCAACCTGTTGATGTTCGTCAATATGATTCAATCTCCGGTTTCTGGGACTTTAAACCTTCCTGGCAGAATAGTCTTGAATCCATTGCGAGGTCACCCGAAGACTTTATCAGTCTGGGAGTATTTGCTGATGATAGTCTCGTCGGATATTGTGTGTTTGAACCGGCATCAGGTGATATTACCCAATTAGCGGTTGATAAACGGTATAGAAGAAAAGGAGTTGCTTCCTTGTTGCTTCAACGGATGCTGGAGTCAAATAGGTGTGAATCTGTTAAAGTTATAAATACGGATATTTCGTGTACTTCGATTACCGGCTTTCTGAAAGCGAAGAATATAGCGGTGAGAGGGAGGCAGTTTGAAATGATCAGAAAGCTATAATTATGGATAGGAATGCTCGGCGATTAGGATGCAGCGGTTTACGCTATGGTTTACGTCAATGGGTAATTTAAGGCCGTTTGGGGTACTTTTGTGAGATCTTGCTAAAAAGAAAAAAGCATCGATAATCTTTCGATTATCAATGCTTTATCGGTAGTCGGGATGACAAGACTTATTGTGCACGTATTCGCTTTTGTAAAGAGCTGATTATTAATTAGTAATGATATGGTAATCCTTAGCTTTTTCATATAATACGTCCCGATTTCGTCCCGGTAAATATTATGTTATTCTTTTTATTATCAGTCTTTTTTGGTGAATTTGGTTTTTATATTCTTTAGTAACTGAATCATATTATCGCATTCAATACTTAAATCAGCGGAATCAATGATTCTAATATTCTCAGCATCATTTTCATCTACTTTAGGAGTTTTATAATATACTTTTGCATCAGATATTTCAGCATTGGAACCACTTAGCTGGAATGATACTAATTGGTATTGCGACTCTAATTTTTCTTGATAGTCTTTGATATCGAGTCTATGTTTTATTAATTTTGCCATAGTACTTTATTTGCTCATTAATATTTGAATTGTTCTTTCTTTCTCTTCAAGTAATTGCTTGAGATGCTCTATTTCTTTGTCTTTATCTGTCATAACTTCGACGGTCGCATTCCCATATATGGAAGCTGCGCTGCCATTACCATTAGCTATTGATTGATTCAAAGGTGCACTATCAAAGAAGTATCCTATGGGTACATCGAATATGTGGGCGATTTTTTCTAATTCACCAGCCTGAATCTTATTGAGATTAATACAACGGTGAAGGTTTTGCTCTGACATTCCAATTTCTTCGGCTAAACGCTTAATACCACCTTCTTTTCGCTCACATAATTCTCTTATTTTTAACAGGTTCATAATCAGCTATATATAAGTAATGGCTAAAAAATATAATAATTTTAATACTAAAATATTTGGATGTGATTAATAAATACTTTAGCTTTGCGTTATAAAATTAAGAATAAAAACTGTAATAATTATGAGAAAGGAGCAAAAACAAACGAAAATGGTACTTAAATACCATTATGAACAATTGTCCAGAGATGACAAAACTGAATTGCGAGATGAATTCCTCAGACAGAGTGGAGTGTCTTTGCCTGCCTTTTATAATAAAATGGCAAATGATTCATTTAAGCCTCTTGAGAGAGAATTGCTTGAGAAACTTTTTAATGATAAATAATCTAATTATATGATTATGACAAGTGATTATATTACAGCAGCAGATGCTTTGGAAATTTCGAATAACGACAGTGTAATTGACAATATTATGGTCGAGATAAGGAAAGAAGCTTTAAAAGGAGGTAAGCATATTATCTATGTGATAATTAGAGAAAGTGATATTCTTCTTTTACGGGAGTTGGGATATAGAGTTATAGAGGATAGAAAGAGAAAAGACGTTTATTCAGTTTCATGGGATGGAAACAATAACTAACATCGAATTCTACAACACCCCCGAAGGTGATGTAATGATGAAGGAGTTTGGCAAGCCGACTATTGTACTTAAAGATACTGAGCGGCCAACCATTGAATACATGCTTACTATTATTCGCGACCGTTATCCAAAAGCGCACACCCGACTGATGGAACTCTATTCAAGCAGCACGATGAACCGGTGGCATTATGAATTTAAGGTCGTTCATCGCTTTATACGTTGCAACTTCGGAGAATATGACCAATACAACTTTGACATTAATAAAGACGGTCTGTTTATGTTTGAAGAGGTTAAGTGTCCTCTCCGGGGTGAATGTGAACATGAAAATGTCATTTGTCGTCCGGAACTGGATACAGCATTGACCGAGCGTGAGATGGAGGTGTTTAGGCTAATTGCTTCCAATTTGCAAACGGATATGATTGCAGGTGAGTTGCATCTCTCCCCTTGTACTGTGAATCGCCACCGGGAGAATATCAAAGCTAAAATAGGTGCCTGCGCTGTTGCAGAGATGGTTTCCTATTGGTATCAGAATAATCTAAAATAAGCCATTCGGCTTTTATTAATACTAAAAACAGAAGAATATGGAAAAGCTAAAATTACAACCGTTTACTGTCATCTCTTCTCCGGATGACAAATTTAAAATCTGGGTGCAGCGTCCTATGTATAATGGGAGGATTGCATGTACTTGCGGTTTCTCTTTAAAAGGGCGGATGGCATTTGTGGATGCTATAGACAAACTATCGTACATCTCGGTAGAAGAATCCAACAGCATTGATGAAGATATGAGTCACATCATACTGCGTGTTGGGGATAATAAAAATGCTGTCCGGCTGATAGAGGACTTGCCGGAGCTAATGGAACAATATCTTATTAATGTATAGGGTCATGGTAACTAAGGAATATGACATGGATGTTAATGTTGTAAATGCATTAAAATCTGAGATATCGGAAAAGGATCTTCCTGTGCAGTTGCAAACTGGATTTCCATTTACTTCAGAAAATGGAAATCAAATGATGCACGTGCAGATGGATTGTTCGGATGAGTATGCCGATGAATTGGGAGAACTTATAAGCCAGATTATTAATAGAATTTATTGTCTAACCTAAAAATATACAGCCAAAGCATTACAATTATGTTCTTTGGTCCAGCCCCGCCAGGCGAGGAAGGACTATATTAACCACTTCCGTCAAGATAAACCTTTAGAAGGAGTTTACTTCACAGGGTTTGCACGCGAAGTCCTTGAAAAGAGAAGCAGGCGCAAGCCTGAACACTATGCAGCGATCTATGACGCAATTATGAAGCATATAGATGCTTTTTCCAAAGAATTTGACTGCGATATATTCACTAATTCCGTTACGGGTGAATTTCTTGATGATTTCATAATTTATTTGGAAGATCAGGGACTCAGGCATAACACAATAGTAGGGTATATCCGGAAAATTCAAACGCTTGTCCGCCGGGCATCACAATACAACTATGCGGTAGATAACACCTATGATGAGATTGATTTGAAATGTGAGCCTACCAACGCAGTGTTCTTGTCAATGAATGAAATTGCAAGGATATACTACTACAAGTTTGAAAAGCAGGATAAACGGAAAGCGAAGGAAAGGATTAGGGACTTGTTTGTGGTTGGGTGTCTTACCGCTTTGCGTTACTCTGATTACTCCACCTTAACGAAAGACAACTTTCAGGGTGATTATTTAGTCAAGCGGACAAAGAAGACGAATGTTGATGTCAAGATACCACTACACGCCTATGTGAAAGAAATCTATGCTAAGTATGGCGGTGTTATCCCATGCAAACTTTGCATTCAGTATGTCAACAAATATTTGAAGGTAATAATGAAAGAGATTGGCTTGAATGATCTTGTTACTTATTCATTTACCAAAGGTGGCAAATTGATAACGGTTACCCGTAAGAAGTGGGAACTAATAAGTAGCCATACAGCAAGAAGATCAGCAGCCACCAACATGTATTTAACTGGTCGGATGACAACACTGGAAATCATGCGGCTGACCGGGCATCGTACTGAACAGAACTTCTTCCGATATATCCGTCTGACAAATGACGACACGGCAAGAAGTATTTCTGGAGATATATTTTTTAGGAAGTAAAAAAACAGAGCCTCCTCTTTGACTTTGGGGAGGCTCATAATAAT
>NZ_CBVI010000105.1 GCF_000513195.1 Bacteroides timonensis | reverse complement strand
TTTTCTAACTTTACTTTTTGCATCATGTCTAACTTATTTCAGGTGACTATAGCATCAGGGTTCCACCTCTTCCCATTCCGAACAGAGAAGTTAAGCCTGGTCACGCCGATGGTACTGCGTCAAGTGGGAGAGTAGGTAGTTGCCGTTTTTGAAGGAAAGCCTCCATATCGAAATGATATGGAGGCTTTTTGTGTTTATAGGTATAATATTTCTTTTGTTTTTCCGTTTATATACCGTAAGTTTACATCTTATTTATATATAATGCGCTTTATAAAGGAAATCCATCCGATAAAATTCTGGTTGGTATTAGCTGCCATGGTGATAGCTGTTGCCTCTCTTTACGTCTCACATTCTCTGATAAGCGATTTATCTGCTGAAGAACGGGTACGTATGGAAGTGTGGGCGGAAGCAATGAAGAATTTGCAAACTGCAGATGGAAATACGGATTTGACTATGGTCTTGAAAGTTTTGAATGCCAACCATACTATTCCGGTAATCGTGGTTGATCAGAATGAGGATGTACAGACATATAGGAATATAGAACTGTCTTCAGCCGATACAATAGTCTCCTTAAAGGAAAAACTGAGTGATTTTAACCGTGAAGGTAACTGTATTCGCATAGATCTCAATGGTGGTGGCGATTATCTGAATGTATATTATGGATCTTCCCTTATGCTTACCCGGTTGGCTGTTTATCCTTATGTTCAATTAACGGTAGTACTTATTTTTGTTCTTATTGCTATCTTTGCTTTGTTGAGTTCTAAAAAGGCAGAACAGAATAAAGTATGGGTTGGGTTATCCAAGGAAACTGCCCATCAACTGGGAACTCCGATCTCTTCACTGATGGCATGGACGGAATTACTGAAGACACAATACCCACAGGATGATTTGATTCCTGCTATGGCGGAAGATGTGGAGCGTTTACAGATGATTGCTAATCGTTTCTCTAAAATCGGTTCTATTCCTGAGCTGGAGGATGCTGATTTAAAAGCTCTGTTGGAACGGGTGACGGATTATATAGCCCACCGTACTTCAGATAAAGTGAAAATCAGTACCCATGTACCCGATTCACTTCCCCCTGTGCGGCTGAATGTTGCTCTGTTTGAATGGGTGATAGAAAATCTTTGTAAGAATGCTGTTGATGCAATGGGGGGAGTAGGAGTATTGGTTATTTCGGTACAGGAAACGTCAAGATATTGGTGTATTGATGTGGCAGATACGGGGAAAGGAATTGACAAACGATATTTTGAAACGGTCTTTGCTCCTGGCTATACCACTAAGAAAAGGGGATGGGGATTGGGCCTTTCATTAGCACGAAGGATTGTGGTTGAGTATCATTCTGGATCCATTTTTGTGAAGCAATCGGAGATCAATAAGGGGACGATATTCAGAATAGAGCTTAAAAAATGAATATTTCGTTGCTAATTTCTACATTATGAGGATAATTATTTGTATCTTTGTCGCCCGAATAAATAAAAGAAGCTTTGGGAAAGTTTGATAAATACAAAATTGATTTGAAAGGCATGCAGGCAGACTCTTGTAAGTATGAGTTTGTACTGGATAACCTTTTTTTTGCTAACATTGATGGACCAGAAGTACAAAAGGGTAAGGTTAATGTTACGCTGGTTGTAAAGAAAACATCTCGTGCTTTCGAATTGAACTTCCAGACGGATGGAATGGTATGGGTACCGTGTGATCGCTGCCTGGATGATATGGAACAACCGGTAAGCTCTACAGATAAGCTGATGGTGAAGTTCGGTCATGAGTATGCTGAAGAAGGTGATAACCTCATTGTGATTCCCGAAGAAGAAGGAGAGATCAATGTGGCATGGTTTATGTATGAGTTTATTGCATTGGCTATTCCGATGAAGCATGTACATGCTCCCGGAAAGTGTAACAAGGCAGTGAGCAGTAAGTTGCATAAGCATTTACGGACGAAAGCGGACGAAGATGATGCGGAAGATGAAATCTTTATTGAAGGTGAAGATGCACTGCCGGGAGGTGATGTAGAGGAAACTCAGATTGATCCGCGCTGGAACGAATTAAAGAAAATATTAGATAACAATTAAAGATTAAAAAAAATGGCACATCCTAAGAGAAGACAGTCTAAAACAAGAACTGCAAAGAGAAGAACTCATGATAAGGCAGTAGCTCCTACATTGGCAATTTGCCCGAACTGTGGCGAATGGCATGTATATCACACTGTGTGTGGTGCTTGCGGATATTACAGAGGCAAGCTTGCTATTGAGAAAGAAGCTGCTGTTTAATTTGCAGCCTGATAAAGAATATACTTGAATGCCGGATGTCTAAAAAGATTTGTAAGCACAAACCTTTTTAGACTACCGTTGTTTAGGTATTCATTAACTTAAGCAGGATTAATGGAAAAAATAAATGCAGTAATTACAGGAGTCGGCGGATATGTACCCGATTATATCTTGACGAATGAAGAGATATCAAGAATGGTGGATACCAATGATGAATGGATTATGACCCGTATCGGAGTAAAGGAAAGACATATCTTGAACGAAGAAGGATTGGGGACTTCGTACATGGCTCGTAAAGCCGCAAAGCAGTTGATGCAGCGTACAGGTTCTAATCCTGATGATATTGATTTGGTGATTGTCGCTACTACTACTCCTGATTATCATTTCCCTTCTACAGCTTCTATCCTATGTGATAAGCTTGGATTAAAACATGCTTTTGCTTTTGACTTACAGGCTGCTTGTAGCGGTTTCTTGTACTTGTTGGAAACGGGAGCTAATTTTATCCGTTCGGGGAGATATAAGAAAATTATTTTAGTGGGTGGTGACAAAATGTCGTCTATGGTGGATTATACCGAGCGTGCTACTTGCCCGATCTTTGGTGACGGGGCAGCTGCGGTTATGATGGAACCGACTACTGAGGATGTTGGTGTCATGGACGCTATTTTAAGAACAGACGGTAAAGGGTTACCTTTCTTGCATATGAAGGCCGGCGGTTCTGTATGTCCTCCTTCTTATTTCACAGTGGATAATCACATGCACTTTCTTTATCAGGAAGGTCGTACGGTATTTAAGTATGCTGTATCCAATATGTCGGACGCTTGTGTTGCCATTGCGGAAAGAAATAATCTCACTAAGGATAATATCGACTGGATTATTCCTCATCAGGCGAACTTGCGCATCATTGATGCAGTAGCTCACCGCTTGGAAGTTCCCCGCAAAAAAGTAATGATTAATATAGAACGTTATGGTAATACAAGTGCCGGTACGCTTCCGCTTTGCCTGTGGGATTTCGAGGATAAACTTAAAAAAGGCGATAACTTGATCTTTACGGCATTCGGTGCAGGATTTACCTGGGGAGCCGTTTATGTGAAGTGGGGATATGATGGAAAAAAACAGTAACAACGTTACGTTAATAAATAAGAAAAAACGCATCCTATTTTCGATGCGTTTTTTTGTCTCAACTAAAATAGAGGAATGTGATGCATAAAGCTGGTTTTGTAAACATCGTGGGAAATCCGAATGTAGGTAAGTCTACGCTGATGAACGCCTTAGTGGGTGAGCGGATTTCGATTGCTACTTTTAAGGCGCAGACAACTCGCCATCGCATTATGGGTATCTATAATACGGACGATATGCAGATTGTATTCTCGGATACTCCGGGCGTGCTGAAGCCACAGTATAAGTTGCAGGAGTCTATGCTGAATTTTTCTACCTCGGCATTGACGGACGCGGATGTTTTGCTATATGTGACGGATGTGGTTGAGACTCCTGACAAGCATAATGAATTTATAGAAAAGGTGGCACGTATGGAAATACCTGTCCTGCTGCTTATCAACAAGATCGATTTGTCGAATCAGGAGAAATTGGTGGAGCTGGTGGAAGCATGGAAAGCATTGTTGCCTAATGCGGAAATTGTTCCGATTTCTGCAACTACGAAATTCAATGTGGAATATGTGATGAAGCGGGTGAAGGAATTATTGCCAGATTCACCGCCTTATTTCGACAAGGATCAATGGACGGATAAACCGGCGCGTTTCTTTGTGAATGAGATTATCCGCGAGAAAATTCTATTATATTATGACAAAGAGATACCCTATTCGGTAGAGGTAGTGGTGGAACAATTTAAGGAGGATGCGAAGAAGATACATATCAATGCTGTGATTTATGTAGAGCGTGATTCGCAGAAAGGAATTATTATCGGTAAGCAGGGTAAGGCACTGAAAAAAGTGGCTACTGAGGCGCGCCGTGATTTGGAAAGGTTCTTCGGAAAGACTATTTTCCTGGAGACATTTGTGAAAGTGGATAAGGATTGGCGTAGTTCGGACAAAGAGTTGCGCAATTTTGGTTATCAACTGGATTAGAATATTCATACGACTGGGATAGTCGCAAAAAACAATGAGAGTGAACTATGGGAAATTTAGTTGCAATCGTAGGACGCCCCAATGTGGGAAAGTCTACTTTATTTAACCGCTTGACTAAAACACGTCAGGCGATTGTGAACGAAGAAGCAGGAACAACACGCGACCGCCAGTATGGTAAATCGGAATGGCTGGGGAAGGAGTTCTCCGTGGTAGATACCGGCGGATGGGTGGTGAACTCTGACGATATTTTCGAAGAAGAGATACGCAAACAAGTATTGATGGCTGTGGATGAAGCAGACGTGATTTTGTTTGTGGTAGATGTAATGAATGGAGTAACTGACCTTGATATGCAGGTGGCTGCTATTCTGCGCCGTACTCAAAAGCCGGTATTGCTGATTGCCAATAAGACCGATAACGGAGAACTGCAATACAATGCTCCCGAATTTTATAAGCTGGGATTGGGTGATCCTTACTGTATCTCGGCTATGACGGGTAGTGGAACGGGTGATATGATGGATTTGATTGTTGGTACATTCAAGAAAGAAGCTGACGAAATACTGGATGAAGATATTCCCCGCTTTGCAGTGGTGGGACGTCCGAATGCAGGTAAGTCTTCTATCGTGAATGCTTTTATAGGTGAAGATCGTAACATTGTGACGGAGATTGCCGGTACAACACGTGATTCCATCTATACACGTTACAATAAATTTGGTTTTGATTTCTATCTGGTAGATACTGCCGGTATCCGTAAGAAGAGCAAGGTGAATGAAGATTTGGAATATTATTCCGTAATCCGTTCTATCCGTTCTATTGAGAACGCTGATGTGTGTATCCTTATGTTGGATGCTACCCGTGGTGTTGAGAGTCAAGACTTGAATATATTCTCACTGATACAGAAAAATGCCAAAGGTTTGGTAGTGGTAGTAAATAAATGGGATTTAGTACAGGACAAAACAGTGAAGGTAATGAAGACTTTCGAAGATGCTATCCGTAGTCGTTTTGCTCCGTTTGTTGATTTCCCTATTATCTTCGGTTCGGCATTGACCAAACAACGTATTTTGAAGGTGCTGGAAGAAGCGCGTATAGTGTATGATAATCGTATGACGCGTATTCCTACTGCCCGACTGAATGAAGAAATGCTTCCCTTGATTGAGGCGTATCCGCCTCCTGCAACCAAAGGCAAGTATATTAAGATTAAGTATATCACACAGTTACCTAATACGCAGGTACCTTCTTTTGTGTATTTCGCTAACTTGCCGCAGTATGTAAAGGAACCCTATAAACGTTTCCTGGAAAATAAGATGCGTGAGAAGTGGAGTTTGACCGGAACTCCGATAAACATCTATATCCGTCAGAAGTAGGATTATTAGGACTTTAAGATATTGAAATGAAACCGCTTGATTTAGTTATAAATCGGGCGGTTTTTTACGTTTTATCAGTGAAATGCAAACAAAAAATAGGTTAGTATGAATATAATATTTATTTTTGCTTAGGTAACAGAAAAAAAGGATTAGATGAAACGCTACGGGTGGTTATTGGTATGCTGCTTGTTCCTGTCCATAGGTATGCTATGGGCTGCGGATGAGCCGGATTTACATATGCTTCAACAAAAGGCTGCCCAAAGCAGAGATATGGAGGGCTATGTCGGAGTTTGTAAATATCTCTACCAAACGGAAGAAAATCCTGAATTACTCCTTTTATATGCAGATTCTATTCATCAGTTGGCTACGAAAAGCAAGAAGCCGGAACAACTCGTAGAATATTATATTTGGGCAAGTGAGGGAAACTTCATCAAGGGAGATTTCCAACAGGGATATGCCTTAAAGCGGAAAGCTATTGCTCTGGCTGAAAAAGCGGGGTTGAAATTTGCAATAAGCCAGTCTTGTTGTGATATGGGGTATTATTGTAATGTGGATGCTCGTTATGATTCTGCACGTTACTATTTTCGTAAAGGGTTGGAAGCCGGAGAGGATTTATCGGAGGCAGGAGAGGCGTGCCGTACCATGTTGACAAATTATGCCAGCTCGTTTCTTTTTGAAGGGAAGACGGATTCTGCTCTAGTTTATACTATCCGTGCCAGCGAGCGTTCTGCTGCTGATAAGGATACAGCCATGTTAATTGAAAATTTGAATCAGTTAGGTACTATCTATCGTCGGAAAAAGGATTTAGAGAATTGCATTGCCAACTTTGAACAGGCACTCCATTTATGCGAGTTACGTGGAAATCATAATGCAGTTGCTTTTATATATGGAAATATAGCAACGGCTTATTGTGATTGGAATCGTCCGGGAGATGCGATTCCTTTTTCTGAGAAAGCCGTGGAATATGCTTTGAAGACAGGTAATAAGCGAAGGATAGGTACATGTTATGTCAATTTGGGAGCTATTCAGACCCGATTGGTGCAAATGCGTGCGGAGGGAATTGTTACATTATTGAAAGCCATACCTATTCTGGAAGAAGTGAATGACAGACGACTATTGTGCGATGCTTATAATTATTTGGTGAACGCCTATCGGATGGATGGAAATCTGAACCAGGCAATGTATTATTTGCAAAAGCTTGATAGGCTGGCACATGAAATGCAAACTGATGCGGAACGGTTCCGATATTATCAGGCGAAGGCGGGTTTATTGCAAGAGAGTGAAAATTATACGGAAGCCATTGTTTATTATCGGAGAATAATCGATATGCTCCGTAGTGGCTACAAGGACACCCGTGATTATGAACATTATAAGCGGTTGGCAGATTGCTATCTGGCTGTGAACAACTCATCTCAGGCCTATGGGTATCTGACCCAAGCCTATGCGCTGCGTGATTCAGCCTTTCATACTGAACAAACCGAACAGCTATCTGAGTATTCAGTAAAATATCAGACGAAAGAGAAAGAACTGGAGATCGTTACTTTGAGACGGGAACAGTTGGAGCAGGAGACGTATATGCTGCGTCACCGTATCATTGTAGGATCAGTAATTTCACTGTTGGGAATTCTATTATTAGGTTCTCTCTATGCACGTCAACGCCAAAGGGCAAGAATCGCTGTGTTGGCTAATGCCGCTAATGAGAAAGAACGTGAGTTTCTGGAACTTCAGAAAGAGACTGAGCAGCGCCTGACACGAAAATACATTGATGGCTTGGAGAGTGAGCGTGAACGTATGGCGACTGAATTACACGATGATGTGTGTAACAGTTTGCTTGTGCTTGAAATGAATATTCGTGCTATTTCCGGTGAGGAAAGTTCGGATTTGAGTGAACAGTTGGGACTATTGAGCAATACTCGCGAAAGGTTGAGAACCCTTTCGCATGAGTTGATGCCACCTGCCTTCCAGTATGCTACGCTCGACGAGATGTTGGGAGACTATGTGCTGCATTTGGCATTACCGGAGGGTATGTATGCGGAGTATCACTCTACAGAAAATGTCGACTGGAATATAATTCCTAAAGCTGTTGGATTTGAATGTTATCGTATTGTTCAGGAAGCGGTGAGCAATGCAGTGAAATATGCCAGCTCTGCCCGTATACAGGTGAAGTTAGCACTGAAAAACAAGAACCTTTCCATACTTGTTGCAGACGACGGAAAGGGGTTTGATATGAGCAAGAAAACCAAAGGTATTGGCTTGCATACCATCTGGCAACGGGCTGAAACGATTGGTGCTAAAGTTGAACTGACTTCTGCTCCGGGTGAAGGAACCCGGCTGAGAATAAATGTAATAATCTAATCGAGCAATGGAAAAGAATGTGAAAGCGGAATTATTGGTAGTGGATGACCATAGCCTGATTTTAGAAGGTATTTGCAAAATTGTGAATAAGATGCCGGAAGTAACAGTGGCGGATGCGGTGACTTCCGGAAAGCAGGCTATAAAGTTGATTGAAGAGCGTGATTATGATGTATATATACTGGATATCAGTATCCCCGATATTTCAGGTTTTGAATTGATAGCCAAAATTCGTGAGTTGAATGACCAGGCGAGGATTGTCGTAAATACGATGCATGAGGAGATATGGATGGTGAACCGATTAGTGCAATGCGGAGTAAATGCGGTTATTCTGAAATCTTCGGCTCATACAGAACTGGTGGCAGCTATTCGCAGTGTGCTGAGGGGAGAGAGCTATACTTGTCCTCGTTTTGCTTCTATATTGCAAAAGTTAAATTCTTCATCATCAGGTTTACAACCCAAAGATGCTCCGACGCGGCGCGAACGTGATGTTCTGGAAGCTGTAGCCAAAGGAATGAATACACATGAGATTGCTGCGTTATTAAAAATTTCAGAAAATACTGTAGAAACATTTCGCAAGAGGCTTATTAGTAAATTTGGGGCGAAAAATGCAATAGATATGGTGGTCAAGGCTGTTTCACAAGGATGGATAAAGCTGGATTGATTTACGGAAAATTCAATAAGTAACGGTTTTCCGTGATTTTTTATTAATATATTTTGGTTATCTTTGTTGCGTAATTGAAATTGTTCTTCATGTTTTCTCATGAAGATATAGGGACAATCAAAGTATGTCGTGAGGATATATGTCAATTCTATTAACTGGTTTTATGAGAAAAAAGCGTCCGGGGGTATCTCCGGACGCTCCTATTTATGATAGATGGATGAGGTTAAGCGGCTTATCCTTCTATGTTTTGTACTTCCAATTCCTTTACCTTACGGAAGAGATCGGATGCAAAGATGAAGTCATTCAATTTCTTGTTGCTAGAGGTGAAGATGTCATCCTTACTGCCTTCCCATTCTTTATATCCGTCGTAGATATAGATAATTTTCTCACCTATTCCCATGACGGAGTTCATATCATGAGTATTGATGAGGGTGGTCATATTATACTCATGCGTGATGTCGTGTACCAGTTCGTCAATGACGAGCGATGTCTTTGGGTCCAGGCCAGAGTTTGGTTCGTCGCAGAACAGGTATTGAGGATTCAGAGCAATGGCACGGGCAATGGCGACGCGCTTTTGCATACCGCCACTGATCTCTCCCGGAAATTTGTCCTTTGCTTCTACCAGGTTCACGCGGTCCAGGCAGAACATAGCACGGCGGGTACGGTCGCGGAATGTATCGTTGCTGAACATGTTTAATGGAAACATCACATTATCCAACACAGTCATGGAATCGAACAATGCTGCACTCTGGAAAATCATTCCCATTTCCCGGCGCAATGCTTTCTTTTCCTTCTTGCCCATGGCAAGGAAGTTTCGGTTATCGTATAATAATTCACCACGTTCCGGCGTCAGTAGTCCGACGATGCATTTCATCAGTACCGTTTTTCCTGAACCACTTTGTCCGATGATAAGATTCGTTTTTCCGTTCTCAAAAGTGGCGTTGATATCCTTCAATACATCCCTGTCTTCAAATGATTTCCAAAGTCCTTTCAGTTCAATCATCCCATTAAGAGTTTAGTTAATATTAAGTCGGCAAATAAGATAAGCACGCTGCTGCATACTACAGAGTCCGTAGAGGCTTTGCCAACCTCTATGGAACCGCCTTCGACGGTATAACCGAAGAAGGCCGATACACTGGCGATGATAAAAGCGAAGAACAATGATTTGATGATACCACACCAAATGAACCATTCCACAAACATGTATTGTAAACCGTATTCCAGGTCCACTGCCGACATGATGCCACCGAACCAACATGTGGCAAAGGCTCCGATGATACCGGCAAAGATACTGAACGTCACCAGGAAAGGGATAGTGGTGACCATGGCAAAAATTTTGGGTAGTATCAGGTAATTGGCTGAATTGACTCCCATGATCTCCAGTGCGTCGATCTGTTGTGTCACTCGCATGGTTCCCAGCTCTGAAGCGATATTGGAACCTACTTTTCCCGCTAATATCAGACACATGATGGAGGAAGAGAATTCCAATAGCATGATTTCACGCGTCACATAGCCTACCGTCCAACGCGGCATAAACGGGCTTTCGATATTCAGCTTGATTTGTATGGTGATAACAGCGCCGATAAAGAACGAAATCAGCAACACAATGCCGATAGAGTTCACACCGAGTTGCCCCATTTCGTTAATGTATTGGCGGAAGAACATACGCATACGCTCTGGTCGGGCAAAAGTACGCCCCATCAACATGATGTATCTTCCGACAGTTTTAAGTGCTTTTATCATGACTCTTAACTATTTTGTCTGCAAATATAGCCCATTTTCAGCTGATAATTGCTACATTTGCCGCAAAATGTGTGAGTGACAAGCTTGTCACTTGTGGTTTTGACAGTTTGTAACTGAAAGAATATGGAAGAAAGTAAAATGGTGCTTCGCACCGAAGACTTGGTGAAAAAGTACGGTAAACGTACAGTAGTGAGCCACGTCTCCATAGATGTGAAGCAGGGAGAGATTGTAGGTTTGCTGGGACCGAACGGTGCCGGTAAAACGACTTCATTCTATATGACCGTTGGATTGATTACGCCGAATGAGGGACGTATCTTTCTGGATGATCTGGATATTACGAAATATCCGGTGTACAAGCGTGCGCAAACCGGAATCGGATATCTGGCACAGGAAGCATCCGTATTCCGCCAGATGAGTGTGGAAGATAACATTGCTTCGGTACTTGAAATGACAGATAAGCCTTTGGAATATCAGAAAGAAAAGCTGGAAAGTCTGATTGCGGAGTTTCGTTTGCAGAAAGTGCGTAAGAATAAGGGTAATCAACTTTCGGGTGGTGAGCGCCGCCGTACGGAGATTGCTCGCTGTCTTGCTATTGATCCTAAGTTTATCATGCTCGATGAACCTTTTGCAGGAGTTGACCCGATTGCGGTAGAGGATATTCAGCAGATTGTGTGGAAGCTGAAAGATAAAAATATTGGTATTCTGATTACTGACCATAACGTGCAGGAAACATTAAGTATTACTGACCGTGCTTATTTGTTGTTTGAAGGTAAAATCTTGTTCCAGGGAACGCCGGAAGAATTAGCAGAAAATAAAATTGTGCGTGAAAAATACCTGAGTAATAGCTTTGTGCTGCGTCGCAAAGACTTTATGAAATAGTGATTAGCGCAACATTAATCATTTATTCCTAATCACTAAAAACAAAGTCCGCCTGCTCTCTTTCTGAAAGGGAGCAGGCGGACTTGTTTTTTTCTCCTGTATAATTAGTATTTCGGAGGTCTTGCTTCTTTCACTACCATGTTACGGCCAAAATATTCGGCTCCATCGAGTTCTTCAATAGCTTTAGCTGCAGCTGCTGCATCTTCCATTTCTACAAATGCGATACCTCTGAAACGACCGGTTTCGCGATCTTTAATAAATTTGACTGCGGTTACAGCACCGTAATCTTCCATGACCTTTTGGAGGTCTGATTCCCTAACTTTATAGTTAAGGTTTCCTACGTAAATGTTCATAATGAAAATGTAAAATAAATAAATGAATAAAACTCTCTTGGAAGGGTAACTATAATAAAAGGATCACAACAACAGAGAGTTTACAAAAGCGTTTCATGAAAAACGGAAGTAAAAACCATGTACTGAAAATCTAAGAACTAATGTATTACCATTCCGCAACAAAGAAACATAATTATTTCGGATTTTCCATATTTTCTTTCTGTTTTTTTTTGCTTTTTCTTCCGATTCTGAAGCTAAATGCCTTATATAATTACGATCTGTAGCTTATGGAGAATAATCATAATTATGTTTTCATTAAACAATACAGAGAGTATGATTTAGTGATAACTAATCTCTCCTTTTGTTATAAAGAAATAATTCAGCAATGTTTTTTTGATAATTGAAAGAATAACGCTAATTTTGCACCCTCATTTGAGATTGGAACAAAGTATAAATCAAATAAATAATTGTCAGAATGAACGTTTCATTACAAAACATTGACAAAGTAAGCGCTCTGCTTACTGTGAAGCTTGAGAAAGCCGATTATCAGGAAAAAGTTGATAAATCATTGAAAAATCTTCGTCAGAAAGCTCAGGTTCCGGGGTTCCGTCCGGGAATGGTTCCGATGAGTCTGGTGAAGAAAATGTATGGTAAATCTGTTATTGCTGAAGAAGTAAACAAGGCACTTTCAGAAGCTGTATATAAGTATATTCAAGATAATAATGTATCTATTCTCGGCGAACCGCTGCCAAATGAAGATAAGCAACCGGATATCGACTTCGATACTATGGAAGAATTCGAATTCCTTTTCGATATTGCTCTGGCACCTGAATTCAAAGCTGAAGTAAGCACTAAAGATAAAGTTGACTATTATTTGATTGACGTTACTGAAGATATGGTAAACAATCAGGTGAAGGCTTATACCCAACGTAATGGTAAGTACGAACAAGTGGACGTTTACGAAGATAACGATATGCTGAAGGGATTGCTGGCTGAATTGGATGAAAACGGCAATACCAAAGAAGGTGGCATTCAGGTAGAAGCTGCTGTAATGATGCCGTCTTACATGAAGAACGATGAGCAAAAAGCTATCTTTGCCAATGCAAAAGTAAATGATGTACTCGTATTCAATCCTTATACTGCATGGGATGGTAATGCAGCTGAACTGTCTTCTTTGTTGAAGATCGATAAAGAAGAAGCCGCTGAAATGAAATCTAACTTCAGCTATCAGGTAGAAGAAGTGACTCGTTTTGTAGCCGGTGAACTGACTCAGGAAATTTTCGATCAGGTATGTGGTAAAGATGTTGTGAAGACTGAAGAAGAATTCCGTGCTAAAGTAAAAGAAGTAATTGCTAATCAGTTTGTAGCAGACACTGATTATAAATTTCTGATCGACGCTCGTAAGATGTTGATGGAGAAAGTTGGCAAGTTGGAATTCCCGGATGCATTGCTAAAACGCATCATGCGCATGAACAACCAGGACAAAGACGAGAAATTTGTAGAAGACAACTATGATAAGAGTATCGAAGAACTGACATGGCACCTGATCAAGGAACAGTTGGTGAAAGCTAACGATATCAAGGTTGAACAGGAAGATGTAGTCAATATGGCTAAGGAAGCTACCCGTGCACAGTTCGCACAATATGGTATGATGAGTGTTCCTGAAGATCTTCTGGAAAACTATGCAAAAGAAATGCTGAAGAAGAAAGAAAGCGTTGAAGGTTTGGTAAACCGTGTTGTTGAAACTAAATTGGCTTCTGCTTTGAAGTCTCAGGTGACGCTGGAAAGCAAAACAATTTCTGCAGAAGAATTCAATAAGATGTTTGAATAAGCTTTTTTATTCTGAAAACAGTTTAAAAACATTAAGAAACACAGAGTCTTATATCATATAACTCTGTGTTTTTTTGTGTCTCTGTGTTCTTTTTTGTTTCTTTGCATTTCAATTTACTAAACCTAAAAAAGAAAGTAATATGGATGATTTTAGAAAATACGCTACCAAGCATTTAGGTATGAATAGCTTGGTGTTGGACGATGTGATTAAATCACAAGCCGGGTATTTAAATCCTTATATCCTGGAAGAACGTCAACTCAATGTAACCCAGTTGGACGTTTTCTCCCGCTTGATGATGGATCGTATCATTTTCCTTGGTACACAGGTTGACGATTATACCGCTAATACTTTACAGGCGCAGTTACTGTATCTGGATTCGGTAGAACCGGGTAAAGATATCTCTATTTATATTAATTCACCGGGTGGTTCCGTATATGCGGGATTGGGTATCTATGATACAATGCAGTTTATCACGAGCGATGTGGCTACTATCTGTACAGGTATGGCAGCAAGTATGGCTGCAGTGTTGCTGGTGGCAGGTGCGGAAGGCAAGCGTTCGGCGCTGACTCACTCTCGTGTAATGATACATCAGCCAATGGGTGGTGCACAGGGACAGGCTTCGGATATTGAAATCACGGCACGTGAAATTCAGAAGCTGAAAAAGGAACTGTATACTATTATTGCTGACCACTCTCATACTCCTTTCGATAAAGTTTGGGCAGACTCTGACCGTGACTACTGGATGACGGCACAGGAAGCCAAAGAGTATGGCATGGTAGATGAAGTGTTGATTAAAAAATAAATATGGCAGACTCAAAAAGAAACAAAAATAGGTGTAGTTTCTGTGGGCGTACGGAAGATGAAGTCGGATTTCTGATTACGGGAATGAACGGCTACATTTGTGATAGTTGTGCCACTCAGGCCTATGAGATCACTCAGGAGGCGCTGGGTGGAGCAAAAAGGAGTGGCGCTGCAACGAAACTGAACCTGAGAGAACTTCCGAAACCTTTAGAAATAAAAGAATTCCTTGATCAATACGTCATTGGACAGGATGATGCAAAACGCTTCCTTTCCGTGTCGGTATACAATCATTATAAACGCCTGTTGCAAAAAGACGGCGGTGATGATGTGGAAATTGAAAAGTCTAATATCATCATGGTAGGTAGTACCGGAACGGGAAAGACACTGCTTGCACGTACCATTGCTAAATTGCTTCACGTACCTTTTACTATTGTAGATGCTACGGTGCTTACCGAGGCTGGATACGTGGGCGAAGACATTGAAAGTATTTTGACCCGCCTGCTTCAGGTGGCAGATTACAATGTTCCCGAAGCTGAGCAGGGCATTGTGTTCATTGATGAAATTGATAAGATCGCCCGTAAGGGAGATAATCCTTCCATTACACGTGATGTAAGCGGAGAGGGTGTTCAACAAGGTTTACTGAAATTGTTGGAAGGTTCTGTTGTGAACGTTCCGCCTCAGGGAGGACGCAAGCATCCTGATCAGAAGATGATTCCGGTGAACACAAAGAACATTCTTTTTATTTGCGGTGGAGCATTCGATGGCATTGAGAAGAAAATTGCCCAGCGTCTGAACACACATGTGGTGGGTTATAGTGCAGTGCGTAACACTGCGGTAATTGATAAAAGCAATATGATGCAATATATTGCTCCTCAGGATTTAAAGTCATTCGGTCTGATACCTGAAATCATCGGTCGTCTGCCGGTGCTGACTTATTTGAATCCGTTGGATCGTGCCGCTTTGCGCTCTATCCTGACTGAACCTAAGAATTCCATTATCAAACAATATGTTAAACTGTTTGAGATGGACAATGTGGAACTGACATTCGAAGCTACTGTCTTTGAGTACATCGTAGATAAAGCTGTGGAATACAAGTTGGGAGCTCGTGGATTGCGATCCATTGTGGAAACCATCATGATGGATGCTATGTTCGAAATCCCGTCCGAACACAAGGATCACTTTGAAGTGACGTTGGATTATGCTAAACACCAGCTTGAAAAAGCAAACATTGCAAAACTGCAAACTGCTTAAAATCAAATGGTAAGGGTACACGAAACTGACTGTTTTGTTTTTTATTGAAAAATATTCATTGGATTATGCTTGAAATTTAAGAAGTTGTTTATAACTTTGTTAGAGTTCTTACAAAAAGAATAGCTAACCGAGATGTTAAACAATCACTCAAAAAACAACCTAATGAATCATGGCAGGGAAGAAGATTAATTTGACAGACCAGCTGAAGAAGTACTTCGGATTTGACACATTTAAAGGAAATCAGGAGGCTATCATACAAAATCTGTTGGCAGGTAACGATACATTCGTGCTGATGCCTACAGGTGGAGGAAAATCACTATGCTACCAGTTACCGTCATTAATGATGGAAGGTACGGGTATTGTGATTTCTCCGTTGATTGCCCTAATGAAGAACCAAGTCGATGCGATGCGTAACTTCAGTGAAGAAGATGGTATTGCCCATTTTATCAACTCTTCTCTTAATAAAGGTGCGATAGATCAGGTGAAGTCTGACATCCTCAGCGGTAAGACAAAGTTACTGTATGTAGCTCCCGAATCGCTGACGAAAGAGGAAAATGTAGAGTTTCTGAAGACAGTGAAGATTTCCTTCTATGCTGTAGACGAAGCCCACTGTATTTCTGAATGGGGACATGACTTCCGCCCGGAATATCGTCGTATCCGCCCTATTATCAATGAAATCGGAAAAGCTCCGGTGATTGCTCTGACTGCGACTGCGACCCCTAAAGTGCAACATGATATCCAGAAGAATCTGGGTATGATTGATGCCGAAGTGTTCAAGTCGTCGTTCAATCGTCCAAACCTCTATTATGAGGTACGTCCCAAGACCAATAACATAGATAGAGATATCATCAAGTTCATCAAGAATAATTCGGAAAAGTCGGGAATTATTTATTGCCTGAGTCGGAAAAAGGTAGAGGAACTTGCTGAGATTCTACAGGCGAATGGTATTAATGCCCGCGCATACCATGCAGGAATGGATTCTGCAACACGCACGCAAAATCAAGACGACTTCTTGATGGAGAAAATAGATGTGATTGTAGCTACCATTGCTTTTGGTATGGGTATTGACAAGCCTGATGTGCGTTATGTTATTCATTATGATATCCCGAAAAGTCTGGAAGGATATTATCAGGAAACAGGACGTGCCGGAAGAGATGGAGGCGAAGGACAGTGTATTACCTTTTATACCAATAAAGACTTGCAGAAACTTGAAAAGTTCATGCAAGGTAAACCTGTGGCAGAGCAGGAAATCGGTAAACAGCTTCTGCTGGAAACCGCTGCTTATGCCGAATCTTCCGTATGTCGCCGAAAGACGCTGTTGCATTACTTCGGTGAAGAGTATATGGAAGAGAACTGTGGAAATTGTGACAACTGTTTAAACCCGAAAAAACAAGTGGAGGCTCAAGAATTATTGTGTACCGTGATAGAGGCTATTCTCGCGGTGAAAGAAAATTTTAAGGCAGATTATATCATCGACATTATACAAGGACGTGAAACTACCGAAGTGCAGGCGCATTTGCATGAAGACCTGGAAGCTTTCGGCTCCGGCATGGGAGAAGAGGACAGAACATGGAATGCTGTCATTCGTCAGGCGCTGATTGCTGGTTACCTGAGTAAAGATGTGGAAAATTACGGTTTGCTGAAAGTAACGGATGAAGGAAAGAAGTTCCTGAAACATCCTAAATCGTTCAAGATAACCGAAGATAATGATTTCGAAGAAGTGGAAGAAGAAGCTCCGGCAAGGGGCGGTGGCTCTTGTGCTGTCGATCCGGCTCTTTATTCCATGCTGAAGGATTTGCGTAAGAAGCTTTCCAAGAAACTGGAAGTACCGCCTTATGTAATTTTCCAGGATCCTTCATTGGAAGCCATGGCAACCATTTATCCGGTGACACTGGATGAATTGCAAAACATTCCTGGGGTAGGTGCAGGTAAGGCTAAACGCTACGGTGAGGAGTTTTGCAAGCTGATAAAACGTCACTGTGAAGAGAATGAAATCGAACGCCCTGAAGACTTACGTGTTCGTACGGTTGCTAATAAGTCAAAACTGAAGGTTTCTATTATTCAGTCTATAGACCGGAAAGTGGCACTGGATGATATCGCTCTTTCCAAGGGTATCGAGTTCAGTGATTTGCTGGACGAGATAGAAGCTATCGTTTATTCCGGCACGAAGTTGAATATCGACTACTTCCTGGATGAGATTATGGATGAAGACCATATGCTGGATATCTATGATTATTATAAAGAATCCACCACAGACAAAGTAGATGATGCCCTCGATGAGTTGGGGGATGATTTCACGGAAGAAGAAGTACGTTTGGTTCGCATCAAGTTTATTTCTGAAATGGCGAATTGATCCTCGACTGTTGGTTTAAAAAAAGAAAAAAAATATTGCGTGCAGATATACGGAATGGAATAAAAACCGTATATTTGCACGCAATAAATTTTAAACGCATAGCCCTATGTCATTTATTGCTGATAAGATTGTAATGGATGGATTAACTTATGACGACGTTTTGTTAGTCCCCGCTTACTCTGAAGTACTCCCTAAAACTGTCGAACTCTCGACAAAGTTTTCAAAAAACATTGAGTTGAAAATTCCGTTTGTAACGGCCGCTATGGACACGGTTACTGAAGCGAAAATGGCTATTGCCATTGCACGTGAAGGTGGTATTGGTGTTATTCATAAGAATATGTCCATTGAGGAACAGGCGCGTCAGGTTGCCATTGTGAAGCGCGCTGAAAATGGTATGATTTATGATCCGGTAACCATTAAGAGAGGTTCTACTGTAGGAGATGCATTGGCATTGATGGCAGAATACAGAATCGGTGGTATTCCAGTAGTAGATGATGAAAGATATTTGGTAGGAATTGTTACTAATCGTGACCTTCGCTTCGTAAGAGATATGAATAAGCATATCGATGAAGTGATGACAAAAGAAAATATCATTACTACAAACCCGACTACCGATATGGAAGCTGTTTCTCAGATTTTGCAGGAACACAGAATTGAGAAATTGCCGGTTGTGGATAAAGATGGTAAGCTGGTAGGACTGATTACTTATAAAGATATTACGAAAGCTAAAGATAAACCGATGGCCTGCAAAGATTCCAAAGGCCGTTTGCGTGTAGCTGCCGGAGTGGGGGTTACTGCTGATACCCTCGACCGTATGCAAGCTTTGGTGGATGCCGGTGCCGATGCTATCGTTATTGATACCGCCCACGGACATTCCATCTATGTGATAGAGAAATTGAAAGAAGCAAAGAAGCGTTTCCCGAATATTGATATTGTAGTAGGTAACATTGCTACCGGAGAGGCTGCAAAGGCATTGGTAGAAGCTGGTGCTGATGGTGTGAAAGTAGGTATCGGTCCGGGTTCTATCTGTACTACTCGCGTTGTAGCAGGTGTAGGTGTTCCTCAGTTGTCTGCTGTATATGATGTTGCTAAGGCATTGAAGGGAACAGGTATTCCTTTGATTGCTGACGGTGGATTGCGCTACTCAGGAGATGTTGTGAAGGCTTTGGCTGCCGGAGGTTATAGTGTAATGATCGGTTCGCTGGTTGCCGGAACGGAGGAATCTCCCGGTGATACGATTATCTTTAATGGACGTAAATTCAAGTCTTATCGTGGTATGGGCTCGTTGGAAGCAATGGAAAATGGTTCAAAGGACCGTTATTTCCAGAGTGGAACCAATGACGTGAAGAAGTTGGTACCCGAAGGTATTGCTGCTCGTGTTCCTTATAAAGGAACTTTGTATGAAGTAATCTTCCAGTTGGTAGGTGGTCTGCGTGCCGGTATGGGCTACTGTGGTGCAGGCAATATCGAGCAGTTGCACGATGCTAAGTTTACCCGTATTACTAATGCGGGTGTACTCGAAAGTCATCCGCACGATGTAGCGATTACAAGCGAGGCTCCGAATTACAGTCGTCCCGAATAAAAGTATAGGCAAGAGTTATATAAGAATACCCGGAAAGGAGCAGTTTCTTTCCGGGTATTTTAATTTCTAATTTAAGTTTCGCATGCTGCTCGACTTCTTAGTTAACAAGGCTTCAGTTGACGAGGGAACAAGGGAGATAGCCCTTGAAATGCTCGCTTATATTGCACAATACACAAACTATAAAAGGGCGTTTTATTTTCCCAATTGGAGAAATATTTTTTCCTAACTGGAAAACTGTTTTTTCCCAATAGGGGAAAAATAGTTTAGTAATAGCTGCTACTAGAATGGGAGATAAATTAGATCTATTGGGTAAGTTGTTTTCTAAACGTTACTAAACAGATGATATGTTTAAAGAAAGCCCTTGAAGGTAAACAATATGAAAGATGTTTCTCCGTTATTACATTGTTCTTTTTCAAAAGAAGATAGTTATGATAAGAAGTAGATTGACAATAATTCTCCTTTGTCTGGGATGGACAGTTTTTGCTCAGCAGGATCCTGTGCTGATGCGTATTAATGGGAAAGATATTCTCCGTTCAGAGTTTGAATATATCTATAATAAGAATAATGCTCTTTCCGGTGTGGAGCAAAAAACGCTGAAAGAATACGTTGATTTGTTTGTGAATTTTAAGTTGAAAGTCTCTGCTGCCGAGGCTGCGGGGGTGGATACTACCCGTGCTTTCCGTGAAGAACTGGAAGGGTATCGTCGTCAGTTGGCAAAGGCTTATTTAACAGATGAAACCGCATCAACACTTGCCGCACGCCAGGTATATGACAAGATGAAAGCCAATCAGCGTGCGGGACAAGTACGGGTTAGTCATATTTTTAAATCCCTGCCTCAGATAGCTACCAGTCATTTGCTCCGTACTACTGAAACCCGCATGGATTCTCTTTATACTGCATTGCAGAACGGACAAGCAGATTTTGATACTTGCGTACGTAACTTTTCTGACGAAAAGAAGTCTTTCTGGGTAAGTTGGCTACAGATGCCAGCTGAATTTGAAGATACGGTCTTTGAAATGAAACCGGGTGAAATATCCCGCCCTTTCTTCACTCCGCAGGGTATTCATATTGTCAAGGTGCTTGAACGGAAAGATATTTTGCCTTTCGAGGATGTGAAAGATGAAATTATCCGTCGCCAGACCCGCCGTCATGGAATGGATAAGGGAACAGAATTTTTGGTGGAGAAGTTGAAAAAAGAGTATCAATACGCACCGGATAAAGCGGGAATGGATGAATTGCTGGCAAAAGGACAGACTGAAAAGAAACTTTTTACTCTTGGTGGCAGAGAATATACGGGACAAATGTTTGCCAACTTTGCTATTGCCCATTCTCAGGGAATACAACGTCAGTTGAAAGGGTTTATCATGAAATCCGTGCTCGACTATGAATACAGTCGTTTGGAACAGAAGTATCCGGAGTTTCGTATGCTTATGCAAGAGTATCGTGATGGTATGTTGTTGTTTGAAATCAGTAACCGGGAGATTTGGGAACGTGTATCTTCGGATGAGGTGGGAATGGCTGCCTACTTTGATAAGCATCGTTCAGGCTACCATTGGAAAAATCCTCATTATAAGGGGATTGTGATACATTCTGCAACAAAACGAATAGGAAAACAAGTTCGTAAACTTTTGAAATCTCTGCCGGAAGAGGAGTGGCAGAATGCCATCCGGCTGACGTTTAATGCAAAGACGCGGCAAGTGCAGGCAGAACAAGGCTTATTTGCTCCCGGAGATAATGCTTATGTAGATGAAGAAATCTTCAAAAAGGGGAAAGCTGAACCTATGACGTCATTTCCTTTTACCACTTTTCTGGGTGAAAAGGTGAAGGGTCCGGAGACTTATCAAGAGGTGCGTGGACTGCTTGTAGGCGATTATCAGAACTATTTGGAGGAGCGTTGGATTGCACAATTACGGAGCACCGCTAAGGTTGAAATAAACCAAGAGGTTTTAAAAACCGTTAATAAGCACTGATGCAACCGATTAAACCGTTATCTTCGTACCTTGAAATAAAGTAAATATCAATCGGTAATGCGAATATTTTTCCTGGCACTCCTCTCCATCCTTTTGTGTGTGGCCTGTAGCGAGCAACACGACCATAAAGGAAAGACACCACTGGTGGAATTGGACGGCAATTTCCTTTACCGGGAAGACTTGCAATCTGCGCTTCCGGCGAGATTGTCGAAAGATGATAGTTTACTGTTCGCAGAACATTATATCCGCAATTGGGTGGAAGATGTCTTATTATATGAGAAAGCGCAGAGTAATATTCCCGATAACGGGGAGATTGAGAAACTTGTGGAGAATTATCGCAAGGCGCTGATTATGCACACCTATCAGCAGGCATTGATTCACCAAAGACTCTCGAATGAAATTTCAGAGGGAGAGTTGGCGGACTATTATGAAAAGAATAAAGAGCTTTTCAGGTTGGAACGGCCGCTGATGCAGGGGTTGTTCATCAAAGTCCCCCTCACCGCACCACAACTAAACAATGTACGTCGTTGGTATAAAGCAGCTACGCAAGATGCAGTGGAACATCTGGAAAAGTATAGCTTGCAGAATGCCGTGAAGTACGAGTACTTTTATGATAAATGGGTACCGATGGCAGATGTGCTTGATCTGATACCGTTGAAAGTACCCGAAGTAGAAGATTATGTAAATAAGAACCGTCATATCGAATTGAAAGATACGGCGTTTTATTATTTCTTGAATGTGAGCGATTTTCGTTCGGTGGGCGAGCAGGAACCTTATGAGTTTGCTCGTCCTAAAGTGAAAGATATGATGCTGAACCTGAAGCAAGTGGAGTTTATGAGAAAAGTGAAAGATGACTTGTATCAGCAGACAGTGAAGAAGAATGAGATTAAATATAATTAGTTTAGATACACAGAATGAAAAATTTTATGAACTTTAAGTTTGTAGTTTTATGTGCCTTGGCGCTGATGACCGGTTCTGCCGTTTATGGACAAGACAACGTGATTGACGAAGTAGTTTGGGTAGTGGGCGACGAGGCTATATTGAAGTCTGAAGTAGAAGAAGCTCGGATGAGTGCTCTGTACGAAGGGCGTAAATTTGACGGTGATCCCTACTGTGTGATTCCTGAAGAAATAGCAGTACAAAAGCTGTTTTTGCATCAGGCAGCTCTCGATAGTATTGAAGTTTCTGAAAGTGAGGTGATCCAACGTGTGGACCAGATGACGAATATGTATATCGCCAATATCGGTTCGCGTGAAAAGGTGGAGGAATACTTCAATAAGACATCCAGTCAGATTCGCGAAGCTTTGCGCGACAATGCCCGTGAAGGATTGAAAGTGCAGAGAATGCAGCAGAAACTGGTAGGAGAGATTAAAATCACTCCGGCAGAGGTGCGCCGTCACTTCAAGGATTTGCCGCAGGACAGTATTCCTTATATCCCTACTCAGGTAGAGGTGCAGATCATCACACAGCAACCGAAAATTCCTTTGGAGGAAATTGAAGATGTAAAAAGTCGTCTGCGCGAATATACGGATCGTGTGAATAAGGGAGAAAGCTTCTCTATGTTGGCACGTTTGTATTCCGATGACCGTGGTACGGCTATCAATGGTGGCGAAATGCCATTTACGGGACGCGGTTATCTGGATCCAGCATTTGCTAATGTGGCTTTCAATCTGCAAGACCCCAATAAGGTTTCCAAGATTGTAGAGTCTGAATATGGCTTCCACATTATCCAGTTGATGGAAAAACGTGGTGACCGTATCAAAGTACGCCATATCTTGTTGAAGCCACACGTACCGGAAGAAGCACTGATGGCAGGTACTGCCCGTCTGGACTCTATTGCCGATGACATCCGTAACGGTAAGTTTACTTTTGAAGAAGCAGCTTCCGTACTTTCACAGGATAAGGATACACGTAACAATCACGGTCTGTTACCTAACCCTCAAACCAATACATCAAAGTTTGAGATGCAGGAACTTCCGCCCGAGATTGCTAAAGTGGTGGATAAGATGAAAGTAGGAGAAATCTCCGAGGCATTCACTATGATTCCGCAGAAGACCGGTAAAGAAGAATGTGTAATCGTGAAACTGAAAAGCCGCATCAACGGACACAAAGCAACTATTTCGGAAGACTATCAGAACCTGAAGGAAATTGTATTGGAGAAACGTCGTGACGAGATGCTGGATAAATGGATTCGCGAAAAACAAAAGCATACGTACGTGCGTATCAACGAAAATTGGAAGAACTGTACATTTAAGTATCCGGGGTGGATTAAAGACTGATCCCGGGTGATACACTAACTTTTTGTATGCAGAAGAAAAATACAAGAAATAATTTTCTGAACAGGCATAGATTCCTTCTCACAGGCCTTCTATGCCTGTTTGGCATCTGTTTGCTGAGTGCCCAGGATAAGCAGAAACAGCCGGAAAAGAAGAAAACCCGGGTTGATTTGCTTCACGCTGAGGAGGCGCAGGCGGATAAAATCCTGCTTCCGGATGTTCAGATTCTGATCCGGTCGGTAAAGCTGCGCCATGACAGTATGTATATGTACTGTGACAGTGCGTTGATTTACGAGAAGACAAATTCGGTGGAAGCTTTCGGTAATGTCCGTATGGAACAGGGGGATACGCTCTTTATTTATGGAGATTATCTGTATTATGACGGTATGTCGCAGTTGGCAATGCTTCGTGAGAATGTCCGCATGATTAACCGGAATACGGTATTGACAACGGATAGTTTAAACTACGACCGTCTGTATAATTTGGGCTATTACTTCGATGGCGGCACATTGACCGATGAAGAGAATGTGCTGACTTCCGAGTGGGGAGAATATAGTCCGGCTACGAAGATTTCCGTATTCAATCATGATGTGAAGCTGGTAAATCCGAAATTCGTATTGACTTCGGATACCCTGAAATATAGCACCGATACGAAGATTGCTACGATTCTGGGTCCTTCGGATATTGTGAGTGATAAGAACCACATCTATTCCGAACGAGGTATTTATAACACCACTACAGAGCAGGCTGAACTGCTGGATCGTTCCGTGCTGACCAACGAAGGCAAGAAACTGACGGGTGACAGTATTTTCTATGATCGTGTTTTGGGATATGGTGAAGCGTTTGACAATGTGCAGATGAATGATACCATTAACAGGAATATGCTCACGGGTAACTATTGCTTCTACAATGAGATTACGGGAAGTGCACTTGCCACTCAACGTGCGGTTGCCATTGATTATTCACAAGGTGACAGTTTGTTTATGCATGGTGATACACTGCGGTTGATTACCTATCATATAAATACGGACTCCATGTTCCGTGAGATGAGGGTGTATCATAAAGTACGTGCTTATCGTACGGATGTTCAGGCAGTATGCGATTCTTTGGTGTATAATTCTAAAGACTCTTGTATGACGATGTATACTGATCCTATCTTGTGGCATGGCTCACAGCAACTGTTGGGTGAGGAAATTAAAGTCTATATGAATGACAGTACCATAGACTGGGCGCACATCATTAATCAGGCTTTGGCTGTGGAGCAGAAAGACTCTGTTCACTACAACCAGGTGACGGGCAAAGAGATGAAAGGCTTTTTTGTCGGCGGAGATATGCGTCAGGTGGATGTGAACGGTAATGTGCTGGTTATCTTCTATCCGATAGATGATAAAGACAGTACCATGATAGGATTGAACTATTCTGAGGGCAGTTTCCTGCGTATGTTGCTGAAGGAAAGGCGTATGGAGCAAGGAGCCTTTATAGGGAAAGCGAACGGTACGCTCTATCCGATGGACCAGATTCCGGCTGATAAATATAAGCTGCCGCCTTTTGTCTGGTTCGACTATATCCGACCGAGGAATAAGGAAGATATATTTGAGTGGAGAGGTAAAAGGGCTGGCGAACAATTGCAGAAATCAGATCGTAAGCCTATCGTTTCACCAAGGAATATGAATATAAAAAGAAATAAATAAGCGCTATGGGAATGTTCACAATGAGAAAGCCTCGTGGCTTTAATCATCCATATATATATGTGGATGAGCGGAAAGAAAAGTTGGCGAAGATGGAAGAAAATGCCAAACGTGAATTGGGAATGTTGCCTGAGAAGGAATTTTCACCGGAAGATATCCGGGGAAAATTCGTAGAAGGCACTACCCACTTGAAACGACGCAAGGAAAGCGGGCGTAAACCGGTACACTTGGGGGTAATACTGGTGATTATTGCTTTGCTGATATACTTGTGGTATGCCATAAGCACCGGAATCATTTAATTTAATTACGAATTACAAATTACGAATTGCAATGTAGCATCATGGAACCTGTTGTTATTCGTTATTTGTAATTCATAATTCATAATTTGTAATTATCATGAGCGACATAATTCATCTGCTGCCCGATTCGGTTGCCAATCAGATTGCTGCCGGAGAGGTGATTCAGCGTCCGGCATCCGTCATTAAGGAATTGGTAGAGAATGCGATTGATGCCGAAGCACAAGAAATACACGTATTGGTGACAGATGCAGGGAAAACCTGCATACAGGTGATTGACGATGGCAAAGGTATGTCCGAAACGGATGCGCGCCTTGCTTTCGAACGCCATGCCACGTCTAAGATAAGGCAGGCCGCCGATTTATTTGCCTTGCGCACGATGGGATTCCGTGGAGAGGCGTTGGCTTCTGTTGCTGCGGTGGCGGAAGTAGAACTCAAAACCCGTATGGCGAATGAGGAACTGGGTACACGGATTGTGATAGCCGGCTCTAAAGTAGAGAGTCAGGAAGCCGTTTCGTGTCCTAAAGGAAGTAACTTTTCCATTAAGAACTTATTCTTTAATATACCTGCCCGCCGCAAGTTCCTGAAAGCGAACTCGACGGAATTGAGTAATATCCTTACTGAATTTGAACGCATAGCTCTGGTACATCCCGAAGTGGCTTTCTACTTATATAGTAATGATACCGAATTATTCAACCTGCCTGCGATGCCGCTTCGCCAACGCATTCTTGCCGTATTTGGCAAGAAGTTGAACCAGCATCTGCTGTCGGTAGATGTGGATACTACTATGGTGAAGGTCTCCGGCTTTGTTGCCAAACCGGAGACGGCGCGTAAGAAAGGAGCTCATCAGTATTTCTTTGTGAACGGGCGTTATATGCGTCATCCGTATTTCCATAAAGCGGTGATGGATGCTTATGAACAATTGATTCCGGCAGGCGAACAGATTTCTTATTTCATTTACTTTGATGTGGACCCGGCCAACATTGATGTGAATATACATCCTACCAAGACCGAGATTAAGTTTGAAAACGAGCAGGCAATTTGGCAGATCGTTTCCGCAGCGGTAAAAGAGTCATTGGGTAAATTCAATGCTGTGCCGTCCATTGATTTCGATACGGAAGGTATGCCGGATATTCCCGCATTCGATCAGACTCGTCCGATAGAGCCTCCGAAGGTGCATTATAATTCAGACTTCAACCCGTTCAAGACTTCTTCCGCTTCTTCTTCTTATAGTGGTGGTGGCAGCTATTCCCGACCGAAAGTGGATTGGGAGGGACTGTATGATGGTCTGGAGAAAGCCAGCAAGATGAATACGCCTATGGAAGAAGAACCTTTTGTAGACGAAACGGACTGGACTTCCGCACCTACATCGGTAGATATGGCCGAAGAACGTACTCCGTATGTTCAGGAGACGGAAACTGTATCCTCCCCATCTGCATCGTTGTATACCAACGAACCGGCAGTGGAGAAAGGTGCGCAGCATTTTCAATTCAAAGGGCGCTTTATCCTGACTTCGGTAAAATCCGGTTTGATGCTGATAGACCAGCACCGGGCACATATCCGAGTGCTGTTTGAACGCTATATGAATCAAATACGCCAGAAACAAGGGGTTTCTCAAGGAGTTTTGTTCCCTGAAATCGTGCAATTGCCCGCTTCGGAAGCTGCGGTATTGGAAAGTATCATGGAAGACTTCTCGGCAGTTGGGTTTGAACTGACACCACTGGGAGGAGGAAGCTATGCGATTAATGGTATTCCGTCCGGCATTGAAGGGTTAAATCCGGTGGAGCTGGTACGCAATATGGTGCATACGGCTATGGAAAAGGGAAATGACGTGAAGGAAGAAGTACAAACAATGTTGGCTCTGACACTGGCAAAGGCTGCTGCCATTGTTTACGGTCAGGTGTTGAGTAATGAAGAAATGGCTAATCTGGTAGATAATTTGTTTGCTTGTCCTACTCCGAATTATACACCGGATGGGCGTACCGTATTGTCAACGATTAAAGAAGAAGATATTGAAAAACTATTTGCTCGTTAAAGTAGTATAATCTATTTGTTAAAACAATTTCGCACATACGTGTGAATGATATTCGCCCCTACAGGATTGATTAAGGCACTTGTAGGGGCGAATCATCATTTATTTATCTGTATAGAAGCCTTCCTGCCCGGCTTGTGGCGCGGTCGGAACAAAAAAAACTCTCTTCGTAAAACCTTTTAGTTCGGATGGTGTTATTTAAACAGTTACAATAATGAATTTAAATTAACCACTTAACTATTTAAGGTATATGAAAAAGATTCTAATGTTACTGGCTTTGGCCGGTTTGTCTTCTGCTGCTATGGCGCAACAGAAGACTGAAGTAGTCGAATACGAAATTATCCAGGTACAGGATAAATATCAGGTAATCACCAATCCTTTCTGGAGCAATTGGTTCTTCTCTATCGGCGGCGGTGCTGAAGCAACTTTTGGTGATAATGATAGTGCGGGAAGTTTTGGTAAGCGTATCAGTCCTACATTAAATATCTCTGTCGGTAAATGGTTTACTCCCGGTTTGGGATTGCGTCTGCAATATAGCGGCTTACAGGCAAGAGGCTTTACTTATGATAAAGGTGCCGACTATGTGAAAGGTGCCGAACTGAAAGACGGTTACTATAAACAACGTTTTGACTATATGAACTTGCACGGTGACGTGATGTTCAATCTGAATGCTCTTTTCGGAGGTTATAATCAGCATCGTGTTTATGAGATTATTCCTTATGTAGGTGCCGGTTTCACTCACAATTACTCCAAACCTCATCGCGAAGCTTTGTCTGTGAATGCAGGTATTATCAATAAATTCCGTATTTCGAATGCGGTAGATATTAACCTGGAATTGAGTGCAATGGCTGCTGAAGATAAATTTGATGGTGAAGTTGGTGGTGATCACGGATATGATGGCGTATTGAGCGCTACGGTTGGTTTGACTTATCGTTTCCCGGCCCGTGGTTTCCGTCGTCCGATGCCGCAGTTGATCTCTCAGATCGAACTGGCTGCCATGCAGGATAAGTTGGCTATGATGGGTGCACAGAATGCAGAATTGAAGAATGCATTGGTACAGGCTGAAAACCAACCGGTAGCTGAAGTGACAGAAACTCAGGTGATTGTTCCGGATCCGGATATCGCACCGCGTACTGTATTCTTCCAAATCGGTTCTGCTGAATTGTCCCCGCGTGAAATCATGAACCTGTCTTATCTGGCAGAACAAATGAAACAGTTCCCGAATGCAACGTACACCGTAAACGGTTATGCTGACTCTGCAACCGGTACTCCGGCATTCAACAAGGAGTTGAGCTTGAAACGTGCACAGGCTGTTAAGAATGCATTGGTTAAGAATTACGGTATTGCTGCCGACCGCTTGAATGTTGAAGCCGGTGGTGGTGTAGACAAGTTTGGTCAACCGATTCTGAACCGTGTGGTATTAGTGAAATCTGCTAACTAAATATAGTCTTTTCATTAAAAAGGGAACGCCCTGTTCTCTCGTAGATTCTACGGGAGGTCAGGGCGTTACTCGTTACAGGGGATATTGTTTTTATTCTCCGCTGAATTTCTTCACTTGTTCTGCTATCAGTTCCGCATCGTCGAAGTAGTTAATCTTCATCGCTTTGCGTACATCATCCAATGTAGCGGCGGCAACTTCGCGTGCAGCGTCGCAACCTTTCTTCAGCATGTCATAGATGGCAGGAATGTCTTTTTCAAATTCTTTGCGACGATTGCGGATCGGTTCCAGCGTCTCCTGCATGATGGAGTTAAGGAATCCTTTCACCTTCATATCACCCAGACCGCCACGCTGATAATGTGCTTTCAGCTCATCAAGGTTCGGATATTCGGGCAGGTAAAGGCCAAAGTGTTCGGGGCGGCAGAAAGCGTCCAGATAAGTAAATACAGGGTTACCTTCTACTTTACCCGGGTCTTGAACACGCAAGTGATCGGGATCGGTATACATACCTTTCACTTTTTTCTGTACTTCGTCGGCAGAGTCGGAGAGGTAGATGCAGTTTCCCAGGCTCTTACTCATCTTGGCTTTTCCATCTGTTCCGGGCAGGCGCAGGCAGGCGGCGTTGTCGGGCAGGAGGATCTCCGGCTCAACCAGTGTTTCGCCATAAATATAGTTGAAGCGACGAACGATTTCGCGTGCCTGTTCCAACATAGGCTCCTGGTCTTCGCCCACAGGGACAGTTGTTGCCTTGAAAGCGGCAATGTCCGCAGTCTGGCTGATGGGGTAGGTGAAGAAACCTACCGGGATGCTGGCGTCGAAGTTGCGTAACTGAATTTCTGCTTTTACTGTGGGATTGCGTTGCAGGCGGCTTACGGTCACCATATTCATGAAGTAAAAACTCAATTCGCACAGTTCGGCAATCTGAGATTGGATGAAGATGGTGCTTTTTGCCGGATCCAGTCCGCATGCCAGATAGTCAAGCGCCACTTCGATAACATTCTGACGTACCTTTTCCGGGTTGTCCACATTGTCCGTCAATGCTTGTGCATCGGCTATGAAAACAAATATCTTGTCATACAAACCGGAGTTCTGCAACTCCACTCTTCTTCTTAATGAGCCTACATAATGTCCTATATGCAGGCGTCCTGTAGGGCGGTCGCCCGTGAGGATGATTTTCTCTTTGGTCATATATCGTTTCTCTTTAGTCTGTTAATACTAATTTTTTCGCAGAGATGCTGGATTTTTTTTCTTTTGCAACGTAGTCACGATGTACTTCCGTCATTTTTCGGTTAAAGACATCCATAGCCTGATAGTCTTCTTTGGTATTATATAGTCTTTCGACTTTTAATTCCGGGGCATTAAAACCAGCGTATTTTTTTAAATCTACTAGCATATAATATATTAGTTTTTTAGGTTTCTATCAAATATGGTGAATGGCGTATTCTGTAATGGAGAATCTCCTACAGTTCGTTTATCTTTATCATATTGTACCACTTTTTGGTCGTATGCAGCGAATATCAATGATCTGTAATCCAGCTTGTTCGCTTCAGTTGCATCTAATAGGATCAGACCATTTGCCTGTTTTCTTAAAATACCTAGGTCATCCGAAATTTCAGTGATCCATATAAAGCGGGGCAAACTTTTATTCATGATGATTCTCTTCAATTCATCATTCATATTGCCGAGCATAACATATTCCCTGTATGAACGTGTCGAACATAGGAAGGTTCGCAAATATAACTCTTTTCCATTTGCAAAATCAAAAAAATCGGAACATAATAGCTCTTTTACAAAATTTTTAGCTACATAAGCTTCCAGATATATCTTACGATACAATGGCACTATAAAGTGGGAAATTTCACAATTGTTCCAATTTACGTCTCCCAAGCTTGCGTATCTGCCTGTCGGGGTTCCTAACTTTTCAGATTGATAGACTGGAAAATTATCGTCTATAAATAGGAATTTCTTGTCAGCTTCATCCCAGTCTTTTATTTTCAGAGTGTTTTTTGCAGTTGTTTCAAATTCTTTTCCGGATAAAGATTGAATTCTTTTGGCACTTACTTTCTCATGACCAATACATAAGACCGCATGACCAATAAACTTGAATTTTTCCGGAGGAATTCTATCACGTGCTTTTTCATTTTGCAACGCCACTATAACAGGAATCCCACTTTCTATATAACAACTTAATAAAGATTCAAAATCCTCTCCGAATACATCTCGTGAATAGAGCTTGGGACCAAAACCGAATTCTTTCAATAGATAAGACATGCTCTCTACCGATAATCCTGCCGAAGGCAGCTGTCTCTCTACAGTGTTTTGTTTCAATAGTTGTAAAATCCGTGAAGGTAAAACCGGAGAATATTCAGGGTATTTGTTCCCGTAATACTCCATCAGTGCCCAAATCATAGTTTCTGCACAACTGATTGTTTCGGTATCTTGAGAGGCAAACGGGAAAGCCTGAACATTGAATTTTACTCCCATCGCAGTAGAAGGAATGGCTGCCACACACGTTTTGAAAGAGTTGTCTTTTAGTAAATTGGGTGCGATGGCACTTCTGCCGACAATGTATGGAGACGTGGGGCGCAATACTACAAACCCCCGATAATTCTCTTTAAGAAATGTGATATAATTCTTGTCTTTGAATATATCCAAAGATGTAATTTTATAATTTTCGTCATTAAAGAAAGAGATTTTGATGGCGTCTCTTCCGTAGTGGGTTCGTTTGGAAGCATAATAGCTGTAGTAACTATCCCTATAGACCTTATCAACATAATTCCGCTCTATTACCAGCTTCGTATGTTTTACCAACCTGTTTAAATGTGGCATGACACGTTCTTCTACTAAATGAAGCGCATACTCTTCGGCCAAGCAAAAATCTTCACAGATAATTTGTGCCAGAGCTTCTTTGAGAAAAGAATCGTCAATAGGTATTAAGAAAAAATTGTCTTCCAGCATGAATATTCCTTATAGTTATATCCTATAATATTGAAAAAGTTTACAAAAGTAGATATAATAATTGAAAGTCTGATCAATTTCCTTCACTTTTCACATACACTTTATGATTGCCTCTTCCGCTGGTCTCGATGCCAGTGCCCGGCGTATGCGCCCACTTACGCAGTTCGGTGGTGGCGGCGGTTTGTAGCAATCCCGTCAGTTGGCGGTAGTTCAGTACGGTGAGGTAAGGATGTTCTTCCAGATAAGCTTTCGCCAGTATCAGGCGTTGTTCGCTGGTATATTTCTGCGAAGAGCGTGCGGGCTTCCAGGGAGCGCGTTTGAGGTCGCACCAACCATTGGTTTCCCTTATCAGGTCTTTGTCCGCGCGGAAGTTCACTCCACCCACACGAATGCTTTGTGCGTTTCGTTTCGTGGCATTTTTTTCCATCTTTTCCCGTTCCTTGTCCGGGCGCAGGGACAGTGCCGGAGTAAATACACCCAGACCTTCTATTTTCACCGAGCGTCCCATTCCCATTTCGTGGGCCAGTGCTTCGCCCAGTTCGCAAATCACTCCCTCGGTCACTCCTTTGGCGAAGGCGCATTTCATGGCGATGTATTCGGCCAGTTCTCGTGTACTGGTCTGTCCTGTCATTACCATTTGCGGGTAGGTGGTCTGCTCACCTGTGTCTTGCATATCGGGCATTTCTTTCATTATGTAGTGGGGCATTGTTGGGCTCTCCTTTCTTGTTTGATGATTCATCCAGTTACTTGGTTGCCTTCCTGTGTTGGAAAGGTGTTTGCCTTGCAACGCAAACTTCCTTTTGTGACAGGAAAAACTTGAAACGAAATCTCCATTTTTAAGAGTGAAGTCTTCGTTTGTAAGAATAAAGCTTTCATTTTTAATAATGAAAGTCTTGCTCTGAGTCTTGGCAGGCGCAAAGATAACTATCTACAGCCGGGAAAGCAAGTTTTTATTGGGAGAATCGCTCTTTGTCTTTTGCATATCACTTAGTCTGATTCATTCATGAGAGCAAAAATGACAGTTACTTTACTGGCCGTTGAAAAATATCATAAAAGTAATTTTATGGACAATAATGTTTTTTTGAGAAAATTACCTTATATTTGTAGCGAATCTTGATATTGTAGCAATAGAGCGAGAGATTTGTCAATATTGAGTTAATACGCAAGAAGCGAAAGTTATTATCCCTATTTCTGAAATCTGGTAAATTTCTAAACACCTGGGGATGATAGCAACTGTTTCTTCACGTCTATGTTATATATACTTAGGCGTGAGGACTGTTGTCTATTCAGGTGTTGGGTTTACCAGAGCCTCAGAAATGAATGGAAAATAACGGTCCTCGCGCTTTCTTTATATATAAACCCGCCTTAGAGGGCAGACGGAAGAAACTAAGAAAAACACATGGCAAACAAAACATTCAGATTTTTGCTGTTTACAGGGATGCAATTACTGTTCCTGTTGCTTGTTACACAACGTGCGTCAGCACAAAACAAAATTCAAATTACTTCTTTTCAGCGGATGGAGATGGATGTAACAGCACGTATCACCGCTCCCCTCAAGGATCAAAATGGAGAGGTCTGTGCACTGATACGCATTGTTACCACTGATAAAAATTTCATGTTCGAGCCGGATGCATTGGGCATTGTGGCACGCGAGAACAAGCCGGGTGAAATATGGCTGTACGTTCCGCGTGGGGCGAGACGTATTTCCATCATGCACGAAAAGTATGGTGTGCTGCGAAATTATTTCTATCCGGACATTATCGAAAAGGCCGTGACCTACGAAATGGAACTTTCTGCGGGTGACGGAACTGAACCTGTTGCTGCTGATGCTAACATGCAACTTCTCGTGATGCGTCCCGAACCCGCTACGGCAGATATCTATATTGATGATGAAAAGATGCCGACTGAAAAAGGACTGTTCACGGCTACTATGAAAAAAGGCACACATACCTATCGGGTAGAGGCGCCGATGTATGCTCCGGATGCCGGGATTATAGATTTAGGTAGTGAACAGAAGATAATGAGTGTCACGCTGAAACCTCGTTTTGGCTATATGGAAATCTTTTCTTTGCCGGAGGAGGATGCTAATGTATACATTGATAATGAACTTGTCGGGAAAACTCCGTACAAGAGTGATCGCTTGCCGTTACGCGACTACCGTGTGAAGGTGGAGAAAGATTTGTTTTTTCCTCAGGATACATTGCTTACCGTGTCTCCCGGCGCGACAATCGGCTATACCTTTAAACTTGTTTCAACCATCAAACCCAAAGAACCCCGCCGTACATTGGTGATGCTGGAGGCCGGCTGGCATCCTTCTCAAATTTCGTTTGGGGCTATGGTGGCTATGGTTGCCAATAATGGTGCTTATGTTCGTTTTCGGAGTGATTTTGGTTCGGTATCCGCTGATCTTGAATGTGATGATACTGGAGCATTGACTGCCGGTGGTGCAGGCACACCTTATTATAAGGAAGGTGTGTCGAAGAAAGCCCGTATGTCTGTAACCGCCGGATATATGCGCCGCATTGCGAAGCCGCTGTATGGTTATATTGGTGCGGGATATGGTAATCGTGCATTGGCTTGGGAGACGGTAGAAGAAGAATTGGTAAAGAATACCGACCATTCTGCCACGGGAATTGCTGCTGAAATCGGTGCTATAGGTCGTTTGGGCAAATTTGCCGTGTCAGTGGGGTGCCAGACGGTGAACTTCAAATATTTGGAACTGAGTGCGGGTGTAGGTTTCTTTTTCTAAAAGCCGGTTGACGGAAATTTCATAATTCATAAGTATAGTAAGATGAAAAGAATAGAATATATATTGCTGTGCAGCCTGTTAGCGCTGTTGGCAGCTTGTGAGAAAGATACATTGCCGATGAATTTCTCTCCGGTGTTGAAGACGGGAGAGGCTACGGAGATTTATCGAATGGGGGCTACACTTTCGGGTAGTATACAGAAGTCGGAAGGCGTGGTTGTGAAGGATTGTGGCATTTTGCTGTCCGAACTTCAAAGTATGGCAGAGTATACGGAACTTAAAATCACTACTTCGGATGTGACATCGCTGAGTGTGCAAGTGAAGGACTTGCAGCCGGGTAAGACTTATTATTATTGTGCGTATGCCAGTAGTGGTTACAGTATAGCACGGGGTGAAATAAAGACATTTACGACAACGGAAAGCAATGCGCCGGTCTTCGGAGAGCTACAGGTGTCGGAGCGGGATGAGAAAAGTCTCACAGTTTCCACCGTTCTACTGGATGAAGGAGGAAGTGAGCTGATACTTAGCGGCTTCTGTTGGAAGGAGGCGGATGAAGGTAAGGGTAATCCTACAACCAAGGACAACGTAGTGAACGCTACGCCGGAAGGCGGCAAAATCACCGCCCGTATGAAAGATTTGAAAGCCGATAAGGAATATGCGGTTTGTGCTTATGGTGTGAATGCCAAGGGAGTAGGATATGGTAAAACGATAGTTGTGAAGACACAGAATGCTACGGTACCTGCTTTGTCCAGTATTACTCCGGTAGATTCCACTGCGCTAAGTATTATGGTGAAAGCATCTATATTGAGTAGTGGTGAGACGGAAATTTCTGAATATGGTTTCTGTTGGAGTGCTGAGAGCCAAACGCCTACCACGGCACATATGAAGCAAGTGGTGACGGAAAAGGATAACAATAATGCTTTCAGTCTGAATATTGCGGACTTGCGGTCGGAAACGACTTATTATATTCGGGCGTATGCCATAAACGGACAAGGAAACGGGTACGGAGATATACTTAAATATACCACTAGAAAAGGCTTGGCCGTAACTACCTTGCATGCTGAAGTCACCGGTACTACGGTTGTTGTTTACGGGGTAGTGACTCCCGGTACGGAAAATAACCATCATGGCTTTGAGTTTGCCACTAACCGCGATGATTTGCTGAATCAAACGGGGGATATTCGTTCAGTGGATGTACACACTAATCTGTCCTATAATCAGGTGGATGGAACTTTTCATGGTGAATTGGGCACATTGGAAGCTAACACTACTTATTATGTACGCGCTTGGTTTATGGATGCGGAAACGTCGCAATGGGTGTATGGTGATATTATGGAAGTCAGAACCGGAGCGAAAGGTATTTATACGTTGGAGGATTTGATTGCGTTTCGTGATGCGAAGAAAACGTCTGTTGATATGTCAAAGTGGACTGATAGTGAAAATGTGGTCAATATTTATGCCGACATTGATTTAAGCTCCGTTGATAATTGGGAGCCAATTAAACATATTGGTGCTATTGTCAGTTCAGATAACAGAGAATCACTAAATGGACATGGGCATACGATTTCCGGATTAAAAATGAGATATTCGCCTTCTGAAGCACATTATGGCTTTATTGAGTCTAATCAAGGGGCAATCCGAAATCTTCATCTGAAAGGTAGTGTCATAATTGATGATTACGATACGGAAATAAGTTGCTGTGCGGCTTTATGTGGAATAAATCATGGTGTCATAGAAGATTGTTCTGTGGAAGTGGATATAGATGCGGGCGAAGTAAAATCCAACGTATATGTAGGTGGTATCTGCGGGTTCAATGCTTTGAATGGAGTGATAAAACGTTGTGTGAATCGTGGTACCGTCGCAGGTACACAAGGAGCGCATTGTCATGGCATCGCCGGTAACAACTATGCAGGCTTGATTGAAGATTGTGATAATTACGGTGCTGTGATTAGTAACAGTTGGGCTGCGGGTATCGCTATTTCCTTTCAACCGGAGTCTAAGGTTGTGAATTGTACGAACTATGGTGAAATAATAGGCTCCTCTACCGTAGGAGGAATTGTTTCACACTTGGGAGGAACAATCGACAACTGCAAAAATCACGGAAAAGTGAGTGGTGAAAGTTCGGTTGGAGGAATTGCTGGGGCTGTTCTGGAAAATGCCATTTTGAAGAATAGTCAGAATATAGGCGATATTATGGGTACAGATGCTTCATCTACCGGTGGTGTTTGCGGTTGGTTGGATGGTTCTGGTACTTATGAAAACAATACGAATGGTGGAACGGTGAATGGCGTTGCCGGAACGGAAGCCAATGCCATAGGATATGATGGGAGAAAAGGTGGCATCATTGATCCCGAATAGCTATTGTTTCTCTTTTCTCGTGTAGTTGCAATACTTGTAAGAATATTGTGGACGATAATTTGTTTATTATCGAAATAAGTCGTTACTTTGCACAAATTTTAAAGCAACGATGCAACAACACGGGAAAAGAGATACATATAATCTGCATTCGAATGAATTTCATTCGTTAGTCGATGATTTCTCTTTCTCTGAGAAGATATTGTTAGTTCTTTGGTAATGCGTTAATCCTTTGTTGGGTAACGCATTTTTTTTGTGCCCGAATGTATAGGAAGAAACTTAATAGACAACAAGAGAATATATGGAAAAGAATTTGAAGAAAGTGTTGGTCTTGGGCTCAGGTGCACTCAAGATCGGTCAGGCCGGGGAGTTCGACTATTCCGGTTCGCAGGCATTGAAGGCTCTGCGTGAAGAAGGTATCAGTTCAGTGTTGGTGAACCCGAATATTGCTACTATCCAAACATCGGAAGGTATTGCAGATCAGGTTTATTTCTTGCCTGTAACCACTTATTTCGTAGAAGAAATCATCAAGAAAGAACGTCCTGATGGTATTCTGTTGGCTTTCGGTGGCCAGACGGCTCTGAACTGCGGTGCCGAGTTGTACACAAGCGGTGTGTTGGCTAAGTACGGTGTGCGCGTATTAGGAACTTCGGTGGAAGCTATCATGTATACGGAAGACCGTGACCTCTTCGTGAAGAAGCTGGACGAGATCGATATGAAAACTCCCGTCAGCCAGGCTGTAGAAAGTATGGAAGATGCAATCACTGCTGCTGAACGCATCGGTTTTCCGGTTATGGTTCGTTCCGCTTATGCACTGGGCGGTTTGGGTAGCGGTATCTGCCAGGATAAAGAAGAGTTCCTGAAGTTGGCCGAAAGCTCTTTCGCTTTCTCTAAACAAATTCTTGTAGAAGAGTCTCTGAAAGGTTGGAAAGAAATTGAATTCGAGGTAATCCGCGATGCCAACGACCACTGCTTCACGGTGGCAAGCATGGAAAACTTCGACCCGCTGGGTATCCATACGGGAGAGTCTATCGTAGTAGCTCCGACTTGTTCGCTGACTGACGAGCAGGTGAAGATGTTGCAAGATCTTTCTACGAAGTGTATCCGTCATCTGGGCATCGTGGGCGAATGTAACATTCAGTATGCATTTAATGCGGAAACTAATGACTACCGTGTGATTGAGGTGAATGCCCGTCTGTCGCGTTCTTCGGCTTTGGCTTCTAAGGCTACGGGTTATCCGTTGGCATTCGTAGCCGCTAAGATTGCATTAGGCTATACGCTCGATCAGATTGGCGAAATGGGGACTCCGTATTCAGCGTATGTAGCTCCGCAACTGGATTATCTGATTTGTAAGATTCCTCGTTGGGACTTGACGAAGTTCGTAGGTGTATCCCGTGAAATCGGTTCCAGCATGAAGTCTGTAGGTGAAATCATGTCTATCGGACGCTCTTTCGAGGAAATCATCCAGAAAGGTTTGCGTATGATCGGTCAGGGTATGCACGGATTTGTAGGCAACGACCTACACTTCGATGATCTGGACCGTGAACTCTCACGTCCTACCGACTTGCGCGTGTTCGCTATCGCTGAGGCCTTAGAGAATGGCTATACGATAGACCGCATCTTCGATCTGACCAAGATTGATCCCTGGTTCCTTGGCAAGTTGAAGAACATTGTTGACTATAAGTTGAAACTTTCCCAATATAATAAGGTGGAAGATATTCCGGCCGACGTATTGCGTCAAGCAAAAGTATTGGGCTTCTCTGACTTCCAGATTGCGCGTTTCGTGCTCGAACCGCAAGGCAATATGGAGAAAGAAAATCTGATGGTGCGTGCACGTCGTAAAGAATTGGGTATCCTGCCGGCTGTAAAACGTATCAATACGATTGCTTCCGAGCATCCTGAACTGACTAACTACCTGTACATGACGTACGCCGTTGAGGGTTATGACGTGAACTATTACAAGAATGAAAAGTCAGTGGTTGTACTGGGTTCCGGCGCTTACCGTATCGGGTCTTCCGTAGAGTTCGACTGGTGTTCGGTAAATGCTGTGCAAACTGCACGTAGGCTGGGTTACAAGTCCATCATGATTAACTACAATCCCGAAACCGTATCTACGGACTATGATATGTGCGACCGTCTTTACTTCGATGAGCTGTCTTTTGAGCGTGTACTCGATGTTATTGACCTGGAACAGCCGCGCGGTGTAATCGTATCTGTAGGCGGACAGATCCCGAACAATCTGGCAATGAAACTGCATCGTCAGTCAGTGCCCATCCTGGGAACTTCTCCTCTTTCTATCGACCGTGCTGAAAACCGTAATAAGTTCTCCGCTATGCTCGACCAACTGGGTATCGACCAGCCGGCTTGGCAAGAGCTTACCAGCCTGGAAGATGTGAAAGGTTTCGTTGAGAAAGTGGGTTATCCGGTACTGGTTCGTCCGTCTTATGTACTTTCGGGTGCTGCGATGAACGTATGTTACGATGAAGAAGAATTGGAGAACTTCCTGAAAATGGCTGCCGAAGTTTCTAAAGAATATCCGGTGGTGATTTCTCAGTTCTTGCAGAATACAAAGGAAATCGAATTTGATGCTGTTGCTCAGAATGGTGAAGTAGTGGAATATGCAATTTCCGAGCACGTGGAGTTTGCCGGTGTACACTCCGGTGACGCTACATTGGTATTCCCTGCACAGAAGATTTACTTTGCTACGGCACGTCGTATCAAGAAGATCAGCCGTCAGATTGCAAAGGAACTCAATATCTCCGGTCCGTTCAATATTCAGTTCCTGGCACGTAACAATGAGGTGAAGGTAATCGAATGTAACCTTCGTGCTTCACGTAGTTTCCCGTTCGTGTCTAAGGTGCTGAAGCGTAACTTTATTGAAACTGCTACCCGCATCATGCTGGATGCTCCTTATACCCGTCCTGACAAGTCGGCATTCGATATCGACTGGATTGGTGTGAAAGCTTCTCAGTTCTCTTTCTCCCGCTTGCACAAGGCAGACCCGGTACTGGGTGTAGATATGTCTTCTACCGGTGAAGTAGGCTGTATCGGTGATGATTTCTCCGAAGCATTGCTGAGCGCCATGATTGCTACCGGCTTCCAGATTCCTCAAAAGGGAGTGATGTTCTCTTCCGGTGCCATGAAATCGAAAGTAGATTTGCTGGAGTCCAGCCGCATGCTCTTCAATAAAGGGTATAAGATTTATGCAACGGCAGGTACAGCCGCTTTCCTGAATGCTCATGGAGTGGGCACTGAAGCTGTTTACTGGCCCGATGAACGTCCTGATGCAGAGAACAACGTGATGAAGATGATTGCCGAACACAAGTTCGATTTGATTGTCAACATTCCGAAGAATCATACGAAGCGTGAATTGACGAACGGTTACCGTATCCGTCGTGGTGCTATCGACCATAACATTCCGTTGATTACGAATGCTCGTCTGGCAAGTGCTTTCATCGAAGCATTCTGCGAACTGAAGTTGGAGGATATTGCTATCAAGAATTGGCAGGAATATAAGTAACTGAAGAGGAAATAAAAAGGAGGATGCTCTATCAGAAAGAGTGTCCTCCTTTTTTTATCTTTAGTTTTTTTCTGGCGCTATCACTGACTATAAGGCTTATTATTGGGGCTCTTGTGCCCACCAATAGTATATATAATTTAATTTTTTGCCTTCTTCAGTAGGGATATACCAGACCTTTTCTTTTAAATCTGTTTCGATTTTACGGTAAACAGAGATAGGGATTGTGGCATAAGTACCGAAGTTCATGAAAGAAAATTCGACCTCATCAACCTTGCCGGTATCTGAATTTATGCACATTGTTATTATGAGTTCGTGGCCTTTTACTCTTTGCTTTTCACTAGCGGAAAATGCAGCATTTACAATGGAAAGGCGCTCTGCTCGTGTCCATGCGTCATATTGGAGTAAAACGATACCTTCATCTGTTTGTGAGAAAGTTTCTCCTGTATTTTTGTAACTTTGAGTAGTAAAGAGTAATTTGTTACTCTTGTTATAGAGTGTGACTGTCTTTGACGCTGCCACATCGCATTGGTAGATGTAACCATTTTCATTGAATGTTTTAGTTACAGCATAATAATTTGTCTGTGCATATATATATGTAGTACAAAGTGATATGCATATAAAAAAGAATATAGTTTTCATAAAGTGCGGGAACTTACCGGTTTGTCTTTAAAATAGTTTTATTGCGAATGCTTGTTTCTGTTTAAATTGCAATAAATGTACGAATATTTTTTGTATATAAAATAGTATAGCTGCGATTCTTTTGAAAACATTTACTGTTTCTTTTTATCAGTATGGTTGGCTGTTTGGAATAAATATCTATTTTTGTGGAAAGTGTAATGGCGAAAGGGTGAATAATTACGCTTTTGAGAGTATAATCTGGTAATTGAAATATATGAATGAAGTAGAGAAAATGCGTAGTTCGCAATTGGCGGATATGTCTGCCCCGGAAGTACAGGTAAAGTTTGAATATGCCAAGAAGTTGCTGGCAAGAATGCGGAAACTGAGTACTTACGATGAGGCTTACAGAGGATTGTTGGAAGACCTGATACCGGGAATACCGGAGACATCCGTTGTGTGCCCGCCTTTCCATTGCGATCATGGGGATGGTATCCGTCTGGGTGAACACGTATTTGTGAATGCAAATTGTACTTTTCTGGACGGAGGTTATATCACGATTGGTGCCCATACATTAGTGGGACCTTGTGTACAGATTTATACTCCACAACATCCGATGGATTATGTAGAACGTCGTACTCCGAAGGAATATGCCTATCCGGTGACGATAGGAGAGGATTGCTGGATTGGAGGTGGTGCTGTAATTTGTCCCGGCGTAACAATTGGTGATCGCTGTATTATTGGCGCCGGAAGTGTGGTGACGAAAAACATACCCGATGATAGTGTGGCGGTAGGAAATCCGGCGAAGGTGATCAGAAGGAATATATCGGAATGACGGTGTGCTTCTATATCACCGGTTCGTAGATGATGAAAAAAAGTTTCTTTGTTAAATTGCTGAATTTCAATCAGTATATATCTTTCTGTATATTTTTCTTAGAAAATAGTTCGCAATTGTTTTGGTAATTTCAAAATAAGCTGTACCTTTGCATCGCTTTTGAAACGAAAGTGTACGGGCGCTTAGCTCAGCTGGTTCAGAGCATCTGGTTTACACCCAGAGGGTCGGGGGTTCGAATCCCTCAGCGCCCACATTAAAAACCGCACACTTTCGAACAAAAGGGCGCTTAGCTCAGCTGGTTCAGAGCATCTGGTTTACACCCAGAGGGTCGGGGGTTCGAATCCCTCAGCGCCCACATTCGATTTCTATGATGAGTGGTCTTACAAGTTGTTGTAAGGCTATTTTTTTTATCTGTTAACTTCCTTACTTAACTTTCTTTCCCCTTTATGGCTTATTACTCAGAAAAAAAAGCTAATTTTGCGGCTCGATAATTATCTAATATACACGTATGGAACTTGATTTACTTACTGCTATCTCTCCGATTGATGGTAGATACAGAGGAAAAACAGATGCTTTGGCAGCTTACTTCTCGGAATTTGCCTTGATAAAATACCGTGTGCAAGTGGAAGTGGAATACTTCATCACCTTGTGCGAATTGCCTTTGCCGCAATTAAAAGGCGTAGACAAAAACGTATTTGAAACATTAAGAAATATCTATCGTAACTTCTCAGAAGCTGACGCGCAGCGTATCAAAGATATTGAGAGCGTAACGAACCATGATGTAAAAGCCGTAGAATACTTCCTGAAAGAAGAGTTTGATAAAATGGGTGGAATGGATGACTACAAAGAGTTTATTCATTTCGGACTGACTTCACAGGATATCAATAATACTTCCGTTCCTTTATCTATCAAAGAGGCTTTGGAACAGGTTTATTATCCGCAAATAGAGGAACTGATTGCGCAACTTCGTACGTATGCGGAAGAATGGACGGCTATTCCTATGCTTGCCAAGACACACGGTCAACCGGCTTCACCTACTCGCTTGGGGAAAGAGGTGATGGTATTTGTATATCGTCTTGAACGCCAGCTGGCTACTTTGAAGTCTTGTCCGCTTACTGCCAAGTTCGGTGGTGCTACCGGAAATTACAATGCGCATCATGTGGCTTATCCGGAGTTCGACTGGAAAGCATTTGGTAACCGGTTTGTTGCTGAAAAACTGGGCTTGGAACGTGAAGAATATACTACGCAGATTTCTAATTATGATAATCTGTCTGCTGTATTCGATGCTATGAAGCGCATAAATACGGTAATGATCGATATGAACCGTGACTTCTGGCAATATATTTCCATGGAATATTTCAAGCAGAAGATTAAAGCCGGTGAAGTAGGTTCCAGCGCCATGCCGCACAAAGTGAATCCGATTGACTTTGAAAATGCGGAAGGTAATCTGGGTGTGGCAAGTGCCATCCTGGAACATCTGTCGGTGAAACTACCTGTGTCCCGCTTACAACGTGACCTGACGGATTCTACCGTATTGCGTAACGTAGGCGTTCCGTTCGGGCATATCGTAATTGCCATTCAGAGCTCATTGAAAGGCTTGCGTAAATTGTTGTTGAACGAAACGGCTATCTATCGCGATCTGGATAATTGCTGGAGCGTGGTAGCTGAGGCTATTCAGACAATTCTGCGCCGTGAAGCATATCCGCATCCGTACGAGGCGTTGAAGGCCTTGACCCGCACTAATCAGGCTATTACGGAGGCTTCTATAAAGGAATTTATTGAAGGATTGAATGTAGATGATGAAATAAAGAAAGAATTACGTGTGATTACTCCTCATACATATACAGGAATCTAAGATAGAAACATTAAATTTAGCTGTATAATGAAGGCAACATTTTAAATCCGGCGATTGTTAATATAGTATACATATATAATAAAGGTATAAGAGTGATAATAGAATGGCCGTGAGGCCAACGTTTAATTTTATTCGAATAAAACAATGAGTACAGAAAACGAAAATTGGCGTGACGATTCTTCCAGTGAGGAGAATTCAGGCAACAGATTTGAAAGAGAAAACAATTACAGCCGTCCGTCTTACAACCGTGAAGGTGGTGACCGACCCTATCGTCCGCGTTTTAACAGCGAGAGTGGCGAACGTCCACAGCGTGCTTACAGCAGTGATCGCCCGTATCGCCCGCGCTTTAACCCTAATGCTGAAGGTGGTGAACGTCCACAACGTTCTTATGGTGACCGTCCGTCTTACAATCGTGAGGGTGGTGATCGTCCGCAACGCCCGTATGGTGATCGTCCGTCCTATAATCGTGAAGGCGGCGACCGTCCGCAACGTCCTTCTTATGGAAACAACAGTGGTGGTGACCGTCCTTATCGTCCTCGCTATAATAGCGGTGATGGTGGTGATCGTCCGCAGCGTCCTTCTTATGGAGGCTCTTCTTATGGTGACCGTCCCCAACGCCCACGTTTCAATAGTGGTGACGGACAGCGTTCTTATAACAACGACCGTCCTTATCGTCCTCGCTATAATAGCGGTGATGGTGGTGATCGTCCACAACGTCCTTATGGTGGCTCTTCTTATGGAGGATCTTCTTATGGAGGATCTTCTTATGGCGACCGCCCGCAGCGTCCACGCTTCAATCCGGATGGTGGAAGAGGCGGATATGGTCGTCCCCAACAGCGTCGTACGCCGGATTATGATCCGAATGCAAAGTACAGCCGTAAGAAACAGATAGAATATAAGGAACAGTTTACGGATCCTAATGAACCGATCCGTTTGAACAAGTTCCTGGCTAATGCAGGTGTCTGCTCTCGTCGTGAGGCGGATGAATTCATCACGGCAGGTGTGGTTTCCGTAAATGGAGTCGTGGTTACAGAGCTCGGAACTAAGATCAAACGTGCTGACGAAGTGAAGTTCCACGATCAGATGGTGAGCATTGAACGTAAGATTTATATCTTGCTGAATAAGCCGAAAGATACTGTGACTACCTCGGATGATCCGCAGGCACGTCGTACAGTGATGGATTTGGTGAAAGGTGCTTGCGATGAGCGTATTTATCCGGTAGGTCGTCTGGACCGTAACACTACAGGTGTGTTATTGCTGACGAACGACGGTGACCTGGCTTCCAAGCTGACACATCCGAAGTTCCTGAAGAAGAAGATTTATCACGTACATACAGATAAAAATGTGACGAAAGCTGATATGGATCAGATTGCAGCCGGTATTCAGTTGGATGACGGTGAAATCCATGCAGATGCTATCAGTTATACGGATGATGTTAGACGGGATGAAGTGGGTATTGAAATCCACTCAGGTAAGAATCGTATTGTTCGTCGTATATTTGAGTCACTGGGTTACAAGGTAGTGAAACTCGACCGCGTATTCTTTGCCGGACTGACTAAGAAAGGCTTACGTCGTGGTGAATGGCGCTATTTGAGCGAACAGGAAGTAAACTACCTGCGCATGGGCTCTTTTGAGTAATTATATAATATAGGTTTAACACAAATTTATGGAAAAGATTAGTAGAACAAAGATTGTTGACGTGTTGAAGCGCGAAGATTTCGGCGCTATGGTCAACGTGAAAGGCTGGGTTCGTACCCGTAGAGGTAGTAAACAAGTTAATTTTATCGCCCTGAATGACGGTTCTACAATAAATAATGTGCAGGTTGTAGTAGATTTGGCAAACTTTGATGAGGAGATGCTGAAAGATATTACCACCGGTGCCTGTCTGAGTGTGAACGGTGAATTGACGGAGTCAGTAGGCTCCGGTCAGAAGGCTGAGGTTCAAGCTCGTGAGATTGAAGTGCTGGGTACTTGTGATAATACATATCCTTTGCAGAAGAAAGGTCATACGCTGGAGTTCCTGCGTGAGATTGCCCACCTGCGTCCCCGTACGAATACTTTCGGTGCAGTGTTCCGCATCCGTCATAACATGGCGATAGCTATCCATACTTTCTTTCATCAGAAAGGTTTCGTTTATTTCCATACACCTATCATCACGGCTTCTGACTGTGAAGGTGCCGGACAGATGTTCCAGGTAACGACGAAGAACCTTTATGATTTGAAGAAGGATGAAGCCGGTTCCATCATTTATGATGACGACTTCTTTGGTAAGCAAGCCAGTCTGACGGTTTCCGGACAGTTGGAAGGTGAACTTGCTGCTACGGCGCTGGGCGCTATTTATACGTTTGGTCCTACATTTCGTGCAGAAAACTCCAATACTCCACGCCATTTGGCTGAGTTCTGGATGGTGGAACCGGAAGTAGCGTTCAACGACATTACGGACAACATGGATCTGGCAGAAGAGTTTATCAAATTCTGTGTGAAGTGGGCTTTGGATAACTGTGCTGACGACGTGAAGTTCCTTAACGATATGTTTGACAAAGGTTTGATTGAACGTTTGCAAGATGTATTGAAAGAATCTTTCGTACGTTTGTCTTATACGGATGGCATCAAGATACTGGAAGAGGCTGTTGCTAAAGGTCATAAGTTCGAATTTCCGGTATACTGGGGTGTGGACTTGGCTTCTGAGCACGAACGTTATCTCGTGGAAGAGCACTTCAAGCGTCCGGTTATCCTGACTGACTATCCGAAGGAAATCAAAGCGTTCTACATGAAGCAGAACGAAGATGGTAAAACAGTACGTGCAATGGACGTATTATTTCCGAAGATTGGTGAGATTATCGGTGGCTCTGAGCGTGAGTCTGATTATGACAAGTTGATGACGCGTATTGACGAAATGCATATTCCGATGAAGGATATGTGGTGGTATCTTGATACCCGCAGATTCGGTACGTGCCCTCACTCCGGTTTTGGTCTGGGTTTTGAACGCTTGCTTCTGTTCGTGACAGGTATGGCAAATATTCGTGACGTAATACCTTTCCCGCGTACGCCACGTAATGCAGAGTTCTAACTCTTAAAATAAATAAGTGAAGTAGCCCGCACAATCTTGTTGTGCGGGCTCTTTTTTTACTAAGAAACTGTTATAATATTAAAATAATTACTTATATTTGTGACAGTCAGATGCCTATACGTTAACCAAATATATACGAACATGAAGAAGAAGTATTTCATTACCATGTTGGCAGCGGTGCTGTTGGCGGTAACAGGAGCGACAGCGCAGAAGAAGGCGAGTTTCAAACCTGCGGATTTGAAAGGTATCTGGCAGCTGTGTCACTATGTATCCGAAATTCCGGATGTTCCCGGTGCTTTGAAGCCCAGTAACACATTCAAGGTATTGAGCGATGACGGGCGTATCGTCAATTTCACTCTTATTCCCGGCAAAGATGCCATAATCACCGGATATGGTACCTATATCCAGCTGACGGACAATAGCTATCGGGAAAGTATTGAGAAGAATATTCATCTGCCCATGTTGGATAATAAAGATAATGTCCTGGAGTTTGAGATGGGAGAAGGCGGACTTATGCATCTGAAGTATTTTATTTCTAAAGATTTGAACGGCAATGAATTGAACTGTTGGTATCATGAAACCTGGAAGCGGGTAACGATGCCGCCTGTATTCCCTGAAGATATTGTTCGTTAAAACGGGCTATCCGGATATAATAAGCAATGTTCCGATGCAAAGCAAGCAATCTTTTGCATGGGAACATTGCTTGTTTTGTGTCCTAACATTGCTTGTGATTGATAGTCAGCTTCTTTAAAAAAAAGAAGAAAACGTTTGCCAGTTTTGGGAAAATCCGTACCTTTGCAAGCCGATTATTATCTAATAAGGATAAGCAATTAATTCAGAGCGAGTTAATTCACCTTTGTCCGGGGTGGCTAATCCGTAATGAAGATTTTTTTAGTAGTAACATTTAAAAAACAAATCAAGAGTGGATACTTTAAGTTACAAGACCATTTCTGCAAACAAAGCTACGGTAACCAAAGAATGGGTTATTGTTGACGCTACAGACCAAGTATTGGGTCGTCTGGGCGCAAAAGTTGCGAAACTGTTGAGAGGGAAGTATAAACCAAACTTTACTCCTCACGTAGATTGCGGTGATAATGTAATCATTATCAATGCCGACAAAGTTAAAATGACAGGTAATAAGTGGACTGACAAGGTGTATTTGTCATACACAGGTTATCCCGGTGGTCAGAGAGAAATGACTCCTGCTCGTCTGCAGGCTAAACCGAACGGTGATGACAGACTGTTGAGAAAAGTAGTAAAGGGTATGTTGCCTAAGAACAAATTGGGCGCTAAATTGCTGAGCAATATGTACGTATATGCCGGCAGTGAGCACAAACATGATGCTCAGAACCCGAAATCAATTGATATAAACTTACTTAAATAATAGATATGGAAGTAGTAAATGCATTAGGCAGACGTAAAAGTGCAATTGCACGCATTTTCGTAACCGAAGGTACAGGAAAGATTACTATTAACAAGAGAGACCTTGCAGAGTACTTTCCATCAACTATTCTTCAGTATGTAGTTAAACAACCGCTGAGCAAGCTGGGTGTTGCTGAAAAATATGATATTAAAGTAAATCTTTGCGGTGGTGGTTTTACCGGTCAATCTCAGGCTTTGCGTCTGGCTATCGCCCGCGCATTGGTGAAGATGAATGCTGAAGACAAGGCTGCTCTCCGCGCTGAAGGCTTCATGACTCGTGACCCGCGTTCTGTTGAACGTAAGAAACCGGGACAACCGAAAGCACGTAGAAGATTCCAGTTCAGTAAACGTTAAGAGTTGCAGAAATGTTGGGGCGGACAAGTTGCTTAATTCTCAACTTTTATCTCTCAACTCTCAACTGAAAGAGCGTTTAGTATCTAAACTACCGGGACTCTGGATTGATAGACTACCCGGCGGTTGGTTTAGAAAAAACAAAAAAGAAAGTAAACGATTTAAAGAAAAAACAAGATGTCAAGAACAAATTTTGATACATTATTGGAAGCCGGTTGCCACTTTGGTCACCTCAAAAGAAAGTGGAATCCTGCAATGGCTCCTTATATTTTCATGGAACGCAATGGTATCCACATCATTGACCTCCACAAAACAGTTGCTAAAGTAGACGAAGCTGCTGAAGCTTTGAAGCAAATTGCTAAATCAGGAAAGAAAGTCCTGTTCGTTGCTACTAAAAAACAAGCTAAACAAGTGGTTGCTGACAAAGCATCTGCTGTAAATATGCCTTATGTAATCGAGCGCTGGCCGGGCGGTATGTTAACTAATTTCCCTACAATCCGCAAGGCTGTTAAGAAGATGGCTACCATCGATAAATTGACGAATGACGGTACGTATTCTAATCTGTCTAAGAGAGAAGTTCTGCAGATTTCACGTCAACGTGCTAAGTTGGACAAGACTTTGGGGTCTATTGCTGACTTGACTCGTCTGCCGTCTGCACTGTTCGTTATTGATGTTATGAAAGAAAATATTGCAGTTCGCGAAGCTAACCGTTTGGGTATACCTGTATTCGGTATCGTTGATACGAACTCTGATCCTTCTAATATCGACTTCGTAATTCCAGCTAATGACGATGCTACTAAATCAATAGAAGTAATTCTGGATGCTTGCTGCGCTGCTATGCAGGAAGGTTTGGAAGAAAGAAAAGCTGAAAAAGTAGATATGGAAGCTGCTGGTGAAGCTCCTGCCAATAAAGGCAAGAAGAAAGCTACAAAAGCAAGACTCGACAAATCTGACGAGGAAGCAATCAATGCAGCTAAAGCTGCTGCTTTCCTGAAGGAAGACGAAGAGGCTTAATCATAATTGAATGGTAAGATGGTAAAATGATAAGATGATAATGTCGTCTTACCATCCTATCATTTTACCATTTTATCATTTAGAATATTAATTATAAAAAGAAAATATATTATGGCTGTAACAATGGCTGATATTACCAAACTCCGTAAAATGACCGGAGCAGGTATGATGGACTGTAAGAATGCATTGACGGAAGCTGAAGGCGATTTCGACAAGGCAATAGAAATAATCCGTAAGAAGGGACAGGCTGTTGCCGCTAAGCGTTCAGACCGCGAAGCTTCTGAAGGTTGTGTTTTGGCTAAAACTACCGGTAACTTTGCCGTAATCATTGCGTTGAAGTGTGAAACTGACTTCGTAGCTCAGAATGCTGATTTCATAAAATTGACTCAGGATGTTCTTGATCTTGCTGTAGCTAACAACTGCAAAACTTTGGATGAAGTGAAAGCATTGCCGATGGGTAGCGGTACTGTACAGGATGCAGTGACTGACCGTAGCGGTATTACAGGCGAGAAAATGGAACTTGACGGCTACATGACTGTAGAGGGTGCAAGCACTGTTGTTTACAATCATATGAATAGAAATGGTCTCTGCACTATCGTTGCTTTCAATAAAGAAGTTGGCGAGCAGTTGGCTAAGGAAGTGGCTATGCAGATTGCTGCCATGAACCCGATTGCAATTGACGAGGATGGTGTTTCTGAAGAAGTGAAGCAGAAAGAAATTGAAGTTGCTATTGAGAAGACCAAAGCAGAACAGGTACAGAAAGCTGTTGAGGCTGCTTTGAAGAAAGCAGGTATCAATCCGGCTCACGTGGACAGCGAAGACCACATGGAAAGCAATATGGCTAAAGGTTGGATTACAGCTGAAGATATAGCAAAAGCAAAAGAAATCATTGCTACTGTTTCTGTTGAAAAGGCTGCACATCTGCCTGAACAAATGATTCAGAACATCGCTAAAGGTCGTCTGGCTAAGTTCTTGAAAGAAGTTTGCTTGCTGAACCAGGAAAATATTATGGACTCTAAGAAGACTGTAAGAGAAGTGTTGGCAGCAGCTGACCCTGAATTGAAGATTGTAGCTTTCAAGCGTTTCACTTTGAAAGCTGAATAATTCAACTCAATATATATAAAAAACGACCGCACGGGAATTTCCGTTGCGGTCGTTTTTTATGCATATTTTCCTCCTTTGGAAGAAGTGATATACTTACTGATAGACCGTCTGTTTCGGTGAACCGGATTATCCGACCGGTTTAGTCTGCGTATATCCCTCTTTTTTAAGTAGTTCCAGCACTTTCTGTTTGAAATCTCCCTGTACGATGATTTCTCCGTCTTTGGCACTTCCGCCTACGCCACATTTGGACTTCAGCAATTTACCTAACTCCTTCAGGTCATTTTCCGTACCTACGAAACCTGTGACAAGTGTGACTACTTTTCCTCCTCGATTCTTGCGATCCAACTGAACACGCAACTTCTGCCTGGAAGCTTCCGGGGTAACTTGTTCCCCATCATCTTCCATTTCATAACTATAGTCCGGATTGGTAGAATAAACAACATTCAACCGTTCTTTCCAATCATTATTCTTCATATTCGTTCTGTTTTAAGAATCAAAAGTAATATTTTGCGTGGAACTTTGCAATCTTTTGGGACTTTTGTCGTCTAATAGAAAACGCTAATTAGCTTCAAATATACGAAATATGAAAAGAATCATCTGGCTATTCCTATTGTCTTTGGTTACTATACTATCTTTTGCACAATCTTTCAAGGGTACTGTTACGGATACTGACGGAAAGCCGGTTCCTTATGCCGCTCTCTATCTGAGAGAAATGAAGTCAGGTTTAACTACCGATGAGCATGGACGGTTTCAAACGAAGTTATCTGCCGGACAATATACCTGTGAGGTCTCTTCTTTAGGATTCATATCCCAGACCTTTACTTTTCAAATGCTGAATCGTGATTATGAGAAGGATATAATACTTGCCGAACGTACCTATAGCCTGCCGGAAGTAAACATTACCAAGGGAAATGAAGATCCGGCTTATGCAGTGATGCGTAAAGCGATAGCACGTGCTCCTTATTATCGCACTCAGATAAAAAGCTACACTGCCGGCACGTATCTGAAGGGAACCGGTAAAGGGACCGCTATTCCCGCTGTCCTGAAATTATCCAAAGAGGTGCGGAAAGATGCAAAAGAATGGCTTGGAAAGCTGTTTGTCTTGGAGCAACAGCAGATCGTGAATTTTACTGCCCCCAATGTTTGGAATAATAAGGTATTAGCCAATAAGAACTCTTTTCCAGAAGAAATAGGGGTGGACATGGGGATAACTACGATTAATCTCTATACCCCCGAGCTTTTCGGTAAAGTTTCCCCGTTAAATAAAAATGCTTTCTCGTACTATCGTTTCAAACTTGACGCTTGTTTTGTGGAAGAAGGACAAATGATAAATAAGATCCGTGTGATTCCCAAGAAAGACGATAACCGTTTGCTGGAAGGAGACCTGTTCATTGTAGAAGATTTGTGGTGCATATCAGCTGCTGATGTCAATGTTCGCGCTACCGGGTTGAAAGCAAAGATTAAAATCACTTGCAAGGAAGTACAGTCATCTGTTTTTCTGCCGGTTTCTATTACTACCTCTTCTACCATTGATATAATGGGTTTCAAGGCAGAGGCTTCTTATCTGGCAGCAATACACTATAGAGAGGTAAAAACGGATATCCAGTCGGAGACCAATACGGATAAAGCGGCAAAACCTGTAACTGCCACTGCAATAGCGCAGCCGAAGAAACATAAATTTGAACGTCCGGCACGGATCGGACGCAAAGATACTCAGATTGATTCGCTTGCCGATAAGCGGGATTCTCTTTATTGGACCACTATCCGTAGCGTGCCGTTGCGATTGGAAGAAGTGCAGAGTTATCAATATAAAGAAGAAAAGATTGCGCTGAAAGATTTATCACCCGGAGAAAAATCCGAGAAGAAAACAGCGGTCGGGCAAGTACTGAATACCATTATGTGGGGAAAGACTTTTAGGACTTCCAATAAAAATGCATGGTTAACTTTACCTGGTCTTTCCGCTTATATTCCCGAATATAATTTTGTGGATGGCTTCTGGTTAGGAGTTAAGCTAAAGACAGGAGTGAAGTTATCAGAATCTTCTACACTTCGTTTTGTGCCTTCTTTCTATTATACCACTGCCCGCAAAAACTGGATTGGACAAGGAGAACTGACGCTGGATTATGCTCCCCGGAACCGTGGTTATTTATCTCTTTCCGGAGGTCTTCTGTCCGCCGATTATAATTCGGAAAGCGGAGAATCCCGTTTGATTAACAGTATGTCCAGCTCGCTGTTCGGTCATAATCATCTGAAGCTTTATGAGAATACCTTCTTCACTGTTGACCATGCGATAGAGCCGGCTAACGGATTACTTTTTTCTTCCTCACTTTCCTGGCAACGCAGGAAGATGCTGGATAACCATATCCGTAAAAGTTGGTTCAAAAGAGATGCCGAACCGAATATTCCGGAAAACGCTGCTTTCCGACCAATGCCGGAGAATGATATCCTGAAAGCTTCTTTTGAGTTGGAGTACACTCCGGCTCACTACTATCACATGTCGCAAGGTAAGAAAGTGTATGAAGCTTCCCGTTATCCTACATTTGCCCTGAAATATGACAGAGCTTTCCCTATGAGCGGAAGCCGTTATCTTACCTCGTACCACCTGATGCAATTCTCTGCTAAACAGAAAATCGAATTCGGTATGTTCAATCGCCTGCATTGGTCAGTGAATGCAGGCTCATTCTTTGATGCAAAGAATCTTCAGTTCCCCGACTTTAAGCATTTCGCTTCTACCCGCATACTGGTTACGGAACGTTCTTTCGATACCGGGTTTAGTTTACTGGATAACTACGTTTTGTCCACTAATACCCGCTGGGCACAGGCTAATGTTTCCTGGTATACTCCATATCTGTTTCTGAAACATCTTCCTTTTCTGTCAAGAAAAGCATTTGATGAAGCCTTGCATCTTCGTTCCATCGTGATATATGGTCGGCGCCCCTATACGGAGATTGGATATTCGATCGGGTTTTCCGATATGGCACGGATAGGAGTCTTTGCCGGTTTCGATTGCCTGAAGTTCCATTCGGTGGGAGTTTCCCTTAGTTTGCCGTTATCCCTCTTTGCTGACGAGTAAAACTTTTGTAGAAATTATGTTAACTTTCTTCTATAGGACTGTTCTTTTCAGAAAAAAACGTATTTTTGTCAACCCGTAACCGAAAGAAATGAAGAAAATGACCACGAACCAGGCAATTCAATATAAGGATAGCATGAAAGTGCCGGAGCCTACTTTGCGCAGGTTGCCGTGGTACTTGTCGAATGTTAAGCTGCTCAAGCAGCGGGGCGAACGGTACGTCTCTTCTACACAGATATCCAAAGAAATCAATATAGATGCTTCACAGATAGCCAAGGATTTGTCGTATGTCAACATTTCCGGGCGTACGCGTGTAGGCTACGAAGTCGATACGCTGATAGCTGTACTGGAAGACTTCCTCGGATTTACCGATATGCATAAAGCATTTCTGTTTGGAGTAGGTAGTCTGGGTGGTGCATTGTTGCGCGACTCCGGTTTGAAGCACTTCGGACTGGAAATTGTAGCAGCATTTGATGTGACGCCGGAATTGGTAGGCACTACATTGAACGGAATACCGATCTTTCATTCCAGTGAATTCGAGCAGAAGATGCGCGAATATGATGTGAACATCGGTGTGCTGACTGTACCTATCGAGATAGCCCAATGCATTACGGATACCATGATAGCCGGTGGCATCAAAGCTGTATGGAACTTTACCCCGTTCCGTATCCGTGTGCCGGAAAATATCGTTGTTCAGAATACTTCTCTATATGCTCATTTGGCGGTGATGTTCAACCGCCTGAATTTTAACGAAATCGAATAATGAAGATTATTGCTGTCGGAATGAACTATGCACTGCACAATAAAGAGCTGGGGCATACGTTAGTTAATAAAGAGCCGGTTATCTTCATGAAGCCCGACTCGGCTATATTGAAAGACGGAAAGCCTTTCTTTATTCCCGATTTTTCGGATGAGGTTCATTACGAAACTGAGGTGGTGGTACGTATTTGCCGTTTGGGAAAAAACATTGCGCCGCGCTTTGCCAATCGTTATTATGACGCAGTGACTGTAGGCATCGACTTTACGGCACGCGACTTGCAACGTAAGTTCCGTGAAGCGGGTAATCCCTGGGAACTTTGCAAAGGGTTCGACCATTCGGCAGCTATCGGAACTTTTGTTCCTTTGGAGCAGGCAGGAGGCGATTTGCAGCAGCTTGATTTCCGTCTGGAAATAGACGGCAAGGAAGTGCAGCATGGCAATACCTCGGATATGCTTTTCAAAGTGGATGAGATCATTGCATACGTCAGCCGCTTTATGACGCTGAAAATAGGCGACCTGTTGTTTACGGGAACTCCCGCAGGCGTAGGTCCGGTACAGATAGGACAGCATTTGGAAGGATACCTCGGAGAAGATAAGTTGCTCGACTTTTATATTCGTTGAGTCAATTTATTACGATATGTTTATCAAACGTTGCTGGTTGCTTTGTTGCTTTATCGCTTTTCTTCTTCCGGTTTCAGCGCAGGAATTCATTACGCTGAACTGGCAGGAATTGTCTTCTGCACAAACGCTTCCCATAGTGACGCGTGAACTCTCTTTGGGGAAAGACTTCCGTTCCTTCACCTATCAGGTGGAAATAGAGTTTCCGGAATACCAGAAGTTAAATCGGAGTGAGGTGGCAGCATTAGAGATGCGACTCGACAGTTTACGTTGGTTACCCAATGAAAATGTTGCTTTCCGCGAAGGCTTGCCGGCGTTTCCACAGATAAACTCCTTCATTAAGGTCTCCGCACATCGCGGCTTTCTCTCCATAAGCTTTGTTCCTGTTGTTTTTCGTGAAGGAAGTTATCAACGATTGAATTCTTTCAAACTATCCGTGAAGTCTTTACCTAAGAAAGATAGAATAGGAGAGGAAACAGCTACCCGAAATCAGAATACAACGTCAACCGAAGTTTCTTTAAAAGATTGTACAACATCACTTCTTGCTTCCGGCCGTTGGACGAAGATAAGTGTGAGAAATACCGGAGTCTTTAAAATCACGAATGCCGAATTAAAGAAGATGGGATTCTCAAGGCCCGAAAAAGTCCGCGTATTTGGTTATGGCGGTTATTTGCTGTCTCAGCGTTTCAATGAACATCCGGCGGCTGACTTACCCGAAGTGCCTTTGTTGCGTTTGTCAGATGGCGTGTTGTTTTATGGTCGTGGCACTGTATCCTGGACGCCGGATAGCCAAAATACTTACTTTGTCCGCGAGCGCAACTTCTACTCCGATGAAGGATATTACTTCCTGACTGACCGGGAGGATATTCCGGAAATGGAAACTGAAGTCTTCTCTTCCTTGAAAGAAACCTCGGCTAACAGACTGACGACTTTTAATTCCTTTGCTATCTATGAAAAAGATGCATATAGTTGGGCAGGTACCGGCAGGCAGCTTTATGAAGATTATGATTATGCGGCCGGAAATACGAAAAGTTATACGCTGAACTTGCCGGGCATTGTGCCGGAAGCTGCCGGATGGTTGACTACTGTCTTTGCCGCCCGCTCCATTGATGTGTCTACCAGCTACTCTGTTTCAGTGAACGGTGAACAGAAAGGAAATATCGCACTGGCATCCATCGATTCCGATAATCAATATTATACCAGAGCTACTTCTGCAACGATGAATGGCTCCTGGCAAGGGACTAAGTCGGAAAATACAGTTGTAACCATCACCCATACCCGCCCTTCGGGTACATCGGGGCGTCTGGATTACATCGCCTTAAACTATATGCGTGCACTTACGTTGAACACTCCTTATCTCACTTTTCGCTCTTTGGCTTCCATTCATAAGGAGACGACGTTCGTTCTTTCCGGTGCCACAGCTTCTACTGTTGTGTGGGATGTCACCAATCCTGCAAACATTGGCAGGATAGAAGGCAGTTTTGCTGATGGCACCTATACATTTACCATTCCCGCAGGAGAGTTGCGTGAGTTTGTTGCCATCACTCCCGAAGCGGGAGGCTTTGATACAGTGGAAAACGCAGGTGGGGTTGCGAACCAGAATCTGCATTCTTTGGAAGCTACGGATATGATTATCATTGCTCCCGACCGGAAAGACCTGCTGGCACAGGCGGAACGACTGGCACAAGCCCATCGTGAGAAAGACGGATTGTCCGTCCTTGTCCTTACCGCTCCGCAAATCTACAATGAGTTTTCCTCCGGTACACCGGATGGAACGGCTTATCGCCGTCTGATGAAGATGTTGTATGATCGCTTTCCGAATGAAGCTGAACGTCCCAAATACCTGTTATTCTTCGGAGATTGCAGCTACGACAATCGTATGCTGACTTCTTCCTGGAAGAGTTACCGGCCTGAAAACTTTCTGCTATCTTATCAATCGGAAGCTTCTTTGGAAGAGACTTCTTCCTATGTAACTGACGATTACTTCGGCTTTCTGGATGATGAAGAAGGTGATGATCTTACAGCCGGTATGTTGGATATTGGCATCGGACGTTTCCCCGTTCGTACGGCGGCTGAGGCAAAAGCCACTGTAGATAAGACAATTGCTTATATGGAAAATAAACAGGCGGGTCCGTGGAAACATACAGTTTGCTATGTAGCTGATGACGGAGATAAGAATATGCATGCTTCTCAATCTGAATTATTGGCAAGCTACACCGAGAGAAATTATCCTTCTCTGCTTGTCAACCGGATCTATGCCGATGCTTTCCATCGTGAATCTTCCGCTACCGGAGAAACTTATCCTGATGCTACGAAGCGCCTCTTGCAGTTATTTAACAGGGGAATGTTGGTAGTCAACTATACAGGTCATGGAAGTACTTCTGCATGGGCGGCAGAGAATCTGCTGACGATGGCTGACATCACTAAAATGACGTCTCCCCGCCTTCCTCTATGGATTACCGCCACCTGTGACTTTACCCGTTTTGATGATATACAAACTTCCGCCGGAGAGCAGGCTTTCCTGAATACTAAAGGTGGCGCTATAGCTTTACTCACTACATCGCGGGTGGTATATGCTTCGCAAAACTCCACGTTGAATCAGGCTTTCCTCCGCCATATTTTTTCGCGTCCCGAAGGTAAACGTTTGCGGCTTGGAGACATCATGCGGCTTTCCAAGTGCGATGAATCTTTGGCTAACGATAGGAATAAACTGAACTTCTCTCTGATTGGCGACCCTGCTCTGACTTTGGCATATCCCGATTACCAGGTGCAGGTAGACGAATTTGCGGGTGTGAATGTGACAGAAGAAACGAGCGTCTATCCGCAGGTGAAAGCCGGTAGCAAGATTACAGTAAAAGGACGTATCCTGACTCCCGAAGGAGCTTTGGCTGAAGACTTTACCGGTACAGTGCATCCTACTGTGTTGGATAGTAAGGAAGAAGTGACGACTCTTGATAATCGTGATGAGGGAGCTTTCACTTATACCGAGCGCAGCAAAACTCTTTTCTCCGGCAGTGACTCGGTTCGTCAGGGACGGTTTGAATTTACTTTCCCCGTGCCGTTGGATATCAACTATTCCGATGAAGAAGGTTTGTTGAGCCTTTATGCCCTGGATGCCGTTCATTCTTATGAAGCCGGCGGAGCTTTCGACCGCTTCCTGGTGGGTGGAACAGATGATGGTGTTTCTCTGACGGACACATTAGGACCTAAGATAACCGTTTATCTGAATACGCCGGACTTTAGTCCCGGTGGACAAACCAATACCACCCCGTTGTTTGTGGCGGAGTTGGAAGATGCGGATGGTATCAATACGGTTGGCAATGGCATCGGGCATGATCTTTCGCTTTGTATCGACGGCAGTGCGGTGCTGACTTATAATCTGAATGATTATTATACTCCGGTAGCGGGAGACTATACCCGGGGAACGGTATATTTTTCTGTGCCCGAACTCACTGAGGGCAAGCATACGTTGTCGTTCCGTGCCTGGGATTTACTGAATAATTCCTCTACAAAAACTTTGGAGTTTGAGGTGGTTCGCGGATTGCGTCCCGGTCTGTTCTCTGTTATTTGTACACAGAGCCCTGCCCGTGAAAGTACTACATTCGTTCTTTCTCACAATCGTCCCGGCTCCACGCTTGCGGTCCGTATGTCCGTATACGATTTTGCCGGACGGGAAATGTGGACACATCTGGAGAAGGGAGTATCCGAAGGACAAACTTATTATGTGGAATGGGATTTGTGCAGTAATGGCGGGCAACGTCTGGCACCGGGTGTTTATCTGTATCGTGCATCTATTGTCTCCGACGGTAGCCGCGAAAGTACGAAATCACAGAAAATCATTATCCTGTCACAATAAACAGGGGGATTCTCTGTTTTATTAGTATAAAAGATATTTTTCATCCGCAGATGACGCAGATATTCTTTTGCATAGCTTTTAAATCTGTGTTATCTGCGTCATCTGCGGATGAGAATTTAAATGATATTGTATGAAGAAATATATCTTACTCTTACTCATAGCCTTCTTGTCCGCAAACCTTCTTGCCCAGGACAAGAATCAGTTTAATCCCGTTAATACCGGTGTTAACTCTTTGGGTATTGCCCCTGACTCCCGTGGCGGTGGTATGGGAGATGTGGGTGCGGCTACAGATCCGGACGTAAACTCTCAATACTGGAATCCGGCTAAGTATCCGTTTACGATCAGCCGTGCCGGAGTAGCGGTTTCCTATACGCCTTGGTTGCGTAAGTTGGTGAATGATATTGATCTGGCATATCTGGCAGGCTACTACCGTATCGGAGATTATCAGGCTGTCAGCGGCTCTTTGCGTTATTTCTCTTTGGGTGAAGTGCCCGTAGCGTATCAGGATGAGAATTCTCCCGGATATACCATTAAGCCTTATGAAATGGCGGTAGATGTGGCGTACTCCCGTATGCTTTCCGAACATTTCTCTGCTGCGGTTGCCTTGCGATACATTTACTCCGACCTGGCGTACAGGGAAGATGAAGACGTTTCCGCCGGCTCTGCTTTTGCTGCCGATATTGCCTTCTATTATACGAATTACGTCATACTTGCCCAACGGGAGTGTATGCTTTCTTTCGGACTGAATGCTTCCAATATCGGTACGAAGATTTCTTATGATAGTGGTAATACCAGTCAGTTCCTGCCTACCAACTTACGTTTGGGTGCTTCCCTGTTATTCCCGATAGATGATTATAATACAATCGGAGTTAGTTTTGATGCCAATAAGTATATGGTTCCTACCCGTCCTGTTCGTGGAGAAGATGAGTCGCAGGAAGAGTATGAAGAACGTTTGGACCGTGATTATAATGATATTTCTCCCATTAAGGGGATCTTTAAGTCTTTCAGTGATGCTCCCGGTGGCTTCAAGGAAGAATTGCAGGAGATACAGTGGTCTTTGGGATTGGAATATACTTATCACGAACAGTTCTCCATTCGTGGCGGTTATCACTGGGAACATGAGAACAAAGGAAACCGCAAATATTTTTCTTTTGGTGCAGGATTCAAGATGAGCGTATTCTCGTTGGATGCTGCTTATCTGGTATCTACGGCACAAAGCAATCCGCTCGACCAGACGCTTCGTTTCACGTTAGGTTTTGATCTGGATGGGATAAAGGACTTGTTCGGACGTCGCAGAAGATGAATCAGCTACGAGTTACGGGCTACAAGTGCCTTTCGACAGAAAGGGGGGAGTTGTGTGTAGAGTATTTAGCGATGCTGGTTCCAGTAGTCCAGATATACATTTGCTATCCCCAATAATATATCCGTTATATTCAGTTTGTCTTCCGGTAGTTTTAAGCGTAGCTTTTCGCTATCATAGATCATTGCGTTTCTCTCTTGTTTTTTCGGGGTGGTTTTTACGAACATATCCTTCAGATTAATAGTAATGGTGTTGAAGCTCCGGAAGAAATCCATTCCTGCTACTCCGTCTCCAACAAAATGAAGAGCATCTTCTCCGGATGTTGCCACTACATTCAGGCTATCGATGCATCCTGTATATTCTCCTATCTGGAAGCATCCTCCACCCGGCATCTTGTAGACACAAACTCGTGTTGTTCCGCCGAAACCTGCCATTCTCATAGAATCCTTTTCCGCTATTTGCTCAATGCGATCTTTATGTCGCTTGAAATAATCGTAGTTCAGTTGGCTGACGCCGGAACCACTGTCGAAGTTCATACGTAACAGTTCTTGGTTATACACTACTTCCAGATCAAGAATATTCTTCCCTGTATGGCAGATATTCGGTGCAAACGTCGGTGCGGGAGTCAGGACTTTGGGAATAGTCAGCCGGTTGGTAAGGAAATCCAATCTGATTTCCTGGAGCTGATTAAGTAAAGGCAATCCGATGATAGCTTCCAAATGCTTCATATAGCGGTCTGCTTTTTCTTCTCCGGTCTTCATATCCAGTACATAGAAAGGTACGTTCCGGATCACGAGATCACCTATTCTTACTTCTTCTGCCAAGGCAAGATGCCCACTGCCCGCTCGTATTCCATGTGCCGTAATCTCCACATCCAGCATCTTCATACCGCAGGCTTCCGCTACTTCGGGTGTCACTACATTGACTCCGGCACCGGTATCCAGTGTATAGTTTCGTTCCTTTCCGTTTAGTTCTCCTTGCAGGGTAATAGCGGTAGAACCTTTAGTTCCTATACTGTCTATGCGGAAGGGGAGGATAAGATCGTTATCCGCTTTGTTCCATTGGTATAGGTCGTATTTCGCCAGCGCCCGGTATTGACATTCCCTTGTCCGGTAGCCGGCAAGGAAAGCGCTGTCCACCTGACCTTCCAGTTGGTCACAAAAACTTTTCAGCGTTTCGGCAGCTTGGTCGTTAGCTCCCAGTTTGCTTAGGTTTTCGGATAGTAAGTATATCATGGAAGCTGTATTCTCAAATCCCATATTATTTTGTTGTTCGTTCAGCAATTTGCCTATGGATTCGCAGGCAGCTTCAGGGCGGTTAAAGAAATTATCCAGTAGTGCCTGACCGAATTCTTGCAGGAAAGGATGTAGGGAGTCTTTGTTAATAGCGAATTCGCGTTGCAGACTGAACCAGTCTGCCTGATTCATGTAAGTTCCGGCACGTTCATCAGCTGTTTGGGCAGATGTGCTGAGGCTTATGCAGAGAAGTAAAAAGAGTAGTATTGTCTTCATATCTATAGATTGTTTCAGGGTTAGACAATCTTCTGGGTGATTCATTTTTCAAATATACGAAATATTCTGTTTGGATGGGTTAAAGGATAACATGAAAGTTTTATTTGTTCTGATTACCACCTGATTAAACACTGTGATACTCTGTGCTCCGTGTGTTCCGTGATCAGAATATATTCATAACTGGAAAGAAACGAATATAATTACTGGTCATCAGTTCGTCTCCTTTCTTTTGTTTTGTTTTCATTTCAACAAAGGTAACATGAACATGTTGAATGTCAAAATGCCAGGTACA
>NZ_CBVI010000104.1 GCF_000513195.1 Bacteroides timonensis | reverse complement strand
GCGTATTTCTGTATCTGGTTGTCATACAGTAGAATGCGGTTTTTCCTTCCCGTATTTCCTCTGCAACGCACTCCCGGGCGCAAAGAAACGATTCTCGGAGCGTTGATAATACAAAATGTCAGAATGATACTTAGCGCCCATCCGGAACGGTTTTGAATGAACGGGATTCATCCGTTTCCGGTATCTTTCTGAAGGATAGCTCATGGATCAGATGATATTTATATACAAATCGCTCTTCCAAACCAAGATGATTCACTATTGGTTATCAGGTGATTACAAGAACCCAATTTCCTGTTTACAAAAAGTTAGGAGTTTGTCGACAAGAAGTTAACTCCTTGTCGACAAACTCCTAACTTCTTGTAAATGGGAAACAGGCCGTTTTTCGGTCTTATTTACAGCCTTATTTATGTACCGAAGGCGAAAACCAGCACATATCTGAGGATATTAGGGCTGTTTAGTGCCGTAAATACGGTGATTTTGCATAGATTATGAAGAAACGGTATATATGCGCATTAGTAGTTGATATACAGATGATTAATATGAATTTATTGTATGGTTATCGAAAAAAGAGTGTCGACAAATTTGCAGAAATTCTTTTGTTGTAAGATTGATCTTGATTCATGTTTCGCAAAGGAATAGGTATGCTGATGAATGGTAATTTAGCGGTGAGAATGAATAGGCAGAACTATCTCAATTCTCCTCCTCCTCGGAGGAGGAGTACCCGTAGGGGGAGGTGGTAGGTAAAATAATAAATACCTATTAATAAGAATATTAAGGAATTCTTTCCCACCTACCACCCCGCCCTCTGGGCACCCCTCCTCCGAGGAGGAGGGGAATTTAGATAGTCCGAGTATTTCACCGCTAAATTATCATTTATAAACCTCCGTGTACTCCGTGGTGAAAAGATTCAAACCCCATCAATAATGAATCAAATAATGAAACATACTGTCTCAACCTCTTTGTCAAAGGCAAGTAGTAACACATTCATGTTACATTTTCGGCTTTTCAGCCGTCCGGCCTCCACATTTGCCCGATTTGACTTGCCTTTGAGGTTAAAAGAGTTTTTACTGCTTCTGCCTAATGTTGTAATCTGGTAAGCATAAAAAAAGCGGTAAGGCATTTGCCTATCCGCCAGAGAGGGAGTCGAAGCCCTTACGCACAAACAGGAAACGCCTACCGCATAAACGATGAGGCGTATAGTCTGTTCTATGTGCGTATAGATAATTTTCGACTTTTCTCTGGCACAAGAAATCAGCTAAACGCTTTTTCTTTAATATGTAAAATCATAGTCGTGTTTACGACTGCACAAATATAATAAATAATCGAATCATAGAGTACAGAATTCTTTATTTTTTTCAGCAAAGCTTATTTTTTTCCTTTATGAAACCGTACGTCAACGTTTCCGGTGAATTCCTGCCAAAAGACTCATGAAACTTTCCATTTCAGATATTTATTCCGTATTTTTGTCCGTGAAGATTTATTGTTAAACCGTGAAAGAAATCCATATGAGGCAACTGAAAGTAATTTTGGCAGTCTTTTTTGTATCCTTGTCCCTGTATTCTTATGCCAATGAAACAGACTCTTTGCTTCGGGTACTTGATATGTCTATCAGGAACCGCCCTCAATATACATTAGAACGCCAGGAACAGATAGATGCTTTGCAACGGAAACTTCGTTTGCCTCATTCGGATCAGGAACGCTTTGATGTCTATCGCGAATTGTTCGGCAAATACCGTTCTTATCGCATGGACTCCGCCTTGTGGGTTGCCAACCAGCGTGTGGAGCTTGCCAAGCGCATGAAGAATCCCCTTCACATTTATTCCGCGGAACTGAATGTGGCCGAAGTCATGATCGGAGTGGCCATGTATAAGGAAGGGCTGGAGATACTGGACGGCATTAAATCCAGCGACTTGGATGCTTCCGGCATTTCTTACTATTATTATCAGTATCACCAGGTTTACACGTTAATGGCGGATTATGCTTTTTCCGATAAGATGAAAGATCATTACCGGAGTCTTGCTTATCAGTATAAAGATTCTATTCTCAATATCCGGAAGCCAGGTTCGCAGGGTTATCTGCTGATGAAAAGTGAGAAACTACTGTACGAGGAAAAATACGATGAAGCCATCGAGATACTGAGCAGTTGTTACGAGACGCATAAACAGAAAGGATATAGCGTTGCCATTCCTTCCATCGGGCTGGCGAATGCTTATGGCGTGATGGGGAAGACAGAACTACAGAAGAAATATCTGATTATTTCCGCTATTGCCGACATTCAGGCAGCGACGAAGGAATATATTTCTCTTTGGAAACTGGCAAACCTCTTGTTTCAGGAAGGGGATATTAACCGTGCTTATACCTATATAGAATGTTCCATGCAGGATGCCACATTCTGTAATGCCCGCTACCGTACACAGGAGATTTCGGAAATGCTTCCCATTATTAGCCGGACTTATGAGAATAAGTTGCGGCAGGAGAAGACACAAATGGTTGCTTTGTTCGTCCTGACTTCTGCTCTGCTGATAATCCTGCTGATTGCCCTGATGTTCATTTTCTATCAGATGAAGCGGCTGAACGTTGCCCGGAAGGCGGTGAGCGATATGAACGAGGAGCTCAAGCATATCAATGCAAACCTGCATACATTGAATGATAAGTTGCAGGAGTCCAACCAGGTGAAGGAAGAATACATCGGCTACGTTTTCAATATGTGTTCGCTCTACATCAACAAGCAGGAGGAACAACGGAAAATGCTTGCCCGGAAAATTAAAACCGGACAGTTGGATGATCTTTACAAGACTGTTAATTCTTCTTCTTTCGTAGCTAATGAACTGAAGGAGTTCTTCTATACGTTCGACAGTGTGTTCCTGAAACTCTATCCTAAGTTCATAGAGCAATTCAACACTTTGCTTCAGGAAGATGAGCGCATTTGTCCGAAGGAAGGTGAGTTACTGACACCGGAGTTGCGTGTCTTTGCTCTGATCAGATTGGGTATTACAGATAGTGGGAAGATTGCTAACTTCCTTCATTATTCAGCCCAAACGGTGTATAACTATCGCTTAAAAGTGCGGAACAAATCTCAGCTTTCTAAAGAAGAATTTATGGAAGCGGTGCAGCAAATTGGATGAAAGATCGTGCATATTCGGTGAATTATAGTAAAATAACGAATAATTTATTTAGTACTATTCATATTATTACTATATTTGTATGCTAATTAAGTCCAAAGCGTTATGAGTTACAAATCAGTGAAAGACGTTGTAACTATGTTGCAAGAGAACGGTTTTGTTCTAAGGAGTCAGAAGGGTAGTCACATGAAGTTTGAGAAAGACGGCAAAGTGGTTATTGTACCGAATCATAATAGCAAAGGCGTTGAGAAAGGCACTTATTACAGTATTTTGAGGCAAGCGGGGCTGAAATAAGTCCCCCTTGTTCTCATGATTTAAAAACAGGAGGTAATATGAAAACAGTAGAAGTTATTGTCGAACATGCAGGAAAGAATCTCAGCGCTTATATCGAAGGTGCCCCGGTTATCACTGTGGGCAATGATATGCGGGAGATTGAGGATAATATGAAGGAGGCTATTGAACTGTATCTGGAGGATAATCCTGGTCCTTGCGAATTGTTATCCGGGGATTTTGATTTGAAGTTCAAGATTGATGCTGCAACCTTTATCAACTATTATAGCAATATCTTTACCAAAGCTGCGCTAAGTCGTATCACGGGAATCAATGAACGTCAGTTATGGCACTATGCGGCTGGAGTTCACAAACCTCGCAGGCAGCAATTGGAAAAAATACAGAAAGGTATTCAAGCGTTGACGAAAGAGTTATCTGCCATTAATTTGCTTTAGAATACAGACTACCTAAAATATAAAGAAACACTATATTGCATTGATGAAATCTTGCAGAATGGTGTATTCTCGAAGTGAGGAGGCTATTTTTAGCCTCTTTTTATTTTCCTCAAATGTCTCCTCTTATCTACTTTCCTTGTATATAAGAGAAAATGTATATTTTCTGTATATCAGTTAATTATCTCTTTTCTGATTCTACTTCCGTCTACTTTGCCCATCTACTCTGATCACTTATCCTGAAAGTAATGCTTTAACTTTGCCGTAGAAAATAAAGTTAACAATAGGTCTTCTTTTAGGTATTAGTTTTTATTGGGTAAAATGTAGAATGAATTATCTTTTTTATTAATTATAATAATAACCTTATGAAAAACATTTTTAGACTTGTCAAGGGACTTCTCCCTTTGTTGGGATTACTACTATCCCTGTCGCTTTCAGCACAAGACATCGTGGTGAAAGGGCATGTGAAGGACGCTATCGGTGAATCGGTTATCGGAGCTAACATTCTTATTAAAGGTACTTCTATAGGTACTATTTCCGATGTGGACGGCAATTTTACACTGAAGGCGGCTGCCGGAAATGTACTTACCGTCACCTGTATCGGCTATAAAGGGCAGGAAATCACCGTGACAAACAAACCTCTCATTGTAGTTACCATGCAGGAAGACAGCGAATTGCTGGACGAAGTAGTAGTCATCGGCTACGGACAGGTGAAGAAAGGCGACGTGACCGGATCTTTGCTGACCGTGAAACCGGATGAGCTGAACAAAGGTAAGCAATTGACGGCTGAAGATGCTCTGGTGGGTAAAGTTGCCGGTGTGAATATCGTGCCGGGTAATGGTGCGCCGGGTAGCGGCGGTACCATCCGTATTCGTATGGGAGCCTCTTTGTCGGCAGATAATGATCCGCTGATTGTTATTGATGGAGTACCCGTGAGCAATACTTCTATCAGTGCCATCAATCCGAATGACATTGCTTCCTTTACAGTATTGAAGGATGCTTCTGCCACAGCTATTTACGGTTCGCGTGCCTCCAATGGTGTCATCATCATCACTACCAAGAAGGGAAGTGCCGACGGTACCTCTCGTCCCTCCTTCAACTACAACGGAAACATGACAGTGAGCAATGTATATCAGTATATGGATGTACTTTCTACCGAAGAATTCCGTCAGGCTTTTGCCGAGCATGCCAATGCTCCGGAGACTTTCAAGCTGGGCAATGCAGATGTAGACTGGCAGAAAGAAATCTACCGCGTGGCACTGGGTACGGATCATAACTTGTCCATGACCGGAGCTTTGAAGAATATGCCTTACCGTGTGTCCGTAGGATATACTAACCAAAATGGTACATTGAAGAATAATAACTACGAGCGTATCAACGCCAGTGTAGGTCTGTCTCCGAAGTTCTTTGATAAACATCTTTCTGTAGATATCAATGTCAAGGGAAGTATTGAGAATAATCAACCGGTTTCAACAGGCGTGATTGGCAGTGCCATCTCTTTTGATCCTACCCGTCCCGTTTACGAAGACTATGAAGGTAATGTAGGTTTGGGATATTATACATGGATGAATGGCGGTAAACCCATCACGCTGGCCGCTGCGAATCCGGTTGCCGATTTGGAACTGGCTGACAAACTCGAAAAGACAAAACGTTCTATCGGTAACATTGCCCTTGACTACAAGGTGCACGGATTGGAAGACTTGCGCTTCAATCTGAATATGGGCTATGACATCCAGAAGAATGACAATCGTGAAAATGTACCCGATCTTGCTCCCTCCATGTACACTGGTAATCAAAATGACGGTACGGGCAAGCGCTATAAATACCATCAGACCAAGCGCAACACCTTGCTCGATTTCTATGCCAATTACGACAAAGAACTTAAAGATCATCACATCAATGTCATGGGTGGTTACGGCTGGCAACGTTTCTGGTATAAGAATAATAGCGTTACCACCGATACCGAAGGCAAAGAACTGGCTACTCCTCAGCATGCCGAAGCCGAACTTTATCTGCTTTCTTTCTATGGACGTGTAAACTACTCCTGGAAACAACGCTATATGCTGACGGCTACTCTGCGTGCAGATGCTTCTTCACGTTTCTCTCCTGATAACCGTTGGGGGTATTTCCCTTCAGTTGCGGCAGCCTGGCGTGTGAACGAAGAGGCTTTCCTCTCGAACTTCAAAGCCCTGTCCGATTTGAAACTCCGTTTGAGCTACGGGCAGACCGGTCAGCAATCCATCGGTTCTTACTATCAGCACCTGCCGACTTATACGGCATCTTATGACGAATCCCGCTATTACTTTGGTGATCAATGGTACACTACTTACCGTCCCAATGGCTACGATGCCAACATCAAGTGGGAGACTACCGAAACTTATAATATCGGTATCGACTATGGTTTCCTGAACAATCGCATCTCCGGTACGATTGATTATTACTGGCGTACTACCAAAGACCTGCTGAATAAGATATTCGTTCCTGCCGGAAGTAACTTTACCAATATGATTGAAACTAATATCGGTAATATGAAGAGTAAAGGTCTGGAAATCGGTATCAATGTGATTCCCGTGAAGAATAAGGATTGGGAATGGACAGTCAGCGGTAACTTTACCTGGAATACTTCCGAAATAACAAAGCTGAACACCATCGACCGTGAAGATAACTATGTAAAGACTGGTAATGCCGGTGGTACGGGTAAATATCTGCAAGTCCACATGGTAGGCGAAACTCCGAATACTTTTTACCTGTTGCAACAGGCCTATGACGATAATGGTAAGCCGCTGGATGGCAAATATATCGCAAAAGATGGTTCCGTCACCAGCAGCGAAGAAGATGCCAATAAGTACGTGACCGGCAAAAGCTCCAAAGCTCCTTACTACTGCGGTCTTTCTACCCGTCTGACATACAAGAACTGGGATTTGGGTATCAACGGACATGGAAGCTTCGGTGCTTATGTCTATAACTATGTGAAAGCCTCCGATTCTTTGGACGGACTTTATGGTGGAACCGGCGTTTCCAGCAATATTCTGCGTTCTACTCTTGAAACCGGATTTACGCAGGATCGCATCTATACCGATTATTTCCTGGAGAAAGGCGATTTCTTCCGTATCGACAACATCACGTTGGGGCATACCTTCGATAAGTTGTGGAACGAAAAGACCTCTCTTCGTCTCTCTTTCACAGTACAGAACGTATGTACGTTGACAGGTTACAGTGGTCTTGATCCGGAAATCTACAGTGGCATCGATAAGAACATCTATCAGCGCCCGCGTATGTTCATGCTGGGAGTAAATCTTAATTTTTAATTCATGAAAAATCAGAAAACAATGAAAACGAAATATTTCAAGTTAGCAAGTATATGTCTGGTATCTCTCTTCCTTCTTTCTTCTTGTCTGGGAGATTTGGATACATTGCCTTTGGACGACAATGAGTTGGTGGGCGAGAAGGTTTATTCTACGCCTGAGGGATACATCGGAGTATTGGCAAAGTGTTATGCCAGCCTTATCCAGACCGGACAAAAGGGTGGTGATGGCGGAAACGGTGACGTGCCGGGTATTGATGAAGGTTATAGTGGTTATACACGTGCTCTGTTCTATTTGCAAGAGGCTTGTACGGATGAGATCGTTTTCCATTCCGGTGGCAGTCATGGAAGTTTGTCACTGTTGTATATGAACTGGGACCCTTCGACAAAGATTATTTGCTATTCATATTATCGTCTGTATATGGCCATTAACTACTGCAATGAGTTTTTGCGCGAAAGTGCGGAAGGGAAGCTGAAAGCCCGTGGCGTATATGATGCTTTGCAGGCTGAAATGCCTTATTACCGTGCCGAAGCACGCTTCATCCGTGCTTATTGCTACAGCATGATTTGCGACTTGTACGGTTCGGCTCCCTTCATTGATGAAACGATGGATGTAGGTACGATTCCCCATCAGAAGACCCGCCAGGAAATCTACGACTATGTGGTTTCCGAAACGGAAGAACTGACAACCTTGCTGAAAGAACCGAAGCGGAATGAGTATGGCCGTGTGGATCGTGTGTCGGCTTGGTTTCTTCTGGCACGTGTCTATCTGAATGCCGAAACATGGGTAGGCAAGAATGAATATACCAATGCTTATAAATATGCCAGGAAAGTGATTACGGAAGGTAATTATCCGTTGGCTTCCGATTATCGTCACATCTTCCTGGCAGATAACAATACTTGCTCCGAAATCATCTGGCCCTTGGTGCAGGATGCTGACTATGCACAGAGCAGTGCCGGAACCAACTTCCTGATTAAAGCATTGATGAATGGTCCGATGGATAGCTATGTAAAAACCGGAGTAGGTAGCCGTGGCTGGGGTAATGCCCGTGTAAAGGTGGCGCTTGTAGATAAGTTTGATGAGGCTGACCAAACCTTCTATGAAAATGATCCCTGGGGAGATAATAAGAAGGATAAGCGTGCACAGTTCTTTACCATCGGTCATACAAAGGAAACCTGGGTAGAAGGTAAGGCTTTCCAGAAGACTTTTGAGAATGGTTATGCGTGCATCAAATGGAGAAATGTAACCAAGGACCGTAAGGAATTGGTAGATGGCGGTACTAAGTATTCGTCTGTAGACCTCCCGATGTTCCGTACGGCAGATGCTTACCTGATGGCGGCTGAGGCTATTCTTCGCGGGGCTGCGGAAGGTACGCGTGCTGAGGCGCTGGGTTATGTAAATGAAATCAGAGACCGTGCTTATATGTCCGGCAACTATGGTGACGGGGTATCCGGTCGTATTACCGACGGTCAGTTGAATCTGGATTTCATTCTGGATGAAAGAGCCCGTGAGATGAATATGGAGTTGGTGCGTCGCACAGACCTGATCCGCTTCGGCAAATTCACAAAAGGATATAACTGGGACTGGAAAGGTAGCAGCGACGGTGAAGTTGGTACGTATGTGGGTAAAGATGTGGACGATAAGTATAAATTATATCCCATTCCGCAGGATGAGTTTACCACGAACCCGTATCTGACGCAGAATCCGGATTATCAGAAATAAGGATGAAGGTTGATTCATTACTTTCCCTTTTTACTAATACAATAATAAATACATTAAAAATGATAACTTATTTATGAGAATGAAACGAACTCTTTTTTCAATCGTCCTGTTAGCTGCTTTTGTTGTTCAAGGTTTATATGCACAAGCCACACGCGAAGAAATCTTCAATGATATTGCAACGACAGGTGGTGTATATTACGCTTATCCCGGTCCTTCGGGTGTCCAGACCAAGGCTCCGAAAGGTTATGAACCCTTCTATATCAGTCACTATGGTCGTCATGGTTCCCGCTGGCTGATTGCGGATGAAGACTACGTCCGCGTGATGGAAGTCTTTGAGAAAGCCCATGCAGCCGGAGTATTAACCGATTTGGGCGAAGATGTCCGTAAACGTCTGGACATTGTCTGGGCAGATGCCAAAGGACATGGCGGCGACCTCAGTCCGGTAGGAGTGAAGCAACAACGAGGCATTGCCGAACGTATGTATCAGGCATTCCCTGAAGTATTTAAAGGCGAACCGCAGATGTCTGCCCGCTCTACCGTAGTTATCCGTTGCGTACTCAGCATGGATGCATTCTGCGAACGCCTGAAGGAGTTCAACCCGAAGATGCAGATTGAGCGCGAATCCAGCAATAAGTATATGGATTACCTGAATTTCCATACACAGGAAGCTATGAAGTTTACTTCACGCAAAGGGCCTTGGTATGAGGAATTCCGTAAGTTCGAAGAAGAACATGTCCGTCCGGAACGTCTGATGAATACACTGTTCAATAGCAAAGAGTATATTCGTAAGAATGTGAATCCTGAAGAACTGATGCGCGGTCTGTATTGGGTTGCTTCTGATATGCAGAACGTGGAACCGGAGGTTTGTTTTTATGATATCTTTGAGAAGCAGGAATTGTTTGATATCTGGCAGATACATAACTATAAGAACTATGTATGCGACGGCCCTTCGCCCATGACGAACGGACTGATGCTGGCAAACGCCAAATCTCTGGTCGAGAATATCATGGACTCGGCAGATGCGGTGATTGCCTCGGGTACAAACTCGGCCACTTTCCGCTTCGGACACGACGGTAATGTTATTCCTCTGGTGGGCTTGCTGAGACTGGAGAACTGCTATAATGAAGAGTCCGATCCGGCCAAATTCTATCAGGCATGGTGTAACTTCAAAATGGTGCCTATGGCTGCCAATGTGCAGATTGTTTTCTTCCGTAAGAAAGGCAGCGCAGACGATATCATCGTGAAGTTCATGCTGAACGAGAAAGAAGTGAGTATTCCGGTGAAGACCGACATCGCTCCTTTTTATCACTGGAAGGACGTCAGGGCATTCAACAAAGACCTACTGTCCCAACTGCCGGATAGACCGTAAATCATAAGGAATACGGAATAGAACGCAAATTACACAGGTTACGCAATTTCTTTCAGGCCTCCTATCGGTTGCCTTATATAAGACGAAAAATTGCGTAATTTGTGTAATTTGCGTTCTGTCTTTATTCCCCACTTGCTTTTTTTCCGTACTTTCGTGCATTCATCCAATAAAATTAAAGAAGAACGATATGAAAATACGTGTAGGCTTTGGCTTCGATGTACACCAGTTGGTGGCAGGACGTGAACTCTGGTTAGGCGGTATCCGCCTGGAACATGAGAAAGGATTACTCGGACATTCGGATGCCGACGTGCTGATTCATACCATTTGCGATGCCTTGCTGGGAGCCGCCAATATGCGTGATATCGGTTATCATTTTCCCGATACCGCAGGAGAGTTCAAGGACATAGACAGCAAAATATTACTGAAGAAAACCGTAGAACTGATTGCAACCAAAGGCTATTCCGTGGGCAACATTGATGCAACCATCTGTGCGGAACGCCCCAAACTGAAATCCCATATTCCCGCCATGCAGCAGACGCTTGCCAAAGTAATGGGAATAGACGAAGACGACATCTCCATCAAAGCCACTACTACGGAAAAGCTTGGTTTTACCGGTCGGGAAGAAGGAATCTCAGCCTATGCAACAGTTTTGATAACCAAAGAATAATACTGATTTCAACCTAATAAACTACCTAAAAACTAATTACTAACAACATGAAGAGAATTTCTTTAACCCTTTGTCTGGCTTTTCTGACAGTTCTGTTCTGCCAGGCACAGGTTGCCCCCTTAAAGTTTAACAAGAACGGAGAGTTTAAAATCGTCCAGTTTACCGACATCCATTTTCAGTATCACAATCCAGCTTCAGCCATTGCCTTGAAGCGTATCAACGAAGTCCTGGAGGCCGAACGTCCCGATTTGATTGTTTTTACCGGAGATGTAGTTTATGCACCGCCTGCTGATACAGCTATGCGAGCCGTACTTGATTGTGCTTCCTCCCGTAAGATACCTTTTGTCGTGACTTTCGGTAACCATGATAACGAACAAGGCAAAACGCGTGCCGAATTATACGATATTATCCGTTCCATGCCTTACAACATCCAGCCCGACCGCGGTAGCGTTGAGTCTCCCGACTACGTCCTCACCGTGAAATCTTCGGATGGTAAGAAAGATGCTTCAGTGCTCTATTGCCTGGATTCTCACTCTTACTCCAAATTACCGGATGTGAAAGGGTATGACTGGCTTACATTCGATCAGGTGAACTGGTATCGTCAACAAAGTGCAGCTTTTACCGCTAAGAATAACGGAAAGCCTTTGCCTGCTTTGGCATTCTTCCACATCCCGCTGTCCGAATACAACGAAGCAGCTTCTGATGAGAACGCCATCCTTTATGGTACACGTATGGAAAAAGCCTGTTCGGCTGCTATTAATACCGGTATGTTTGCCGCTATGAAAGAAGCAGGTGATGTAATGGGTACGTTTGTCGGACATGACCATGATAATGACTATTCAGTCATGTGGAAAGGTATCGTACTGGCTTATGGACGTTTCACAGGTGGTAATACGGAATATAACCATCTATCTAACGGTGCACGCGTAATTGTGTTGAAGGAGGGGGAACGTACCTTTACTTCCTGGATACGCCTGAAAGGTGGTGAGTTAAAAGATAAAACAGTCTATCCCGATAGCTATGTGAAGGATGACTGGCGTAAACGTCCGTTGGTTACGGAGTAATATTGCAAGGAAAGTATATATTCAAATAGTTGAGGCTGAATCAAAAATCCTAGTTTGATTCAGCCTTTGTATGTTATGACAATCTTATAAAGAATGATGTCATTTTGTGGAAGAGGATTACTTTACTTTTACAATAATCTGTGTGAATGATCGCGGAGCAAATGAATATGTTATTTTCTCACCGGAAGTTTTTATTTCTTCTTTCTTTATATCAACGTTCTGTTCGTTTACAGAGTTTGTAATATTTGTGTTTGCTCCTGATACAATATTGGCTGTCGCTTTTTTATCGAAAGAGCCGGTTTGAGAAAGGATATCAGCTGTAATAGCTTTGTCTTTATTACGGTTAACGACATTGATCACTACTTCGTTCCGTGAAGGTTCGTAAGTGGATGAAACGTCCAGATAAGGAACTTCTTTATATTTATCAGTAGAATACGCCGGACTTTTTATGTATATGTCCAGTGCTTTTCCACGGCAGTTATTGGCAAAAAGATAGAGTGGGTAATAAGTGGTTTGCTTCCATAATTTATCATTGTCAACACGCATCGGAGCGATGACATTTACTAATTGTGCCATATTGGCCATCTTGACAATGTCACAAGTACGTAAGAATATATTGAGGTATTGAGCTACAATAAGAGCGTCCTGTAAATCATATATTTCCGATAGGGTATTGTCAGTACCTCCGAATGTCCGAGTCCATGCATTCCATTCGTCGAAAGCTATAAAAACATCTCTGGAAGAACGATTCTTCATTTTCGCTTCCTTTATCTGTTGTTCTACAATGCGGATGTAATTCTCTACTTCAATAGTATTTGTCAGATATGTGTAGTAATCTGAGGTGTTGTGCGAATAATGATGAAGAGAGATGTAATCGATGTAGTTATACATTTCGTCCAGTATTGTCCGGTTCCATTTATTCCAGTCGGCATCGTAATTGCTTGAACCGCTGGCTATGAGCTTGATGTCTTTATCAATCCAGCGCATTAATTTTGCTGTTTCTATTGCTATTTTAGAATAATCTTCGGGTGATTTGTGTCCCATTTGCCACGGACCGTCTACTTCATTGCCTAACCCCCAATACGTTACTTTATGCGGTTTTTCAAATCCATTTTTACGGCGAAGGTCTGAGTAGTATGTTCCTTTCTCCACATTGCAGTATTCCACCCAATTTCGTGCTTCATCCAATGAACCGGTTCCCAGATTGACACAGAAATAAGGTTCCACTTTTGCTTTGCGAGCAAATTGAATGAATTCATCTGTTCCTATCATATTACTTTCTTTACCTCCCCAAGCCAGGTCAATCCGAGTAGGGCGTTTGCTACGATCTCCAATACCATCTTCCCAATGGTAACCTGAAACGAAATTCCCTCCGGGCCATCGTAAGATGGAAACTTTTAACTCTTTTGTCTGTTCGATGACGTCTTTGCGAAAGCCATCTTCATCTGCTTGAATAGACTTCGGATCATAAATACCTCCATATATACCTTGTCCTAGATGTTCCGAAAAATTTCCGTATAGATGAGGGTTAATCTGGTCAATTATGCGATCTGTGTCTATTTTTATAATTGCTCTTTCTTGAGCAATCGTCTCATTGGGAAATAGAAATAAGAGAGAAGCAAATAATAAATTATACTTTTTCATAATGGTTGAATTAATAGATTTATAATAATACGGGAGTGTTGTTAACCGCTGCAAACATACATATAACACTCAAAAGTAATCATTCAAAAAATACTAGAAATCATTCAAACGCCTGAAATAACAGATTATTGATACTTAATGACGGCTTATTTTCACTGGTATTTGAATGAGGGGGATATCTTTGCATCACGATGTTGTTAACCCTCGTAAATGTTTTTATTGAACCTGTTTTATTAATCTTTAAAACTAATAAGATGATGAACGATTTCTTTAGTAACAAGCTTCGCTTGTTGAAATTTATTCTCTTATCAATAGCCTTAGGAAATTTCTTCGTATCAGAGGGCTATGCAACGACAAAGTCTGTTGTTATTGCTCAGCAAGAGAAAACTGTAAAAGGGAAAGTTACCGATGACAATGATGAACCTTTAATAGGGGTGTCAGTGCGGGTTGCCGGTACGAGTGCAGGTACTGTTACTGACTCTGATGGAATGTTTCAGTTGAACGTTGCTGGTACCGACGTTTTGGAATTTTCTTACGTAGGCTATAAAACTGTAAAAGTTACAGCTGGAAATAAACCATTTCTTGCTGTCATATTGAAAGAAGATCAGGAAATTCTGGATGAGATTGTTGTGGTGGGATATGGGACTAAACGTAAAGGGAGTATTGCTGCGGCAGTTACTACTATTGGTACAGAAGATATCGCCCGTACTACTTCTTCGACTGTTTCTGGAGCATTGGTTGGTAAAATAGCCGGTATCACTACCCGACAGAAGTCGGGACAGCCGGGTAGCGGTACTTCTATTCAGATCAGAAATATGGGTACTCCTCTCTTTGTGATAGATGGTATTATAAAAGATGAGGCACAGTTTAATAATCTGGATGTAAATGATATTGAGAACATTTCTATACTGAAAGACGGAGCTGCTGCCATCTATGGAGTAAAAGCAGCGAATGGAGTCGTACTGGTTACTACAAAAAATGGTTCTAAGAACCAAAAGGCAGCCGTAACTTTGGACTTTAATTACAGTTGGCAATCATGGACTTCTTATCCCAGAATGTTGAATGCGTATGAATGGCAATATGCTAATTATATGAAGGAGGCTAATCTGGGTACCCTGTCAGTTTCTCCGGATGTGGCTAGAGCTGAATTGGAAAAATGGCGTACGGGATATTATAATCCTGAAACTGGTGAAGACTATCGTGGATTTGATTGGGGAGATAACTATGTTAGTAATGCAGCACCACAATCATACATACATGCAAACCTGAGTGGCGGTGGAAATAAGACCACCTATTATTTATCAATCAGTAATATTGACCAGGATGCAGTTTTCAAGGATTATAATTTTCAACGTACTAATATTCAGTCTAATTTCAATATTGATATCAGTGAGAAACTGAAGTTGGGTTTCCGGTTGAACGGACGTTTGGAGAATCGTACTAATCCAGCTCTTCCGGGTAGTGATGACTATGCAAATGCCCGTCAGGCGGTTTTTAATCTTCCGCCCATTTATCGTCCTTATGCAAATGATAACCCTAATTATTTGAATAATGTACCCGGTGCTTCTGGTCTTAATTTGGCTGCACTAACTACTGATAATGCAGGTAAATCAGATAACAATACTACCGTGGTACAGATTGATTGGGATATGGAGTGGAAAACACCCATTAAGGGGTTGACGGGAAAAGGCATTTTCTCCTATTGGACCTCTCAGAATAAGGTGAATAATCTGGAGAAAGGCTGGAAAGAGTATACTTATGACAGGGCTGCGGATGAATATATTGTGGCCTATGATAAGTCAGCAGCTAATGAAACTTGGATGGAAAGATTTGATACGACTATCAAAGAATTTTCCGGGCAGTTTCTGCTAAACTATGACAATCAGTTTGGTAAACATCATGTAACTGGTGTAGGTGGTTTTGAGTTTACCAAACGGGATTATCATTCGCTGAATGTACAGCAACATCCGGTTGAAAATGAATTTATAGATCTTATTTCAACTAATGATAACAACTTGGTAAGCGAGAATAAAGCTATAACTTCTACAGCCAGCTGGGTATTCCGTGCAGGTTATGATTATGAAAATCGTTATATTCTTGATTTATCGGCCCGTTATGATGGTTCATGGAAATTCCCGAAAGGCAACCGATGGGGCTTTTTCCCCTCAGTTAGTGCGGCATGGCGTATTTCGGAAGAGAACTTTTTTAAGAACTCATCTATAAGTAGCTGGTTTTCGAATTTGAAGTTGAGAGCGTCGTATGGTATGATGGGAGATGATAATCTGGGCGGTTTATATCCTGACTTTGCATACCTTTCCGGATATACTTATTACAAAGGTCAGTCACTTATGCCTGATGACCCGTTCAGTTCTGTGAAAAGTAAAAAAGTAATAGGCTCGGCACCTAAGGGAATTCCTGTAACCACCATTTCATGGATGAAAATTAAATTGATGAATGTCGGTATTGACTTTGGTTTCTTTGATAATCGACTTACAGGAGAGTTTGACCTCTTTAAACGTATGCGTGATGGTATTCCGGGCACACCGAGTGATATTATGTTTCCGTTGGAGACAGGTTTGAGTGCTTTACCTGAGAATATGAATTCAGATATGACGGTAGGATTTGATGCATTTGTGAAATGGAATGATAAAGTTGGAGATTTGAAGTATAGTGTTGGGGCTAATATAACATTTGCCCGGCAGAAAAATGGTAAACGTCATGGAGAAATATTTGGTAATGCATGGGATAAATATCGTTGGGCGCAATCCAATCGCTGGTCCAATGTAGTGCTCAATACAGATCAGGGTAATGCCGGAGGTGTATGGATGTGGGAAGTAATCGGTCGTTTTGAAACACAGGAACAGATTGATAGTTATCCGGTTGATCAGGACGGTCAAAACAATGCTACTGTTCGTCCAGGTGACGTAATACTTCGTGACGTCAATGGTGATGGAATTATCAATGATTTTGACGAACGTCCTCAAGCCTATGCATCGGCTGACTGGCCCTGGGATTCAAGTACATCCAATAAGAATCCGTTGATTTCAATGGGCATTAATTTAGGATTTGAATGGAAGGGGTTTGATGTGGCTGCTGACTTTGCCGGTGGTTTTAAAAATACATTTGTTGCTGACTGGGATTTGAAGTGGGGTGTAACGCGCAGCGTGAATGGATATTACTATAACAATATTGACGTATGGAGGCATGAAGATATTTTTGATCCGAAGTCTCCTTGGATTCCAGGGAAATTCCCGGCCTTGCGTGGACAGGAAAGTCATTCGGGGCGTTGGTGGAACAGTTTCTATACGAGAGAAGTTAATTACCTGCGTCTCCGTAATCTTGTAGTTGGCTATTCTTTACCCAAAAACTGGATAAGAAAGGTAGGTATGGAACAATGCCGCATATATTTCCAAGGAACCAATCTTTTCTGTCTGAGTTCGTTGCATGATTATGGTTTTGATCCTGAAATTTCAACAGTGAATGGTCAGGACTATCCGCAACATAAGGTATTGACATTAGGTGTTAACGTTAAATTTTAAAAGAAGAGCATAAATATGAAAACAAAAATATTAGTATATGCATGTGTCGCTTTGTTGAGCTTTACCTCGTGTGAAGACTGGTTGAGTCAGAACGATCCCAAAGAATTATCCGAGGATCAAGCATATTCATCTGTTGCCAGTATCAGTAGTATTGCTGCAAATCTATACGGGCGTATCAAGTTGGACCAGAACTTCGCTTCGGATAATGAATCTTATGATATATGCAGGTGGGATGAAGCTACCAGTAATAGTTATTATTGGCAATTTTCGAGTAATGTTGGTCGTACCTACCGTAATTACTATGATTATAATCTGATACGGGACATCAATATTCATATCAGGAATTTGTCAGAGAAAACCTCACATTTGCCTGAAAATCAACGCGCTTATTTTCTCGGTGAAGCACGTTTTCTAAGAGCATTTACTTACTTCAATATGGTGAAAAATCTGGGAGGCGTACCTTTAATTACAGAAGTGTACGATTATAGTACTACTCCGATAGAATATGCTAAACCCCGTGATACAGAGGCAGCCGTATATGAGTTTGTTGCGACAGAAATGGATGAAGTGAAAGAGGCGCTTGATATTGCTCCGCAAGGAAGTAGCTTACTCACACGTGCCACTAAGGCTTCTGCATTGGCACTCAAGTCACGTGCAATGTTATATGCAGGTACTTTAGCCTACAATGAGGATAAAAGTAAAACAATGGGATTGACCTTGACAAGCGGAGCAGTCGGAATCTCTAAGAATAAAGCAACAGAATATCTGCAAAGTTGTATTGACGCCTATCTGGAGCTAAAGGAAATAGGGCGGTATTCTTTGCTAAAGGGTACTGGAAGCAGTCTGGGTGAGAACTTTAATAATGTGTTTGTATCCAAGACGAATAATCCGGAACTTATTCTCATTCGTGATTATGATGGAAGTACTGATTTCCCAAACAATTTTACAGTGTGGAATATTCCTCGTTCTCAACGTTCAACTGCTAATTTTGGTGGCCATGTGAACCCGACGTTAAACTTAGTCGAGAGTTTTGAAACTATAAATTCCGGTTCATCACAGCTGAATGCTTATGTTGGTAATGAGATTATCGAATCAATGGGAAATGAAACTTCCGCTTATAACTATGTTCTTTATGATTCTCCGATGGGTATTTTCGAAGGACGTGATCCGCGTTTGTGGGGAACCGTAATTCTGCCTGGTGCGGATTTCAGAGGAAAAGAGATTCAATTACAGGCAGGGCTGGCTGTGAAAACAGCTTCCGGTTATGATTTGAAAATGCTGGATTTAATCGAGAATGTATACGATCCGGACAAAAACTTTTATAATGGGCAGCAACTGACCAGCATTGACGGTCCTATCCGTAATAGTTATTATACCAGCCATACAGGTTTCTTGTTGCGTAAATATATAGATCCGGTTACTGGTTCCGAAGCATCAGGAAAGAGTGCAGTACCGTATATCATTTTCCGATATGGAGAGATTCTGCTTAATGCGGCTGAGGCTGCTTATTATCTTAATCAACTTGGTGTTGCTAATTATAAAGGCAGCAATACATTACAGTTGTCTTCTGATTGTCTGAATGAAGTAAGAGAACGTGCCGGAGGTACTGCTTTCCGTATTAAAAGTTCGGATTTGACACTTGCACTTTTGCAGAATGAGCGTAAGATAGAGTTGGCATTTGAGGATCATCGTTTTTATGATCTGAAGAGGTGGCGTATTGCTGATCAGATATGGTCGGGTGACTGGAATACTTCGACAGCCCGGATGACTGGCTTGTGGCCTTATAAAGTGTATGCTCCGGGACAGCCGGAAGATGGAAAGTGGCTTTTCCGAAGGGTGTATATTGAGCATCGTGGTAATGATAATGAGAAGGGATTACCTATCCGGTTCGGACAAGATATGTATTATGCAGAATATCCGATGACAGAAGGTAATCCGTATATTGAGAAGAATCCGAAACACTAAAACCTATTAATAGTAAATTGATTATGAAGAAGATTATTATATTATTATTGGCTACGATATTGTTTACTGCTTGTGAGTATGATAATTATGATGCGCCGAGCGTAACTTTCTCTGGGCAATTACTCTATAATGATAAACCATTTCTATGTGATGGTAATGATGCGCGTGATATATTTCTCTTTTTCCAGGAAGGGTTCGGTAAGGTAGACTGGGGAACGAAAATGCACACTTTGGCTGATGGTTCATACCAGCAATTGCTACATTCCGGAGAATATAAACTAACTTTAGGGAATGTAAAGTATCCGTTTGAAATAAATGAGTTTCCAGCTGGGACAGTAGGATATGATTCTATTTATTATGATCTGAAAAAGGATGTACGTCAGGATTTTCACATCACACCTTATTATGAGATATCTGATTTGGATGCAAAATTGGAAGGCATTAACATTGTTGCCAAGTTTAAGGTGAAAAAAGTTTCTGGAACGAGTAAGCCTGCTCCACGTATAGTGAAAGCTCGTATTTATTTAGGTATTAACCACTTTGTAAACAGTAAAAGTCCGGTTGTTGCCGAACAGGAAGTGGATGCTAATTTTAGCGGTGACGGAGAACTGACGGTGTCTATAGATGCGATAAAATATCGTACCGGCTATAAAGAGAATTACAGGGACAATGCTTTTTATCGTGTGGCACTTGAGTTGGAGAACATTCCTGATTATTATCTTTTCTCAGAAACGAAAGAAATTACTGGGATTCCGGAAGAGTTTGATGATATTACGAATCAATATCTAAAGAATTATAAACAGCCGTTTAATGTTGTTTCCTATTTCCCGGATTCTCGCCGTGGTATCCTTTCAGACTGGTTAACATCTAACGCAGCCGTACAGTATACAATGTATGACGGTTGGAGTGACCGCTTGTTTATGTGTGCTGAGAACTGGGGGAATCCTACTGCCTTACAGGGAGCTGTTTATCAGACATTCACTTTGCCTGCAGGAAAATACCTGTTTATAGCTACCCGTGGTTTCAATTGGTGGGATATTGAAAATGAAGGTGGAAAAGACCGTGCTTTCTTTGTTGTAGCAAAAGGTAAAGGAATTGAATGGAAAAGTCCGAGTATTATAGCCCAGAGTGATTGTGGAGATCCTGCAAGTCGTGTTTCCATGCCACTTAATATAACTTTGGAACAAGAAACGGAAGTTAGTATGGGATATGTAGTCAATTTCCCGGGTGGAGAAACGAATGCATTATCATTTACAGCATTTACTATCTATGCAATTTAGAATATGGACAATAAAATAATGAAAATTATAGCAGTTGTTTTTTGCCTGATGCTGAATGCAGGATGTTCAGATAATGATGATTTAACAGAGGAGCCTCCAGGCCCGGTTCATAATGAAAATATTAGTATAGGTTCCGGTAATCCGGAACTTATGCTCGCCTGGAAAGAGAATACGGGTTATACAGTAACAATAACAGGATGGGGGCAGAAATATATACCTGTCGATGAAGCGATTGTGTGTTTAGAAGTATTCCCAGTAGGTGTACAGTCGTCTAAATGGTACAGGGCAGCGTATCAGGAAGCAGAAAAACAAAATGATCGATTGGTTTGTAAAGCCAGGATAATCACGGACTCCGGTTCTGATTTTGAAGTGACAGATGTATATACCGTGGCGGAGAATGAAGATAAATTACGTTTGTCGAGAGTAGTAGATGTCATGAAAGCTTCCGGTAAGGATCATGCGTTCAACTCTTACTTTATGGTACGGAATGAAGTACAGCAAGCTATTACCGGATGCGAATATTTCATACCTTCTCTCATATATAAAGATGAATCTAATTTAAGTGAATCCTCCATAGGCGCAGATTTTACTCATGATTGGATACTAGCTCGTGAGGAACGTATGGGATTACCTCTGGCCATGTTCAGAAATAAAAGTTCGGAGGTATCTGTTGCTTTGGTAGACTATAATCTCAATCCGGTTACTTTTAAGGAAGAGGTGGGAATGGATCATCTGGTAAATGCGGATATGCATTTCGGCTCATTGGGTTTTTATTTGGCAAGCCAAAGTCCTGCATTAGTATATTGCTTTCCTGGTTCTGAAGGTGAGCATACTTATGCAGACGGAGGTGGAACTCGTGAAAGACGGTGGGCGCGTCGGAGTCATCCTGTACGGGTTGGTGTAGAACATGCCTATATGCTGGAATTGCAATTTAAGAAAGAAGTAGCTTTTCCAAAAGCGCTTGAGGAACACTGGAAAACGACATTCAATCTGTACAATCCTGAAGTATTGGAGGTGGATAACGAAGATGTAATGAATTACAGTCTGGAGGTTTTAGATCATTATTGGCTGAAAGATAATGATGCCCCCGGTTTTCCTTTCTCCGTACATCTTCCAAGTGGGGAAGTGAATGAGATTTCCTATTCTATGGGATTTGTGGGGATGCAGATTCCTTGCGCATATTATCTTTACCGGAAAGGCTTGGAAACCAATAATTCCATCTATACGGATAAGGGAGAGCAGATACTTGATTTCTGGGCGGAGAACAGTTCGGCGCCTAATGGGATGCCACGGATATGGTGGGATATATCTCCTTGGAATTTCTTTCGTAATCATAATGACTTACGTAATATGCAAGGTGGATTGGAGGCTATGGTTTTAGCATGGTCGCATGCTGAAAAACATTTTCCCGGAAGTAAAACTAATTGGTTGGATTATTGCCGGCGGTCAGCTGACTGGATGGTGAGCCGACAACATGCCGACGGTAGCTGGGACAAAGCTTTTGACAATGGCGGGACTTCTATAGATTCGGGTAAACTACTTACTTCCAATCTGATCCGTTTTCTTACTTACATGTATATAGTTACTAAGGAAGAATGCTATAAGACAGCTGCTGTTAAAGCCGGAGAATTTTGCTATCGCGAGATTCATGAACCCTATAAATATGTGGGAAGTGTAATTGATAATCCGTATGTAAAAGACCGTGAGTCCGGGCAAAAGATTATTGAGGCTTTCCTTTGTTTGTACGATTTAACCAAAGATAAAAAATGGCTTGAAGGAGCATCCCAAGCGGCTTATTACACTGTAACCTATATGTATGCCTGGAATATTCCGGCGGCTGGAGGAAATAACCTCATGGCTTGGGATAGCAAAAAGACTACTGTTGGAATTACAATCATTTCCACCGGACATTCCGGAGCAGATTGTGGGCTTTCATATAATTCTTTTGAATACCTGAGACTCTATGTTTTGACAGGCGATGAGTATTTCTTGCATATTGCCCGGCTATTGGAGAAAAATACGAAACAGACTATGGATTATGATGGTACGTTGGGGTATGCTTATCGAGGATTACAGACGGAAGCCTTGAGATTGGTCACCCGTTGGGGAGATGGAGTTAATTTGTGGTTACCCTGGGTTACTGCATCTGCTTTAGATCCATTGTTCAAGATACAGGATGCTTATGGAGATATGGATATAGAACGTATAGGAACAGAATCTTTATCTACATTGAGACAGAAAGATGCGGTATATGCTGCACATCAGGGAATAATATATTAATTCAGGAGCTTATGGAAAAAAATAGAAGAATAAGAAAGGTTGTATTCCGGATACTGATGATATCAGGATTTTGTCTATTGGGCATATCCTGCCATTATCATGCCATGATCGGGAAAAGTGATTTGAAAACTATTTCTCAGGAATGTATAGAAGAAAGTGATACAGAGAAAATCATTAAAAATGGTGATTATTCCCTTATACTAAGAGAAGGGGATGAAGGTTTTGCTATATTTTTACAGAATGGTAAAGAGATAGTGGGAAGCCAAGAACTGCCTGCATGGATCACTGTCCGGGGAAGTGATACTTTACCAACGGGGGAATATATCGAAACTGATTATAAGCAACCTTATCATCAGGTCATAAGAAAGAAATATGGCTTTTGTGCTACAGCCAGTGTCAACACGGAAAAAGGGTCTGTATTTATTGTAGAAGATAAGTATACTTTATTAAAGGATGGGGTATTTGGGATATATAGAGATGTGAAAGTGAAAGAAGCGCGGGCAGAGGATGTCGGGTTTGCCAGTACAATTTCATTTCAAACCGGGCTTCGTTCGTCTGATAACAATGATTTCGAGTATTTTATTCCTTCTGTTTTATATAGAAATACCTCTGAAGTAAGAGAAGACGCGGTTGCTGCTGACCTGAATACTGACCGGATGTATGTAAAAGAAACGCGTACGGGACTGCCGCTGGCTATGCTTCGGGAAAAGGTAACAGGAACTACTTTAACCCTCATGCATTATAATCCTAGGATAGATGTCGGACAAAATCCTGGTGGTGGAACATTCTATGAGGTGAATGATGCGTTACAATATGGTTCAATAGGTTACTCTATATATCCTTCATTATCGGTGGATTTTCATTATCCGTGTGCAGAAGGGCCCAGAACGTATGAAGTTGCCGGAAGAAAAAGGGATGCAAAGACTATATGGTCCAAAAGATACCATTCGGTGAAAGAGGGCAATATACATAGCTATTCTGTAGCCTTGATTCCTGATAAAAAGGATAATTATAATGAAGCTATGATGTATGCGTTTGGTATGGGCTATAAAACGGAAGAACCGACAATCGTGGATATGAATATGGATGAAATCTACCGGCAGAATATAGAACTTTTTAAAGCTGAATATCGGATGTTTGGAAAGGGAAACATAAAAGCGGCAGGTTTACCATGGTCACTTGATTTACCTGATGGTACAAACACTGAAGGGATATCTTTTCAAATGGGTTTTGTGGGACAACAAATAGCCGTTGGATATCACATGTATCGTTATGGTCTGGATCATCATGATTCAGAGACTAAGGGGAAAGGTAAATCAATGGTTGATTTCTGGGTTTCTGATGCCATCATGAAAACTTATTTCCCCACTGTATGGTGGGATCCTGCTGATAATGCCACAGCCGGACAAAGGCGGGAATATCCAAGTTTTCTTCGATGTTTTGTAGATGGTATGGAGGGATTACTGGATGCCTATCGTATTTCTGTGGCTCACAATGAACCTCAGGAAGCGTGGAATCAAGCTCTTAAAAGGGTTGCTTCTAATTTGGTGAAGAAACAAAATGAAGACGGTTCTTTTTATAGAGCATATAAGACGAATGGTGATGTTGAGACGGGAGGGGATAGGAATACTCATGGGACTTCTAAATTGAATACTCCGGTGGCTATTAGATTTCTGGTGAAGATGTTTGAACATACCGGAGAGACTAAATATAAAGAAGCTGCAATCAAAGCTGCTGATTTCTCTTACAATGAACTGTATCTGAAATTAGGGAAATATGTAGGTGGAACTCCGGACAATCCTAATACTGTTGATAAAGAGGCAGCCATATTTGCTCTCTACGGATTCAATGCCATACATGAACTGACAGGGGATCTGAAATATCTGAAAGCGGCAGAGCATGCTGCAAACTGTGCTATGAGCTGGACGTATTGTTATGATTTTGCCATTCCTAACCGAGATGCAATAGATGCCAAAAAGAATCCTTTTGTTAACGGAGGCATTACAGGGTTTTCTATTATTGCTACAGGACATTCGGGTGCTGATAATTTTATAGCTTATATGTTTTATGAAATGTATAAATTGTATATCAAAACCGGAAATGAACTCTATTTACATATGGCAAAACTCTTACAGAATAATACGAAACTGAATACAGACTTTGACGGTAGAATGAATTATAAATATCGTGCATTTATGCCGGAAGCAACTAATGTTGCTGATTTAGCTTTCAGGTCTGTATCCTTGTGGCTTCCATGGGCAAGCATTGCGAACATTGAGCCGATTGTTAATCTGGAAGAAGCTTTCGGAAAAAAAGATCTATCTCAGATTGATATGAGTTTACCTGAACTTCGCAGTAGATTGACAATCTATGGAGTAGGTGGAAAACCTCTCCATAGATAGAATGGCTTTGGTCTGATATATGATCGGAAAAGAACCATCTGTTGCTGCGGGAGTAGCCTGTTTTTATTATATTTGTAGATCACTTTCAATGAATCATATTGTATAGTTATGCTCATAAAGAAAAAAGAAATAGCGTTATTACTAATTTTTCTCTCTTTGGTAGTAACTAACCTTTTTGCCGAAAACTATTATTTTAAGCGATATGACAAAGAGAATGGGCTTTCTCAGCAAACTGTTTTCTGTGCAGTTCAAGATCGTAGAGGTTTCCTGTGGTTTGGTACGAAAGTTGGTCTGAATCGGTTCGATGGTACAAAGTTTAAGAACTATGTGGCCGATCCGGAACAGTCCAATTCTCTTCCCAACAATACAGTTCTTGCTCTGGCGGAAGCACCGGATGGTTCTCTCTGGTTAGGGACTTCAGATGGTTTATGTACTTACAATCCGGAGAAGGATACTTTTGCTCCGTTTGTCAGTGCTGACCTGACAATTGAAGGTTTAATAGATAATTTAGTTTTTGACAAGCAGGGAAACCTTTGGGTTATAAATTCCAAGGGCATATATTGCTTGGATGTAAAAAATGGAAATCATAAGTTTTTTCCTGCATCTGATTTCTTTGTGCCTACAGGGATAACAGTGACTCAGTCCGGTAGTGTGTGGGTATTGGGTCTGGATGGTAATATCTATTTGTTTAATCCTCAACGCATGGAGTTTTCGTCTTATCCTATATTGACAAAAGAAGAGAAAACAAAACATATTCTACTTTATCGGATTCTGGAATGTAGTAATGGAGACTTAGTTGTGACTACAGATCGTATTGGGGCCAGGCGTTTTTCCCCTAACAATGGTGAAGTTAAAGTCTTGTTTAGTAATGATTCTCAGAATAATCCTATTTATATCCATACGGCTATTCAACGGAATAAAGATGAATTCTGGTTTGGTACAGAGTCAGGCATTCATATCTATCAATTGGACTTGGGATTTATTGATCATTTACAGAAGTCGTATAATGATGCTTATTCGCTTTCTGATAATGCTGTTCATATGTTGTTGAAAGACCGTGAAGAAGGTATTTGGGTAGGGACTTTTTTTGGTGGTGTGAATTACTTGTCGAGTAATAATACATTGTTTGATAAGTATCTGCCGAAAGATGAAAAAGGAAGTATAAAGGCAAATGTTATTCGTGAAATTCATCCGGATGTGGAAGGAAATTTATGGGTAGGAACTGAAGATGGAGGGTTATGCTATTTTGATACCAAGACAAAAGTATTCAGGGCGTTGACTAATCTGAAATGGGATGGACGTCCCATATCCAAAAATATACAATGCTTGTTGGTTGATAAGAATATGATATGGATTGGAACTTTTGATAGTGGTATCTACCTGTTTGATTTGAAGTCGCAAAATATAATCAATCATTTCTGTAGTGAGAATACTGGTTCCGGATTATTGGTTAATGGGATCGTTTGTTTCAGGAAGACTTCTTTTAATGAAATATTGGTTGGTACAATGGGAGGGTTATACCGCTATGTAGAGTCAAAGAATAGATTTGAAATTGTTCCGCAACTGGACTGGGGACTTGTACATTCCATTTATGAGGATTTAGATCATACTTTATGGGTTGTTACAATGGGGAGAGGATTGTTTGCATTCAAATATAATGGGATACATGAGAAGATAACAGTTAAGACAATGCCATTCATAAGTAACTATATCACTACTATCTTCGAAGATTCCCGGAAGCGTTTATGGATTGGTACTGAAGGAAACGGCCTTTTTCTTTATGACAGGACAGATGGGACATTTACTCAGACTTTATCAAAACTGGATTATTCCGGGCAAATTATTTATCAGATTATAGAGGATGCCACAGGAATGTTATGGGTAACTACTTCGAATGGCTTATTGCATTATGATCCTGAGCAGAAAGCTTTAAGCAGGTTTACAACGTTGAATGGATTGCCGATAGATCAATTTAATTATAATTCCGGCTATCAGGATCGAATAGGCAATATTTATTTTGGCTCATTGAAAGGAATGATAGCTTTCTCGCCTGAGAATTTTATAAAGGCATTAGAACCATTAAAAGTATTCTTTACAGGTTTTCAGTTATTTAATAAAGAAATAGAGACCTATCAACCGGATTCTCCTTTGAAACAATCGATTATTTTTACAGATAAAATAACATTGCGTTATGATCAGTCTACTTTTAGTATTGATTTTGCTATACCTACTTATTCTATTTCTCAGGATGTATGGTATAGATATAAGCTTGAAGGGTTAGATCATGAATGGATTGTTAGTCAAGGACCTAAGAAATTGTATTATACAAAGTTACCACCGGGGAAATACACCCTTCGTGTACAAGCTTCAAGAGAAAGCGGAACATGGACTGGCGAAGCTTCTTCATTGGCTGTCATTGTAAAACCTCCATTCTGGAGTATGCCGTTTGCGTATTTCTTGTATGTTCTTATTATCTTTACTACATTTACTTGGTTTTTCATCAGATACAGAAGAAAACTCAAAGAGAAGGAACGACATCAGATAGAAATGTTACAGAACGAGAAGTATAAGGAAATTCTTCAGGCTAAGATTAGTTTCTTTACAAATATTACTCATGAAATAAGAACCCCTTTGACATTGATAATGGGGTCACTGAACCGTATAATAAAGTCGGGAGAAAAGAAACTTGCTGAGAATGAAAATATAGCTGTTATGAGTAAGAATACTCAGCGTTTGCTCGATCTGGTAAATCAGCTACTTGATTTCAGAAAGATAGAATCTTCTACCTTCTTGATGAGTTTTGTAAAACTGGATATCAAACAACTACTTGAAGAGACTTATAGCCGTTTTACTCCGATAGCTCAAACGAGATGCATTGATTTTCATTTTTCCATGCCTGATGAGGAATGTGAAATAATAGCTGATAAAGAGGCTTTGATAAAGATATTAAGTAATATGTTGAACAATGCGATTAAATTCTGTGACCATATTGTTGAGGTATCTTTAGTGAGTATACAGAAAGAAGACAATTCTATTGTTCGGATTAGGGTGAACAATGATGGAGACAGAATCCCTAAAGATGTGACAACAGACATCTTTAAACCTTTTTTCCAGTATTTCGGAGAAGATGCAAGAGTACCGGCAAAAGGTTCCGGATTAGGGTTGCCTTTAGCTAAATCACTGGCCGAGATGCATAATGGCGCTTTTTATCTTGATAATTCCATTACTGAGATGAATTCCTTTGTGCTTGATTTACCCTTGGAACAGCATGATGTTGCAGAGCCGGGACATTCTCCTTTTTATAAGGAAACCTCTTCTGTAGAAGGAAATAAAGACTATATGCATAAGAGTATGTATAATGTACTGGTGGTTGATGATGAAGTGGAATTGCGTCAGTTTGTTTGTGAAGAACTAACCCCACAATATAATGTGTTGGTTGCCGATAATGGGAAACAAGCATTGGAAATATTGGAAAGTCATGTAGTATCGCTGATTATTAGTGATTTGATGATGCCGGTGATGGATGGAATTGAATTGTGTAAGTCTGTCAAAACAAATATAAAATATTGTCATATTCCTATTATTGTATTAACAGCAAAAGTTTCTTTACAGGCCCATATTGATGTACTGGAATCGAAAGCTGATGCTTATATAGAGAAGCCGTTCTCTACAGAGCATTTACTGGCTCAGGTTTCAAATCTTTTAGCTAACAGAGAGCTTATCCGTTCTACATTTGTCCGCTCACCTCATGCACATCTCATAAGTGTTGCGTCTAACAGTATAGATGAGAAGTTTATTGGAAAGATGAATGATTATGTGATGAATAATTTGTCTGATTCCTGTTTGTCGGTTGAAAGCCTGGCTGAATATATGAATATGAGCGTATCGACCCTTTATAGAAAAGTGAAAGCCATCACTTCTTTGGCGCCTAATGACTTTATCCGTTTATGCCGATTAAAGAAGGCTGCCGAAATGTTGGCTAAAGGTGATCTTCGGATCAATGAAGTTGCTGAGAGTTTAGGGTTTTCTACCACTTCATATTTTACCTCATGTTTCATGAAGCAGTTTGGAATTACTCCGAGTGAGTTTATTAAGTTGAATAAGAATAAATGAAATATCCCCATGTTCCGGACATGGGGATATAATCCTTTCTGCTGTTAATCAGTTTGCTCAGCGGAAGTAATCTGCTTACCGTTCACCTCTACGTTTTCGAGCGTTAAGTTCACTACATTGTCCATCTGTATGGCTTTCGGTGCCTGTTTTACCTTTATGTTCCGCAGGGTGATATTATAAAGTTTAGCTTCCGGTAATCCGTTTGCCATGAGTGCTACGCTGTCCACGCGGTTGCAAGTTACATCTTCTATGCAGATATTGCGGAAGAGTGTCGGATGATTTCCACCGCGGTATCCGTGGTAGTTCGTACGGAAATTAATCACTCCCCACAGGCAGACGTCCGCTTCTATCCGGCGCATGTTCAGATTTTCAAAGTAACCGCCACGGTCCAGATTTGATTTGAAGTAAATACCATTGCGGCAACTGTCTATCTTGCAATCCTCGATAAAGATGTTCCGTACGCCACCGGACATTTCACTACCGATGGTAATGGCCCACCGGGCGAAGTGGCAGTTACGGATAATCACATTTTCCGTGGCTTGGCCGATGCGCCAGCCGTCCTGGTCGCGTCCTGATTTTATGGCGATGCCATCATCTCCCACATTGAAGTCCATGTTCTCAATCAGTACGTTCGTGCTTGATTCCGGATCACAACCATCGTTGTTGTAGTTGTTACTGTCTATATATACATTGCGTACGGTGACATTGTCGCAGAATACAGGATGGATAATCCAGAACGGAGAATCGTATATCTGTACATCTTCTACAAGTACATTCTTGCAGCCGTAGAATTGTATCATGCACGGGCGCAGGTAATATCCCTCTCCGAATACGCGTTCGTATACCGGGATGGAATCTATACCCATCTGGCGCAAGCGATCCAAGGAGGGACCTTGCAGGGCGTGCCAACCATTGAAAGTTACAGCTCCGTTGCCGTCAATCGTGCCTTTGCCGGTCAGGGCGACATTGGTGCACTGGTAGGCATAGATGAAAGGGGAGTAGTTGAAACATTCCGTTCCTTCCCATTTGGTCAATACCATGGGGAGATAGTCAGAGGCCACGGTCGAGAATTCCAGACGTGCGCCTTCCGCAACGTGCAGGTTTACATTACTTTTCAGCAGGATGGCGCCTTTGCTGAAATAGTTTCCGGCAGGGATGAGAACGGTGCCGCCGCCATTTGTATTACATTGATTGATGGCTTCCAATATGGCAGGTCGGCTGTCAAAACTCGTATCGTTTTTTGCCCCGTAGGCAGTTACGTCATATATACTGTCCGGAAAAGTGGGCGGAACAATGTTCTTCAGGATTTCGGGGACTTTTGCCCATTCACCGGATTCTTTGCGGGTGGTTGCAGTGCTGCTACATGCCGCCCATAGAATGGGGAGTAGACAGGCTAAAAAAGCTAATTTCTTCATGGTATTCAATATAAATATGGTATTCAATCTACATAATGCGTGTGGCAAAAATACCTGTTTCCAGTCGAAGTATATAGTCAGAATTGATTTTTGGATTGGAGATTTTGATATTATCGTTGCTTCATGAAGCAAATAATGATAAATTCATTAGTTTTGCCGAAAGAAAAAATGAAAGATATGGATAAGATAAGAACCGGATTGGCTGCCTTTGGAATGTCGGGACAAGTGTTTCATGCTCCTTTTATTTCCACAAATCCTCATTTTGAGTTGACTGCTGTCACTGAGCGTAGTAAAGAATTGTCACGGGCGAAGTATCCGCAATCCCGTATTGTGCGTAGTTTTGATGAATTGATAGGAGTGGAAGAACTGGAGTTAGTGGTAGTGAACACCCCTGACAGTTTCCATTACGAATATGCCCGTCGTGCTCTCGAAGCCGGAAAACATGTTATCGTTGAAAAACCTTTCACCACTACTGTAGAGGAAGGTGAAGAACTCGTAGCTCTTGCTGCGGAAAAAGAACTGACCTTAAGTGTTTACCAGAATCGTCGTTGGGATTGTGATTTCCTGACCGTGAAAGAAATATTGACTCAAGGATTGTTAGGCCGTCTGGTCGAATTTGAATCAACCTTTCCTCGCTACCGGAATTTCATCAAGCCGAACACTTGGAAAGAAACCGGCGAGAATGGTGGTGGTCTGACTTATAATCTGGGTGCCCATGTCATCGACCAGGCTGTTCAACTATTTGGCATGCCCGAAGCTGTATTTGCTGATATTGCAACTTTACGTACCGGTGGTAAAGTAGATGATTATTTTATCATCCATCTGATGAAACCTGCCCGGATGCCGGAAGTGAAAATCACCTTGAAAGCCAGCTATCTGATGTGTGAGAATGAACCTCGCTTTGTTCTTCATGGAACGGAAGGCTCTTATGTGAAGTATGGTCTTGATCCTCAAGAGGCAGATCTGACTAAAGGTATGTTGCCGGATACCCCGCATTGGGGAGAAGAGGATGAATCCCAATGGGGAATACTCCATACGGAAAAAGATGGTAATGTGGTGCGGAAACCTTATCCGACCCTTCCCGGAAACTACGCTGCTTTTTATGAGAATATTTATCAGCATATCCGGAATGGCGAAGTGTTGCAAAGTGATGCGTGCGGAGTGCTTGGCGTTATCCACCTGATTGAGGCGGCATGGGAGAGTAGTCGTACAGGGAATGTTATAAAGTTGTAATTTGGTTTATGGATAAGAAAGCAATCGTTCTTTCCGTTGCCGGTTCCGACAGTTCCGGTGGCGCGGGTATACAGGCAGATATAAAAGCTATCTCGGCACTTGGAGGTTATGCAGCTACTGCCATCACAGCCATTACAGTGCAGAATACATTGGGTGTGCAAGCCGTTCATCCTATTGCGGCAGAGCTGGTAGGCCAACAGATGCAGGCGGTGATGGAAGACTTGCAACCGGATGCCATTAAAATAGGTATGACCGGAAACGTAGAGATTATCTATGAAATAGTACGGATACTGCGTCGCTATTCTCCCCGGAAAGTGGTTTTCGATCCGGTGATGGTTTCTACCAGCGGGCATAGTCTGATGACGGATGAGGCATTGGAAGCCATTCGTACTAAGTTGATTCCGAAAGTAACTCTCGTAACTCCTAATCTGCACGAAACAGAAGTATTGTTGCAACAACCGGTTCAGACGATTGATGAAATGGAGGATGCCGCATGCCGGTTATTCGAAAAATATCACTGTGCTTTTCTTATTAAAGGAGGTCATCTGACCGGTCATGAAATGTGCGATGTACTTTATGACGGAAAAGAACTGAATATCTTTGGTGGCAGGCGTATTCATTCCGCCAACCTGCACGGTACGGGATGCACGCTTTCATCCGCCATTGCCACTTTTCTGGCGCAAGGATCATCCTTGTATGAAGCAGTGGAACAGGCCAAAGAATACATTTCCTGTGCTATTGAAGCCGGGAAGAATTTACGTATAGGGCAGGGGAATGGTCCTTTGTGGCATTTCCCGTTTCCGACGCATCCGGTAAATGAAGGATAGAAAAATGAAACTGATTATTATCACCTCTCCGGATTTTATTCCGGATGAAGCACGCATCGTCACTGAGTTATTCAAAGCCGGACTGGACTTGCTGCATGTACGCAAACCGGATGCGGATGTTCATGCGGTAGAAAATCTGCTGCAAGGTATTGCTCCGGAATATAGAACCCGGATTGTCATTCATGATTTCTTTTCTTTGAAAGATAAATATCTTCTAGGCGGAATTCACTTGAATTCCCGTCATCCGGAGGCACCTGCAAATTATGAGGGAATACTGAGTCGTGCCTGCCATAGCTTGGAAGAAGTGGAAAGTACAGTCTCCCTATTCAATTATGTGCTTATGAGTCCTGTTTACGATAGCATTTCCAAACAGGGATATCGCTCGGGATATTCAAAGGATGAGTTGAAACAAGCACAGGAAAGCGGAGTCATCCATGAAAAGGTAGTAGCCTTAGGCGGAATAAGTGAGGTGAACCTTGTGGAAATAAAGTCTCTTGGCTTTGGTGGTGCAGCTTTATTAGGAGATATCTGGAACCGTTACCATACGTGGAAAGATGCCGAAGAGTTGCTTGCTCATTTCAGGAGGCTGAAAAAGATTGCAGGATAAGTCTATACAAGAGTATGCCAAAGATCACCACAGATTAAATCTGTGGTGAAAAAATTGCCCACCTTGATAAATAGTGGTTTCTGGGAAATTACTTCTTCAGCTTCGCGATAATTTCCTCAGCTACCTTTTTACCGGACATCAACATTCCTCCAAAGATCGGTCCCATACGCGGAGTGCCCGAAACGGCGGAAGCAGCCATGCCGCAAACGTAAAGTCCCGGATAGATTTCCTTCGTACCGTTTACAACCTCTTCCTCTCCTGCAATTACATCCAGTGAACGTTCGCCAATTACACCACCGGTTTCGGTTGCCAGGCGACTGCCATTCTTGCGGGCTACGGTAGCGGCTATTTCGCTGTCATGGCCTGTTCCGTCTATTACTATCTTTGCAAGGATGTTTAGCGGGTCCACGTGCATGCCTTCGCGTAATACGGGAGTCCAGTTTACCACTACTCCGCTTACCGTATTATTCTTGAAGATAACATCTTCTACGGAATAGCAGTTGAATACGGTGGCTCCGGCATGTACGGCATGATAAAGCAATGCAGAGGTACTCTCTACAGAGTCCATCACATATAAGCCGTCCTCATATTCCTCGTGGTTGATATTGAATTCCTTTACAATGTCAATCGCTTCTTCCTGAATCACAATCTGGTTGAACATCATGGCACCGCCCCACATTCCGCCGCCGGGGGCAAGCTTACGGTCGAACTGCGCTACTTTCAACCCGGCCTTTGCCAGATAATAAGCGGCTACTATGCCCGACGGACCACCACCTACAATGGCAACGTCCAGATCAAGATTTCTCTCTAATTTCTCAAAATAGGTACTGATGATACCTTTGGATACTTTTGTTTCAATCATTTTCTTATAAGTTTAAAAAGTAATAGTTACAAACTACAAGTTACAAGTTACGAGCTACAAGCTACGAGTGGCTGCGCTATGAAACTGCAGAGCACTTGTAGCTCGTAGCTTGTAACTCGTAGCTTATTCATAATCACAATCTCTCAGTCGTTGGCTGATGCGCATGGCACAGAAGTTGGGCCCGCACATGGTGCAATACTTCCCGTTCAGGTGGTTGGCTTCCTTGTAATATTGCAAGGCGCGTTCCGGATCAAGACTCAGATTGAACTGGTCTTTCCAGCGGAATTCATAGCGGGCTTTGCTTAAGGCATCGTCACGTACTTCGGCACCCGGATGGCCTTTGGCAAGGTCTGCGGCGTGTGCGGCAATTTTGTAAGTTACCACTCCTACGCGTACATCTTCTTTCTGCGGTAATGCAAGATGTTCTTTGGGTGTCACATAGCAAAGCATCGCTGTTCCGTACCAACCGATTTGTGCTGCGCCAATGGCACTTGTGATGTGATCATATCCCGGTGCAATATCTGTAACCAGTGGACCGAGAGTATAGAACGGTGCTCCGTGGCATTTCTCAATCTGTCGGTCCATATTTTCCCTGATCTTATGCATGGGTACGTGTCCCGGACCTTCGATGAATGCCTGTACATTTTTTGCCCAGGCGCGTTCTACCAGTTCTCCCATCGTATCCAGTTCCGCAAATTGTGCCCGGTCGTTCGCATCACGGATAGCTCCCGGACGCAAACCGTCACCTAATGAAAGTGCCACATCATATTGTGTGCATATATCGCATATATCATCGAAATGCTCATACAGGAAACTCTCTTTCTGATGGATTTTACACCATTGGGAGATAATGCTTCCTCCCCGGCTCACCATTCCGCAAAGGCGGTCATTGGCATAATGAATATTCTTCAGGCGGATGCCGCAGTGGATTGTAAAATAATCTACCCCTTGCTCGCACTGTTCGATCAGGGTATCCTTAAATAGCTCCCAGGTAAGGTTTTCCGCCTTTCCGTGTACTTTCTCCATTGCCTGATACATGGGAACCGTACCTACCGGAACAGGACAATTCCGGATAATCCATTCCCGTGTCTCGTGAATATTCTCTCCTGTAGATAAGTCCATCAGCGTATCTCCACCCCATTTGCAACTCCAGACGGCCTTTTCCACTTCTTCTTCAATCGTGGAAGAGGTAGCTGAATTTCCGATATTCGTATTAATCTTTACGAGGAACTTTGAACCGATAATCATAGGTTCTGCTTCGGGATGGTTGATGTTGGCGGGTAAGGCGGCACGTCCTGCCGCAATTTCATCACGCACAAACTCAGGTGTGATGTAAGTTTCTATACCCAACTCTTGGCAGTTCATATTCTCACGGATGGCTACATACTCCATTTCCGGTGTTATGATACCCTGTTTGGCATAGTACATCTGCGTAATCTGCTTGCCTGCTTTGGCGCGATAGGGCAAAGTGATATGATCAAAACGGAGGGAGTCAAGACTTTTGTCTGCCAGACGCATCTTTCCATATTCGGAGCTGATTTCCGTCAACCGTTCTACATCCCGTTCCTGTATCCACGGTTCGCGGAGGCGTGGCAAACCTTTCTTTAAATCTACCTTCTGTTCCGGATCACTGTATGCGCCGCTTGTATCATATATGTAGACGGGTGCATTCTCCGTCATAACTTTTTTCCCGTTTTCCACTATTACGGTAGGGGTAAGGTTCACTTTTCGCATCCCAACTTTCAGATAAGGATGGAGTTGCCCCTGCATATAGACTTTCTCGGATTCGGGATAAGTAATTTTTGTTTTATCTTCCATGGTTCGCTAATTGATTGCTATTGGGTCAGTCGTATAATTGTTTCCATTTCACGTACCGGATTCTCAGCTTTTAGAATACCGCCGCTCAATGCTATTCCGCTCAGTCCTGATGCTTTCAGGGATGGGATGTCCTCACGTGTGATTCCACCGATGGCAACGACAGGAATTGTTATTCCTTCTTCGTGCATTTGCGTCAGGATGGAATGATAACCGTCCAGCCCCAGAATGGGTGATAACTTTTGTTTGGTAGTTGTGAAGCGGAAAGGGCCGCAACCGATGTAGTCGGCGCCATCAGCGGCATGTTGCCGGATGTCCTCGAACGTGTTGGCTGTTCCGCCAATAATGAAATCTTTGCCCAGCCTTTCCCTTGCTTCTTTTATCGGCATATCCAGTTTTCCTAAGTGGACACCGTCCGCGCCAATCTGTTTCACCAGTTCCACGTGGTCATCAATGATGAACGTGGCTCCGTATTGGCGGCAGAGTTCCTGCACTTGCATGGCTGTGGCTTTCAGCTCTTCTGAAGAAGCATCCTTCATCCGAAGCTGAACCCAGCGGCAACCCCCTTCAAGGGCTATGCGTGCGGAGTCCGAATAAGAAATGGATGCCGTAAAATGCGTAATGAATTGTACGTCAAACATTCAAACTCTGAATTTAGAAATTATACTTACAGAAAGGGATAGTAGTATAAACGAATAGTAGAATATAGAAAGAAAATTCCCTTCGACGGTACTAACCGTATCAGGTTCATTGGGTATAATCTCAGCTATTTTTATAGCACCCCCTTTTCTGCCGACAAAGAAAGGACGAATGTTTTTAATAGGAATAATACCGCTCTATCTTTTAAGTTTATTTAAACTTGACATAATTGAGGCGGGTGTATTGCTTGTTTCCCGAAGTAAAGGTACAAGAGATGCGTGCCGAGGCAATATATACCGATTCTCCGGGCTCGAAAGCGTGCTCCGTAGCGGGTACCTGGCACGATTCCCGGCTTGCCGTACGCGAGCTGATCCGGAAAGTGACGAGATTGCCGATAGGGTCTTCCAAAGTCAGTATCTGCCGGACATAGAAATAAGGAGTCGTTCCTTTCACGGTGGTTTTGTAAGGATCGTCTTCCAGCCGGACACGGAGCACTTTCAGTGTCAGTTCTTTCACTTTATCCCCTTCTTTTCCCAGAAAACGGCTGGTAGAATATTTCTGATGTGCCTGCCGCTTCTGAATATCCAGATGGACGGAATGATATACTTGTGCTATCTGTACGAAGCGTTCCTGTTTTGGTATACGTGGAGTAAATTTATAAGCAATCCAACTCACATATGCCGGATCGATACGGAAGATTTCGTGCAGGAAATGTCCATGATACTTTCCGAAAGAGATAATGTCGTCTCCCTTACTCTGCATGCGTTTGACATTGTATTCTACTAGCAGAATGCAACGTGGAGAATAATAACATAGGCTGCTTGCCGCTCGCAGACTTTCATGGATGTCTGTAGAGAGGTCCTGGACGTAAAAGATGGACTGGCGTTCGGGAAGAGGGGAATACACCCATAAGGAGTAACGGGGAGACTCCGGACGGGGCAGTACAACCAGATAAGCACCTGCCTCTTTGTAAGAGGTTCTTCCCTGATTGTATTCGTTTAGTTTCTTGTACAACAGTTCTTGTTCAGCTTCTGATATACCAGGAAGAATCGGATTTGCCATAAGCTCTGAGTTATTTACTCAAATATATGATTTTTCGGGCAAATAATCAAGTTTTGTATGGAAAAGTTTAGAAAGTCTCTCTTTTTTTATACAATTCATGCTTTCGTTGTGATGTGTTTCTTTTATATCTGTTCCGTACCCGAATCGTATCAGGGCCGTACTTGCTCCGTACATTCTTCGGTCAAAGGTACTTCTACACGGAGAAAGTACGGAGCGGGTACGGAGCAAGTACGGCTCTGATACGCCACAGATGTTTCTGGAGGTATTTAAGACTTGGTGTTTATCTCCCTATATTATTTTGAAATATCTGAAATTTTATATTCATAAATGGAGTCTGTGTCCGAATTATTATTACTTTTACTATCTCACGTTTAAAGTGCTTAATCTGATATGAAAAAGATATATTTGTTTTGCGTGGTTTACATGTTTTCTGTTATCTCATTGAATGCACAAAACATTGAAGCTATTATTGCACCTCCTGTGGGATATGTGCGGGAGGCTTGTGGACAATCTTCTTTTACTGCTTATTTACGCCAGTTGCCATTATTGCCGAAGGGGAGTAAAGTGTTGCTCTATAATGGGAAGGAAAAGGGGAATCAGGCTGCAGCATTTGCCGTAGTGGATATGGAGATAGGGCATCGGGATCTACAACAATGTGCGGATGCGGTAATACGTCTGCGTGCAGAATACTTATGGTCGCAGAGACGTTATGATGAAATTCAGTTCAATTTTACGAGTGGATTTAAAGCTGAGTATAAAAAATGGGCAGACGGAAATCGCATTAAGGTTAATGGGAATGTTGCGCAATGGTATGTATCCGGAGGTTCTGATTATTCTTATCAGACTTTCTGTAAATATCTGGATATTGTTTTTATGTATGCCGGAACGGCCTCTTTGTCGAAAGAACTTGTTTCGGTTCCTTATACATCTTTACAACCCGGAGATGTGTTTATCAAAGGCGGGTCACCGGGGCACGCAGTCATTGTAGTGGATGTGGCGATTTATCCTCAAACAGGAAAGAAAGTGTTCCTGCTGGCACAGAGCTATATGCCGGCTCAACAGATTCACATATTGGTGAATCCCGCTAACCGTGGATTATCGCCTTGGTATGAGCTGTCTGACAATGATGAAGGTAAGCTCTACACTCCGGAATGGGTGTTTGAGAAGAAGGGTTTGAAACGGTTTAAGTAGGATGAATGAGAGTGATTCAAAGAGTACTTACCGGACGTAAGGATGCACCTGTTGTTGGCAGGTGCATGTGAGGTGTTAGAACCTCACCATCAGTTCCAATACAATCTTATCTTGTTCAGACTCTTTGGCAATACTGTTTTTGGCGTAGAAATACTTTTCGTAGTTCAGCCGGAGGTCTGTACGGAATGCTTTGCTGAGGCTGAAAGTGATACCTCCGGTTATACGGTGGCGTTTGTAGTCGGTGGTAGTCAAAGCGCCGGTTTCTTCATCAATGGCTTTCCCATCGCTTTGGCTGGTCATCATGTCGTAGCGTGCCAGAAAGGACATCTTGTTGAATACTTTTCGTAAAGGGAGGTCGTAATTGATAAAACTATTTACGGCATGCACGTTGTCATAGGCATTGTCTGCATAAGTTTTGTACAAATACTCTCCTTCAATATGGAAGCGTCCGAATTCATAGAAAGCACCGATATCATACGAGTTTATCCTTACCTCTTGTGGCTGGATGCTCTGTATACTTAAAGCCAGATTCAGCTTTTTGGCGAAAAGGAATTGTGCTTTGGCGGAATAGTTTACCTCTTTGTGCCATTCTTTTTGATTAGTCAGTCCCGAACCATTGTAGAGTCCGCCTTCTAAGGTTACAGGTACTCCTGTGCCGAATTTATATCCCAATGTAACACCAACGTCACGTACATTACCAACTTGTTTCGCGATAAACGAACGGTTAGCGAAATATTGCTGATGTGGAGAGCGGTGGGCGTCGATTGTAAATGGTACTCGCATTTGTCCTGCGGTGACGGTCAGGTCTTTTATAGGGAAAAGGCGGGCGTAGGCATCCAGCATTTTGATTTGTCCTTCATCGGAGAGATCGATTTCCGCTTTATAAGCTACGATAGGCAATACATTTCCGGTAATGCTGATGCGTGCGTTGCGTACTTCGAAACGACTGGCGGCCATCTCAGTCTGATACTCAAACTTAGTACGGATAGTACCGTGTATTTCCGGCAGGTAATCCTTTGTTTCCAACTCTTCTTTATCAATCTTCTTTCCGTCCTCGTTGCGGTATGGCGTCTGGGCGTTTGCTGCCAGTGACAGCAGGGTGATGAGCAGCATGAATACGCTTTTCTTCATAATCATTAGTTGTAGTCGATTAATTAATGGCGGCAAAGTTCAGACATGTGTGTTATGTTTTTGTGTCATGCATGTTTCGTTTTGATTACAATCATCTTTATCTCTTCATTTCAGTGGCGATATTGCTCTTGAGAACCCATTTTCCTTCACTTTTATTAAAGGAGGTAACATAAACGAAAAAACGTGTTACACAAATATGAAGAATCTCTCTGAAAAAAGCATTCTTTTGTAACCGTTTCCAATTAGTGAGTGATATGCATGGAAAAATACATGAAATTGTAGATGAATAGATATACAATGAAAAACCTTTTAAATAATTATCAGATGAAACATTTATTCAAAATTTCTCTTTGCGCGTTGGCATTTACCATAGGCGCAAATAACGGGTTCGCACAAAGCGGCGAAACAGGATTGAAGGATGCTTATAAAGATTACTTCTCTATTGGCGTGGCTGTTAATATGCGTAATATCGCAAATCCCGAACAGATTGCCATTATCAAAAAAGACTTTAACAGTATTACGGCAGAAAACGACATGAAGCCGCAACCCACCGAGCCTGCCTACGGACAGTTCAACTGGGAGAATGCCGACAAGATCGCCAACTTTTGCCGTAGCAACGGTATCAAACTTCGCGGGCATTGCTTGATGTGGCATGCCCAGATAGGAGAGTGGATGTATAAGGATGAAAAAGGCAATCTTGTGTCGAAAGAGAAATTGTTCCAAAATATGAAGCACCACATCACAGCCATCGTGGAACGTTATAAAGACGTGATATATGCGTGGGACGTGGTGAACGAAGCTATCTCCGATGGTGGCTGGCAGGGTGGCCGGCGAGGCATGGGAGAGCAACCAAGTCCATATCGTAATTCCCCCCTTTATCAGATTGCCGGTGACGAGTTCATTAAGAAAGCCTTTATTTATGCCCGTGAGGCCGACCCTAATGTACTCCTTTTCTATAATGACTATAATGCTGCCGATCCTGGAAAGCGTGACCGTATCTATAATATGGTGAAATCCATGAAGGAAGAAGGTGTGCCCATTGATGGTATCGGCATGCAGGGACATTACAATGTCTACGGTCCGAGCATGGAAGATGTAGATGCTGCCTTGACAAAATACTCTACGATAGTGAAACATATTCATATTACCGAGTTGGATATTCGTGCCAATCAGGAAATGGGAGGACAGCTCAACTTCAGCCGTGATGGCGGCAATATCAGTCAGGTAGTGAAAACGCTTCAGGAAGATCAGTATGCTCGCCTGTTTAAAGTGCTTCGCAAGCATAAGGATGTGGTAGACAATGTTACTTTCTGGAATCTTTCCGATCGCGACTCATGGCTCGGCGCACGCAATTATCCGTTGCCTTACGATGAAAATTATAAGCCGAAACGTGTCTATAGCATCATTAAGGATTTTGATCCGGCACGCGATAATGCTGTGGTGAAAGAAGATTTCCGTCCTTCTGTGCTTAATCAGCCCGGACAGCAGTATCCTATGGTTAATTCGCAAGGATATGCCCGCTTCCGTGTAGTTGCTCCTGATGCCAAATCAGTCATTGTCAGCCTTGGACTGGGTGGTCGTGGCGGTACAGTTCTCCGCAAGGATAAAGAAGGTGTATGGGTGGGTACTACAGATGGCCCTATGGACGAGGGATTCCATTATTACCACCTCACTATCGACGGTGGCGTGTTTAATGACCCGGGAGCCAAGAATTATTACGGTTCTTGCCGATGGGAAAGCGGCATTGAGATTCCGGCTCATGACGAAGATTTCTATGCCATGAAACAAGTGCCTCATGGCAATATTCAGCAGGTTTATTTCTATTCCAAGAGTACGGACACTCACCGTCGTGCATTTGTTTATACACCGCCCACTTATGGCAAGGATAAGAAGAAGTATCCGGTTCTCTATTTACAGCACGGATGGGGAGAAGATGAAACGGCATGGTCCAACCAGGGACATGCGAATCTGATTATGGACAACCTGATTGCCGAAGGCAAGATTGAACCGTTCATCATTGTAATGACGTATGGTATGACGAATGATGTGAAATTTGGACATATCAGAGAGTTCACGGCTAAGGAGTTTGAAACGGTGCTGGTAGACGAACTGATACCTTATATTGATAGTAACTTCCGTACACAAGCCGACAAGAAGCACCGTGCTATGGCAGGGCTTTCTATGGGTGGTTTTGAGACGAAACTGATTACTCTGCGCCGTCCGGAGGTATTCAATTACTATGGACTGTTGAGCGGTGGTACTTATGCACCGGACGATATCAAGGATAAGAATCAGGTGGCATCCATTTTCATCAGTTGCGGAAGCAAGGAGAATCCGGATGGTGTGACTAAGGCTGTGAACGACCTCAAGGCTGCCGGTTTCAAGGCTACGTCGTTTGTTTCTCCCGATACGGCGCATGAATTCCTGACTTGGCGTAGAAGTTTGTATCACATGGCACAGTTGCTTTTCAAATAGGAATAAATTCGCTGAAACTGTTTTCACCGCGTTGTTCATTCCCTTCCGGAAGCTATGTCTTTTTATCCACCGTGATAAAGAACAGTCCCGGTAGGCGACCGGAAAACAGCCGAGGCGTTGATACTCAGACGCGGAATTTCACGGATTTTTTTGCTTATTCCGTGAAATTCCGCGTAATCTGTACGAAGTGTTCCTGTTTGAGGATGCGTAGGAGAATTTGCAGGTACCCCAACTGATATTGGCACTTAATAAATGTCGCATCTTTTTATAGGGTTTATAATTTATACTTAATAAAATTGCTATATTTGCATTGTTTATTAATCATAAATTATAAAAGAATGAAGCTGATAAACCGTCCTTTGTATACAAATAGAATACGTCCTTTTATTGGGAAGGGCATCATCAAAGTGCTGACCGGACAACGGCGGGTAGGGAAGAGTTGCATTTTAAAACAGCTTCAAATTGATATTCTTAAAGAGAATCCCCAGGCAAACATTCTCTATATCAATATGGAATACGAAGAATTCAGGGGCATTCGGAATGATACGGATTTGTTTGAATATCTGCGCGATAAGTTTCAGGAAGGTGTGGATAACTATCTCTTTATTGATGAAGTGCAGGATATTGATGGTTTTGAACATGTATTGCGTAGCTTGCAGGCAAGAGATAGCTGCGATATTTATATTACCGGTAGCAATGCTAAAATGCTTTCAGGAGAGTTGTCTACTTATCTTTCAGGACGATATGTGGAGTTTCATGTACACAGTTTGAATTATCCAGAGTTTTTAGAATTTCATCAATTGGAAGATAACAACCAAAGTTTGATGTTATATCTCACTTATGGCGGGCTCCCTTACTTATCTCGTTTGCAACTGACGGATGAACTGGCATTTGAGTATCTTCGGAATATTTATTCTACCATATTGTTGAAAGACGTAGTGAAGCGTGAGGGAATCCGCAATGTAGACTTTCTGGAGACATTGGCATTGTATACGGCTGATAATGTAGGAAGTCTTTTTTCTGCAAATAATATTAGTAAGTATTTGAAGTCACAAAGGGTGGATATATCTACTCCTCAGGTTATTAATTACCTGAAAGCTCTGAGCAGTGCTTATTTGATTAATAAAATAGGTAGGATTGATGTCACTGGATTGAGGAAGTTTGAGATTGGTGACAAATATTTCTTTGAAGATTTAGGTTTGCGGAATTGCCATCTGGGTTTCAATCTGCAGCGGGACATACAGAAATTACTGGAAAATGCTGTTTATCTCCATATCAGCTCCTTGCAATATGATGTGTATGTGGGTGATAATGCCCAAAAAGAGATAGACTTTGTTGGGGTGAAACAAGGTAAGCGAGTATATGTGCAAGTTGTTTATTTGATGGTAGATGACAAAACCCGGGAGCGGGAGTTTGGCAATCTGATGAATATACCGGATAATTATCCAAAGTATGTTGTCAGTTTGGATGAGTTTAATCGTGGAGGAGATGTGCAAGGCATACAGCATCTGCATTTGTCGGACTTTCTGAAGAAAGAGGTGTTATGAAGTACTCCTCAGGCTTGTGATGCGCTTGCGAGGGGGATTTTGTTATATTTGCCCTTCCTCTTTCAATCCTTTTTCTTCTTCCAGAATTTCAGGTGTCAGTAGTTCTTTGGGGAGGTAATAGCTCAAGGGTATGCGATAGCAGTCTACCTTCTTGAGGCGTCTGAGCAGATTGCGGTCTGCCATGAAATAGACCTTCGATACGCTGACCTCTCCGGGAGTCACCTGGCCCGGATGCTCGAATCCTTTGCTGGTCAAGGCAGTCTGAAAGGTACCGAATCCCCGTATAGTGACCGATTGTCCTTTGCTGAGTTCCGTTTCTATAACTTCGCTGACGGCGGTCAGCACTCCCTCTACCACTCCGCGGTTAAAACCTCCGCGCATGGCCACCAGTTCTCCCAGTTCTTTTTCATTTACTCCGCCACGGCGTTGTAATTTACGGATGACGGCATACCATAGTCCGCTTTTTGCCTTATTTAGCAGGTTTGTTTTTTGTCTTACTAAGTATGGAATTGACATGTTACTACTATTAAGTTGTGAACTTACTACTATTCTTGTTTTTGGTTACTACGGGGAACTTACGAGTTGTACAACTTGTAATGCTACAGTAGTACAACTTAAGCTGCTCTAGTTGTACAACTCGTAAGTTTTTCATAACTGCAAAGCTACGGAGAGGTAGGGAGAAACAAAGAGAATGATGTGAAGTCATGTGAAAAAGGTATGCCTTTTTTGTTTCTTCTCCCCGAAATCATCTATTTTTGTAAGCTAATTGAATGAATATCCTAAAATGGACAAACCTGAGAAGCGAGTATTGGTAGGTATGAGCGGTGGTATAGACAGTACCGCCACTTGCCTGATGTTGAAGGAACAGGGTTATGAGATAATCGGACTAACCATGTGGGTGTGGGGAGACGAACCTGTGGAAGCCCGGCAACTTGCCGACAGTATGGGTATCGAACACCATGTGGCTGATGAACGTGAGGCTTTTCGCAAAGTAATTGTGCAGAACTTTATTGATGAATATTGCCAGGGGCGGACACCCAATCCGTGCGTGATGTGTAATCCTACGTTTAAATTCCGCATACTCACAGAGTGGGCGGACAAACTAGGTTGCGCATTTATCTCTACCGGACATTACAGCCGTCTGGAAGAAAAGAACGGAAAGATATATATAGTGGCCGGAGACGACGATAAGAAAGACCAGTCTTATTTTCTTTGGAGACTGGGGCAGGATGTGCTGAGGCGTTGCATTTTTCCACTGGGCACCTATACGAAGTTGCAAGTGAGGGAATATCTGCGCGGGAGAGGCTATCCGTTGAAGGCGGAAGAAGGGGAGAGCATGGAGGTATGTTTCATCAAGGGTGATTATCGAGACTTCCTGCGCGAACATTCTCCTGAAATAGACCGTGAAATCGGTTCCGGATGGTTTGTCAATTCCGAAGGGGTGAAGTTGGGCGAGCATAAAGGTTTTCCCTATTATACCATCGGACAGCGGAAAGGTCTGGAAATAGCTTTGGGTAAACCGGCTTATGTGCTGAAGATAAATCCGCAGAAGAATACAGTGATGCTGGGTGATGCCGAACAATTGCGGACTGAATATATGCTGGCCGAACAGGATAATATCATTGATGAGCGGGAATTCTTCTCGGCTCCTGACTTGGCGGTGCGTATCCGTTATCGCAGCAAACCGATTCCCTGCACGGTGAAAAGGTTGGAAGACGGGCGGCTGTTCGTACATTTCTTGTCCGAAGCATCGGCTATTGCACCCGGTCAGTCGGCTGTATTCTATATTGGAAGGCGGGTAGTGGGGGGATCGTTTATTGCTTCCCAGCGGGGCATCGGGTTGGTTATTTCAGAAAATAAATAAGTAATTAAATAATAGCATGAGAAAATTGTTTTTCCTTTTAGTTATTGCCGTGTTTGCAACAGGGGTATCGGCACAGCAAGATACATTGAAATATCGCATTAGCCTGAAAGACAAGGCTGCCACAGAGTATTCGTTGAAGCGGCCGGAGAAATTCTTGTCCGAAAAGGCAATTGAACGCCGTAAAAAACAGAATCTTCCCATTGATTCTACAGATCTCCCGGTTTGCCGCAAATATATAGATGAGATTCGTAAGCAGGGAGTTAATATTGTGGTGACCGGAAAATGGAACAATTTTGTAACGGTGTCCTGCAACGATACGACTTTGATTGACCGCATAGCGGCACTGCCTTTTGTGCTTTCAACGGAGAAGGTCTGGATGTCTCCCGGTGCCGGCAAACCATCAATGGCAACGGAACGTGATTCTGTACTAAATCAACCGACGATACATCCGGATAGCATTTACGGACGTGCTATTACTCAGATCCAGTTGAGTAACGGTGACAAATTACACGAAGCGGGTTTCAAAGGGCAAGGTATGACGATTGCGGTTATCGATGCAGGCTTCCATAACGTGGATAAGATTACTGCTATGCAGAATATCCGTATTCTCGGTACAAAGGATTTTGTAAACCAACAGGCTGATATCTTTGCAGAAAGCAGCCATGGAATGAGCGTACTGTCCTGTATCGGTATGAACCGACCTGATATTATGACGGGTACGGCTCCCGAAGCTTCTTTCTGGTTGCTTCGCAGCGAGGATGAATATTCGGAACACCTGGTAGAACAGGATTATTGGTCGGCTGCGGTTGAATTTGCCGATAGTGTGGGAGTGGATGTAATCAATACATCTTTGGGATACTACTCATTTGATGATAAATCGAAGAATTATAAATATCGAGATTTGGATGGACGTCATGCATTGATGTCACGCCAGGCTTCCCATATTGCAGATAAAGGAATGATACTGGTGTGCAGTGCCGGCAACTCCGGTGCAGGTTCCTGGAAAAAGATCACTCCTCCGGGAGATGCCGATAATGTGTTGACGGTAGGAGCGATTGACAAGAGAGCTGTACTGGCTACTTTTTCTTCCGTAGGTAATACAGCGGATCATCGTGTGAAGCCGGATGTGGTTGCGGTAGGAGTTGGATCGGATGTGATCCGTACGGATGGTAACCAGGGACGGGCTAACGGTACTTCTTTTTCTTCACCTATCATGTGCGGTATGGTGACTTGTTTGTGGCAGGCTTGCCCGACGTTGACGGCAAAAGAAGTGATTGAGTTGGTGCGCCGATCCGGTGACCGTGCCGGTTTTCCGGATAATATCTACGGATATGGAGTACCTGATATGTGGAAGGCATACAATGATTATAAATCAAATAATAAATAACTGATTACAAGCTGTTACTCGTAGTTCGTCACTTGTAGCTGGTAGCTTGTCACTCGTAGCTGAATAATATGGAAGCATTATCTTTACTGGAACTTAATGCCTTGGTGCGCCGCAGTCTTGAACAATGCCTGCCTGATGAATATTGGGTACAGGCGGAGTTGAGTGATGTGCGAACGAACAGTACCGGGCATTGCTATCTGGAATTTATTCAGAAAGACCCCCGTAGCAATGGTTTGGTTGCAAAGGCGCGGGGTACTATCTGGTCGAATGTCTATCGGCTGCTGAAACCTTATTTTGAAGAAGCAACAGGGCAGGCTTTTGTTTCCGGTATTAAGGTACTGGTTCAGGTTATTGTCAGCTTTCACGAGCTTTATGGCTATAGTCTGACCGTACAGGATATCGATCCTACTTATACGTTAGGAGATATGGCACGTCGTCGTCGGGAAATACTGAAGCAACTGGAAGAAGAAGGTGTGCTTACTTTGAATAAAGAGTTGGATATGCCCGATTTACCGCAACGTATTGCCGTAATTTCTTCCCCTACGGCTGCCGGTTATGGTGATTTCTGCCATCAGTTGCAGAATAATCCCCGTGGCTTTTTCTTCTATACGGAGCTATTTCCTGCTTTGATGCAAGGCGACCGTGTAGAAGAGTCCGTATTGTCAGCTTTGGATCTTATTTTAAATCGTCAGAATGATTTTGATGCCGTAGTCATCATCCGTGGAGGTGGAGCTACTTCCGATCTTTCCGGTTTTGATACGTATTTGCTTGCTGCCGCGTGTGCCCAATTCCCGCTACCTATAATTACCGGAATAGGACATGAAAGAGATGATACAGTGCTTGATTCCGTGGCGCACACTCGTGTGAAAACTCCGACAGCAGCTGCCGAATATCTTATTGATTGTATGGATCTTGCTGCCGATGGGTTGGAAGTTCTTGCCAGCCGTTTACACGAAAGCGTCCTTTCCCGTCTGACGGAAGAGCATCGTAAATTGAATTTATACAGGAACCGTATTCCCTCTGCCGTTGTACGCCGTATCTCTGATGCTAAGTTGACTCTGCTGGCTGCCCGGAGAGATATTTCCCAGGCAGTTACGTCTTCCCTTTCGCGCCAACGTCATCGTCTGGAACTGTTACAGCAACGCTTGACTGATGCTTCACCCGAAAAGATGCTTGCCCGTGGCTATAGCATCACTCTGAAAGATGGGAAAGCTGTAAAAGATGCCGCTTCTCTGAATGAGAATGATGAAATACTCACCCGTTTTTACCGGGGCGAAGCAACCTCAATCGTAATTCATAAATCATAAATACTCCTATGCCTACTTCAAAGAAAAAAGAAACCTATTCCCAAGCCATGGAGCGCTTGGAGAAGATTGTCCGTCAAATAGACAATAATGAATTGGAAATTGATGCGCTTGCCGAAAAAATAAAGGAAGCGAATGAGATTATTGCGTTTTGCAGCGATAAATTGACCAAAGCTGACAAGGAAATCGAAAAATTACTGTCGGAGAAGCGGGAAAGTGAAGAATAAAGACTAAATTTGTTGCAGAATGTACGTAATGAGATTACTAATACTTTGAGATATGAAAGAAATAGATTGGTCTAATCTGTCATTCGGATACATGAAGACAGATTACAATGTGAGAATTAATTTCCGCGAAGGTGAGTGGGGAAAACTTGAAATCAGCAGTAGCGAACTTATCAATCTGCACATGGCGGCTACCTGTCTGCATTATGGACAGGAAGCGTTTGAAGGCTTAAAGGCATTCCGTGGCAAAGATGGTAAGGTACGTATTTTCCGTTTGGAAGAGAATGCTGCCCGCTTGCAGTCTACGTGTCGTGGTATCATGATGGCAGAATTGCCGACAGAACGTTTCAAAGAAGCTGTACTGACAGCGGTGAAAATGAACGAACGCTTTATACCGCCTTACGAGAGCGGTGCTTCCCTTTATATCCGTCCGTTGCTGATTGGAACCGGAGCACAGGTGGGGGTACGTCCTTCCAATGAATATATGTTCCTGATATTTGTTACTCCGGTAGGCCCATACTTTAAAGGTGGCTTTGCTGCTACTCCTTATGTCATTACACGTAAGTATGACCGTGCTGCTCCGCTTGGAACTGGTATTTATAAGGTTGGTGGTAATTATGCAGCCAGTTTGCGTGCCAGTCAGGAAGCTCATGCTGCCGGTTATTCTGCAGAATTCTATCTGGATGCTAAGGAGAAGAAGTACATCGACGAGTGTGGCGCTGCCAACTTCTTCGGAATAAAAGATAATACTTATATTACTCCTCTGTCTACTTCCATTCTGCCATCCATTACCAATAAGAGCTTGATGCAGTTGGCTGAAGATATGGGAATGAAGGTGGAACGTCGTCCGATTGCAGAAGAGGAACTTACTACGTTCGAGGAAGCCGGTGCATGTGGTACGGCTGCGGTGATTAGTCCGATTGAGCGCATAGATGATCCTGAAAATGAACATTCTTATGTGATAGCTAAGGATGGTAAACCGGGACCTGTCTGCACCAAGTTGTACAACAAGCTGCGTGGAATCCAATATGGTGACGAACCTGACACGCATGGCTGGGTAACCATTGTGGAATAACGCATGAGTAAAGGTAAGTTAGCGAAGTTTGCCGATATGGCAAGTTATCCGCATGTGTTCGAATATCCTTATTCAGCAGTAGATAACGTGCCCTTTGAGATGAAAGGAAAATGGAACGAGTCATTCTTCGGGAATGACCGTCCCATTGTTTTGGAATTAGGTTGCGGACGTGGTGAATATACCGTCGGGCTGGGACGATTGTTTCCTGATAAAAATTTTATCGGAGTGGATATTAAAGGTTCACGTATGTGGTCCGGTGCTACCGAGTCATTACAGGCAAGCATGAAGAATGTTGCCTTTTTGCGTACGAACATTGAAATAATCGACCGCTTTTTCTCAGAAAATGAAGTGAGTGAAATCTGGTTGACTTTCTCCGATCCGCAAATGAAGAAAGCTACCAAGCGCCTTACTTCCACTTATTTCATGGAACGTTATCGTAAATTCCTAAAACCGGATGGTATTGTTCATCTCAAGACAGATAGTAACTTTATGTTCACTTATACCCGTTGCATGATCGAGGAAAATCATCTTCCCGTGGATGTGCTGACAGAAGATCTGTATCACTCCGGCATGGCTGATGAAATTCTCAGCATCAAAACCTATTACGAGCAACAATGGTTGGACCGTGGATTGAACATCAAGTATATCAAGTTCCATCTGCCGAAGGAAGGCGAACTGCACGAACCCGATGTGGAAATAGAGTTAGATGAGTATCGCAGTTATAACCGCAGTAAGCGGAGTGGGCTGCAAACTTCAAAATAAAAAAAGAGTAATGACACTTTATCCTAAACTAATTTTAGATGCACTGGCCACAGTGCGATATCCCGGTACCGGAAAGAATCTGGTTGAGGCGGAAATGATTGCCGATAATTTACGTATTGACGGGATGAAAGTTAGTTTCTCACTGATATTTGAGAAACCGACCGATCCTTTCATGAAATCTGTAATAAAGGCGGCGGAAGCGGCTATTCATACGTATGTATCTGATGAGGTAGAAATAGCCATTACTACGGAAAGCAAACAGGCGGCACGTCCCGAACCAGGCAAACTGTTGTCTCAGGTGAAAAATATTATCGGAGTTTCTTCCGGTAAGGGTGGCGTAGGTAAATCAACGGTAGCTGCTAATCTTGCAGTGTCTTTGGCGAAGTTGGGTTACAGGGTTGGTTTGTTGGATGCCGATATTTTCGGGCCATCCATGCCGAAGATGTTTCAGGTGGAGGATGCGCGTCCTTATGCTGAGCACGTAGACGGCCGTGACTTGATTGTACCGGTTGAGAAGTATGGTATCAAATTGCTTTCTATTGGTTTTTTCGTTGATCCTGATCAGGCTACGTTGTGGCGTGGCGGCATGGCAAGTAATGCCTTGAAACAGCTGATAGGGGATGCGAATTGGGGAGAGCTTGACTATTTCTTAATCGACCTTCCTCCCGGAACGAGTGATATCCACCTGACAGTGGTTCAGACATTGGCGCTGACAGGAGCTATCGTAGTCAGCACACCGCAGGCTGTGGCATTGGCAGATGCCCGCAAAGGTATCAATATGTTTATCAATGATAAGGTGAATGTGCCTATTCTCGGTTTGGTAGAGAATATGGCCTGGTTTACACCTGCCGAACTTCCGGAGAATAAATACTATATTTTTGGAAAGGAAGGTGCCAAGAATCTGGCGGAAGAAATGAATGTGCCTTTGTTGGGGCAAATTCCTATCGTACAAAGCATTTGCGAAAGTGGAGATAAGGGTACTCCGGTAGCACTTGACGAGAATACCGTGACCGGACGCGCTTTCCTGCAATTAGCGGCAAGCGTGGTTCGCCAGGTAGATAAGCGGAATGTGGAGATGGCGCCGACAGAAGTAGTGAAGATGCATAAATAAGAAGTATCTTTTACGATTTATATAAGAAACAGTAGACTGAGTATTGACGACTCATTCTACTGTTTTTTTATTTGGATATATTTCTATAATAATTCTGTTATAGCATCTATAATTTCCTTGTTTGTCTTTTCATTGCCATAACCCCTGATGACTTTTCTGATGATGTGGTGTTTATCCAATATAAAAAAGAAAGGGGCGGCATTTCCTGTTTGATAGTCTTTGATTACCTGATCATTTGCATTTAGAATTGTGTAATTGAGTTTTTTATTATTTGCATAAACCTGAATGGCATGTTCTTTCCGACTCCATCCCTCAATTGCTATAAGATTAAAATCTTCATTGTTGAATTTGTCCTTCAATTCTTTCAGGAAAGGAACAGCGGCCTGACAGGCGCCGCAGCCTATTCCGGTAAAGTTGATTAGCAATACTTTGCTTTTTAAGTCGGCAAGTGATACCGGATTGCCATTGGAGTCATTTAAAGTCCATTCCGGAGCTTGCTTGCCTGTAAGTTCGGGTGCTGAAGTGGCTGCTTTGTTGCCATAGCTGTATGGCTCAACAGTATACCCCTTGGGGTAATAATCAGATACATTGAAATCATTAATGGACAATTGATTAAATTCTACGGATGTGATAGTCTTGACTGATATATCATGCGACATTTCTCTCCGTGCTTTATAAGGTAAGTTGTCCGACTTATGTATCCATATCTCGTAGATTGAAGTCGGTTCTACGTAAAATGGCGGTTTCGGCATATGATGGGCTTTACCGAAAAACTCCACTTGGGTCTCTTCTTCAATAACTAATCTGAAAAAGTAATCGTTATCTTTATCCTGTAAATCAATGGTTATATTATCTTTCGTTTGCAGGGCATATTTTATAATGTTTTTTGTGTAGTTATAAAAAGGCCCGGTCAATGGCCTGAAAGGAAGCGGGCGGGCGGTAAAGTTATCTTCTACGATTGCTTTGTCCTTATCGTACACCAGTACTCTTTTGTGTCCGTCATAGCAAAAGGTCATTTTATCCATGTCTTTCGTTTTGAAAGATGCATAACTAGCTCCAATAGTACTGTCATTCGGATTATTATATTCATTGGTATAATCAGAATAAGTAAATATCGGGACTGTATCAACAGGTTGCCAGGATTCATTAAAACTTGTATAGCTTGCTGACTCTATTTTTTCAAGATTAGCGAGTACCTTTTGTAGATATTCTTTTTTGCCTTCTTGCGCATGGATTGTATTGATTATGAGTAAGAGAGGAAATATGTAAATTAGTTTGTTCATGGCATGAATCGTTAATGGTTATCCGCATCCCACTCCTGATTGTGCTGTTAAAAATCAGGAGTAGGACATTACAGATAATCTTTATGTGAGAGAGAATTAATGTAGAAAGGAGGTTGTTTTATTGCAATCTGAATACGATAGGGAATGTATATTTAACATTGACCGGCATTCCTCTTTGTGTACCAGGCTTCCATTTAGGCATACTTGCGGTGACGCGAATCGCTTCTGTATCCAATAAGGGATCTACAGGCTGGATAACTTTGGGGTTGGTAATATTACCATTCTTATCAATGATAACCTGTATCATCACTCGTCCTTGAGTTCCTGCTTTTTGTGCTTCTACCGGGTATTTGATATTCTTGGACAGGTATTGCATAAGACCTCCCATACCACCGGGAAATTCAGGCATATTTTCAACCACTTCAAAAACTGGGTCTTCCTCTGCAGGGACTTGTTTGGGGGCATATCCAACAACAACGGTTTCATCAATTTTAGGTATAGGCTTATACTCCTCTTTTTGGCCATCATCCGATAAGCGGAACATGACAGGAACTGTATATTTCACCCGTACAGCTTTTCCTTTTTGCATACCAGGTTTCCAATTGGGCATTGTGCTGATAACGCGTACCGCTTCACCGTCCAATTCCGGGTCTGCTCCGCGGATAATCCCTATGTTGGAGATGCTTCCGTCTGCGTTGACAATAAATTGTACGGTAACGCGTCCTTGCGTACCACTCTTCTGTGCATTTATCGGATATCTGATGTTTTTCGATAAGAATTGCATCAAGCCGGACATTCCACCATCCGGAAATTCAGGCATTTGTTCCACTACTTCAAATACAGGATTATCAGGATCATCAGCTGGTGGATTTTGCCATTCTCTGTTCATGACAATCTTCATATTGGAATTATTCTCTTTGTTGACAGTGACGGGTACTCCCATCATTTTCCCATCTTTTTTCCAAATTACCACCATTTTGGCATTCTCAAATGCTTTGAAGGAGAAATTACCATTTTTTCCTGTGAGATACGATTGGTCTTTAGGGAGTTTGTAGCTGGCATCAACAAAAAACTCGGCGCCTTCCACTGCTTTCCCGTCTTTATCTACTACGACTCCTTGGTAAGTCACGAGCTTGTCTTTTTCCTGTTGCGGTGCCGGTGTTTTCAGCGGGACCGTTTCAGTAGCAACTTCCATCTCCGGCGTCGTTGCATCTGACGTCAGATTTTCTTCTACAGCCTCTATGACATCTTTTGCTATCTCTTTCGTGGTACGGGCCACGGCTTCGATATTGCTGATAATCATAAGTAAGGCTGCCAAGGGGAGAAACATAAGGTATTTAGTTCTCCCTATTTCTCGGGTTCTCTTTTTGTTCATCATTTTGATGCGTTTTTTTAAAGGTAATACATTAAAACTGTTATAGATAGTTGCTGCAGCCTTATGGTGTGATAATCCTAACAGGTGATACTGATAGGCTTTAGAGTCATGCCCAGTTTCCAGTACACGGTTGTCCGCCAGATATTCCAGATTGGTGCGAATTTCCCGTTTCATGAGCCAGGCAAAAGGATTGAACCAGCAAAATGTACATACAATCTCACTGACAAGTACATCAATGGAATGCCATTGGTTAGCATGAGTTTGTTCGTGGGTTAATATTTCGCTTAGTTCATCCTCTGTATGTGAAGTCGGATGGATAAAAATCCAGTGGAAGAAGGAAAAAGGTCCGCTTGCTTGTCTGAGCAGATGTACATTCGTATTTCCTATCTTTGCTTTCCGGCAACGGAAAGCCAGCCGGATAATGCCAGCCAACTGTATGAAGAAGCGGATTGCTAATACAATTACCATTCCCCAATAAGCAAAACCGACCGTTTGGAGCAGGAGGTTTTTCCAGTCGGCAGTTGCCTGTTCCGGTGTTATTGTAAATTCCGGTAAAACGATGTCGGCGTATAAATCTGCCATGGCTACCATAGGTTCCTGTTCCGTGATCCATGTCTGTATATTCAGTAGCGGATAAACGGCGGAAATGGCAAAGAAACAGAGCAAAGCGGTCCTGCGCCACGTGAAAAACGTGTCTTTATAGAAAAATAGCCGGTAGAACGCATAAAATAGCGCAATGGCTACATTGATTTTTAGAAAATAAGCTAACATCTTGATCTATTTTATTATTATTCGCCTTTCATAATCTCAGCCACCTTCTGTTTCATTCCATCTCCCCTGAGATTGCGGGCAACAATAGTGCCATCCGGGGCAAATAAAATAATATGTGGGATACCATTGACACCATAAAGTTCCATTACTTTTTGTTGGGTGTCCAATAGCTGTGGCCATGTCATATTCAGATCTCCTATCGCTTTAATGATTCTGTCTTTTTTATCCCAGGTTGCAATACCTAATATAACCAGGCCTTTGTCTTTATATGTATTGTAAATTTCTGCTAAATTGGGTATTTCTTCCCGGCATGGAGCACACCAGCTTGCCCACATGTCAACAAGAACATAGTTACCTTTGCCTACAAAATCCGACAACCGTGTTTCTTTACCTTCTGTGTTTTCACCGGCTATATCGACAAACGGTTTGCCTACTGCGGTTCTCTTTAGTGCTTCGAAACGTGCTTTTATAGCCTGTACTGTTTTTAAAGAATTCAGCCAATTGCCTATTTCTGTCTGAAGAGCATCCATTTCATCGGTACTACATGCCATACTATAATCTCTGAAGGCATATTCTCCTACACCATTATCCTTGTTGGATATAATTTGTTGTTTCAGATATCCAAGGAGTGTTGGGCGGATTTTCTGCTCATAGTATTCTGTCCATACCGGTTGCCAGTCTTCTACATTCGGCTTCTCTTTTTTTATTTCTGCCAGATGTGCGAATCCTTTTTTCCGGATACTGTCAACTGTAGCTATCGTCTTATTGAAAGCTTCATTTAGTTTTGTACCCGTAGGGACATGAGTATATAGATTGACTTTTATAGTTCCTTCATCCAAAATGAAGTTGGCATAATTGCGTCCTGCATCAATTCTACAAAACGAGGGAGTTGTAGTTTGTCCCTCAAATGCAAACTTCTGATTTTCAACTCGGGTACTATCAATATAGCGATTATCATCATATCGCATGATGTATAATATTTTTCCATTAAACGAATTATCTGCTAATTCTCCTTCTACTTTATAGGAGTAAGTAGTCTGTGCGTGAGTAATGAAACTTACCAGACAAGCTAATAAAGAAAAATAGTATTTCATGCGATTCTTTTTTATGTTTATCTTTTTTCAATCATATCGATTATATCTTTCAGGTCTTTAGTTGAAATCTTTTGCTCTTTGGCAAAGAAAGAAACCATTTCCTTATAAGAATTTTCAAAGTAGTTACGCACGAAGCCGCTCATAAAGGTACGCTTGTATTCGCTTTCACGAATGGCAGGTGTGTACTGGTATGTATTCCCTACGCGAGCGGCTGTAACATACTGTTTGCGTTCTAGGTTTTTAATGATGGAAGCCACGGTAGTGTAGGGAGGTGCCGGTTGGGGATATTTGGCAACAATGTCTTTTACGAAGCAACTGCCCAGTTCCCAAATGTAAATCATTGCTTCTTCTTCTTGTATAGTTAACTTTTCCATGGAAATAAAGTATTAAAATGAATTCGATACAAAACTACGAATATTTCGTAATAAAGCAAACTTCAGACGGTTAATAAGTGTGAATGCATTCAAAAGAGCTGTGGAACCATAATAGGAGGTCTATTACCTGTTAATTGATGTAAAACTGTTTATAAATGCAGTTTTTCAGTGTACCTTTGAATCATCTTAATATCTACTAATCATGAGAATCAGAGTTTTTATTTTGGGATTGTTGCTGGCTGCATCCACTCAGGCCCAACTTCTTTATCGCGATGCTTCCGTTTTCCCCTTGTTGGGCAAGGCAACGGATGCTACTCTTACCCGTTACGAACGCCTTCCGGCTTCTTTGGAATCAGTTTCCCGCAAACCGCTTTGGGATTTAGGACGCAATAGTGCCGGACTTGCTTTGCGCTTCCGTTCCAACTCTACATGCATTGGGGCAAAGTGGGAAGTGAGGGATAACAGAAGCATGAACCACATGACTCCTACCGGAATCAAGGGTCTGGATCTTTATTGCCTGCAAGATGGTAAGTGGGTTTTTGCCGGTAGCGGGCGTCCTCAGGGAAAGGTAAATGAGGCTACTATCGTGAAGAATATGGATCCTGAAGAACGGGAATATCTTTTATATCTTTCTTTGTATGACGGGGTCACTTCATTGGCAATTGGTGTGGATAGCCTTTCGACGCTTGATCAACCTGCAGTCGGCTTACCGGTACGTGAAAAGCCCGTTGTTTTCTATGGAACCAGTATTTTACAGGGTGGTTGTGCTTCCCGTCCCGGAATGGCCCATACAAATATTCTGGAACGTTGGCTCAATCGCGAATGTATCAATTTAGGATTTAGCGGTAATGCTTTGCTCGATCTGGAGATTGCGGAACTTATAGCTACGGTTGATGCTTCCATGTTCGTGCTTGATTTCCTTCCTAATGCCACAGTAGAACAGATGAAAGAACGGGCGGAGAAATTCTACTCTATCGTTCGCAGCAAACATCCCGATACTCCTATCCTTTTTGTAGAAGATCCTATTTTCACTCATTCCCGTTTTGATAAAAAGATTGCAAGGGAAGTGAATGCTAAAAATGAAACGATTGCGGCTATTTTCCAGTCAATGAAGAAAAAGGGTGAGAAGAATATCTATCTTCTTTCTTCAAAGGACATTATCGGGCACGATGGTGAGGCTACTGTTGATGGTATCCATTTTACAGATCTGGGCTTTATGCGCTATGCGGAAGTATTATATCCGTTAATTAAAAAACATATCCGGTAACTTTTTCTATTTTATTATTCTATGAAATCATATTCTGCCACTTCGTGATCTTTCGATGTGGGGAAATTGTTTTAAGATATATCAATGATGACAACTAAAATTAGCCTATTGGCAGCGAGTCTTTTTCTGCCAGTCTTTATTTCTGCACAAAATGTGATTCCTGAACCGGCACAATATCGCCCGGCAAAAGGAGAGTTCGTACTGTCTATTGCCGAAAATAAGGCACTTGAGACAAATAATGTGCTTCCGTCACGAGTAGTACAGCGTATTACACCGGATTGTACTACGGGGGCTGGTGAGGCTTATTGTTTGGAGATAACTCCCGATTCTGTTTTTATTCAATCAGCTACTGTAACCGGAGTATTTCGGGGAGAAGAAACCTTGAAGCAACTCTTGCGTTCCGGGAAAGGCACTACGAGCGCTTGTGTAATCAATGATGCTCCCCGTTATTCGTGGCGGGGTTTTATGCTCGACGAGAGCCGTCATTTCTTTGGTAAGGAGAAAGTCAAGCAGTTACTTGATATAATGGCTTCTCTTCGCCTGAATGTTTTTCATTGGCATCTGACGGATGAACCGGGATGGCGTATTGAAATAAAGAAATATCCTTTGTTGACAAAGGTTGGATCCAAAGGGAATTATCATGATCCGTCGGCACCTGCTGCTTTTTATACGCAGGAGGATATTAAAGATATTGTTGCCTATGCGGCTGCACGACACATAATGATTGTGCCGGAATTCGATATGCCCGGACATGCCACTGCAGCTTGTCGTGCCTATCCGGAATTGTCTGGTGGGGGTGAAGGACGATGGAAAGATTTTACTTTTCACCCTTGCAAAGAAGAAACTTTCCGTTTCATAAGTGATGTGCTGGATGAACTGATCACTCTGTTTCCTTCTCCTTATATTCATGTTGGAGGTGATGAAGTACATTTCGGTAATCAGGAATGGTTTACAGATCCACAGATACAGCAGTTCATCAAAGATAAACAATTAATGAACGAAACCGGATTGGAGCAATATTTTGTGCGCCGTGTGGCAGATATTATTGCTGCCAAAGGTAAAACAATGGTCGGTTGGGATGAAATTGTGGATGCCGGTGTATCGCCGGATAAAGCAGTAGTGATGTGGTGGCGTCATGATCGTAGGTATCAGTTATTGAAAGCTCTCGAAAGTGGATATCGTGTTATTATGACTCCACGTCGTCCGATGTATGGCGACTTTGTGCAGTATTCCACACACAATGTTGGGCGTTACTGGGATGGATATAATCCGATAGAGGATGTCTTCTCATTCCCTCGCTCGATAGAACATCTGTTTAAGGGGTACGAAAGCCAGATTATGGGTATGCAGTATTCACTTTGGACAGAACGTGTCGCTGATGTCAAACGATTGGATTTTATGGTCTTCCCGCGTCTTGTAGCTGCTGCTGAAGCTGCTTGGACGCCTGCTGTGCGTAAGGATTATAGTCGTTTTATGCGGCGCTTGCCCTTTTTCCTGCATTGGTTGGATGCCAAAAATATTTATTATTTCGACCCGTTTGCCCCTGAAAGGAGGCCGGAGCCTACTGCTCCGGAGAAAGAAGATGTCCTGCAGAATGGATAATAATCTCCTGAAATTATTATTTATTCTTGTACTCTTTATATTTCTCAATCACATGCTTCCTGCTTTGGATAATCTGCCAACGATATACCCAGCAAGTAGTCAGGAAGTAGATGCCTGCCTGTATCCATAACGCGCGGTATTCAAAGGCTACTTCGTTGAGTGTAGCTCCCATGCTATTAATGCGTACGTAGCCATTGATGCCGAAAGTGGACGGGAAGATATAAGAGAAGTATCTCCAGAAATCCGGCATGGCGGCTCCCGGCCAGGAAACACCTGAAAGGAACAATAAAGGTACGGATGTGAAGACAAATATTAACATGCAGGTTTCACGATTGCGTATGGCAATAGAAGCTGTCATGGCGAAGAAAATACATGCTGCCAGATAAGGCAACATAAAGAGGGTCAGTACACCCGGTTGAGCTATCTGGATGAGACTGAACAGACGTGGCACTACACAGAGCACATATACGGATACAAGTGCATACACCATGAAGTAACTTAAACCTTTACCCAGTACGATACGTAATGTGCCGTTGTAGTGGCGGTTGATAGGAACCAAATCTTTGAAACGATTCTGTTCGCGGGCTGTTCCGGCAGAAAGTCCGATACCCAGCAGCAAGGTTTGCTGAATAATCAGTATCAATACCGCAGGTATCAGGAAAGCCGCAAAACCGTTTGCGGGGTTGAATAAGGTAACATCTTCATATTTTATCGGATAGGCGGTAATCTCATCCTGGCGGTTGGTGGTATTGCCGGCACGTTGCATTTTGATATCTGCATTCATGTCCAGTGACACGCTGGTATTGGTGTTCAGCAGAGATTTGTAATAAAGCAATCCGCTCATATCGCAATACAGACTGACCTGTGTTTGCTTTCCCCGTGCAATATCTTCACTGAATTCAGCAGGTATATAGATGATGCCATAAGCCAGACGATCTTTCAGCATCAGTTTGGCTTCTTCCATGTCGGCGCAATAAGATACAATCTTCACTTCTGGACTGGAGTCAACTTTGCGCAGGTATTCGCGGCTTAGCGAACTGCGTGAGTTATCCACTACCACAGCAGGTACTTCCCGTATGGTTTCATTGGTATAAATGAAAGCATAAATCAGTGGATACACCAACGGGACAAGCACAAAGAAGATGAGCACACCCTGATCGCGAAAGGTTGTGCGGAATTCCCGTATCCAGATATAGAATAGGTCGTGGATACCTTGTACTACTTTCTGTTTGAACGTCAGATGTTTCATTAGGGCACGTATTTATAATAAATCAACGCTTCTTTGAGCCGGTGTACGACAAAGAAAGGAAGCATCATAAAAATAAGTAACGCCACATAGTTTATCCATGAATAAATCATCGGATAACCGTTCAGGGCCTGATCTACATAGATCAGGAAATAGTGACGCAGCGGGAACAGATTGGCTAATCCTTGCAGCACCGGATGCATTGCCATAGCTGGGAATGATAGTCCGCACATAGAGAATGAAAGCACTCCCCATAAGGATGCAAAACTCAGTCCCAGACGCAGGGTAGGCAATGTACCTATCATCAGTACACCCATCCCTTGCGAAGCCAATACAAGGCAGAGAGTGGCAAGAAGCATCGGCATGATGCCACTGTTGCAGGGGAAGTGCAGGAAGCCATATAAATATACATTATATAATATTCCCATCAGGAAGAAAATAGCCGTATGCGGCAACAGCTTTCCGGCAAGGGAGATGTAGATGGAATTATTTCCCATGCGCAGCCATTCGCGTGCGGTACGGTCTTTTATTTCCACGCCGATGGAGTAAACCGTTATCATGAATATAAGCAGCATCAATACACCCGGTGCAAATGTATTACATAAGTATACGGAGTAATTCAGCCACGGATTGTTCAGCGGATGTGTATCGATGACGATGGGTTGCAGGAATGCCATAGCCTGGTCTTCCGTAGCACCTTTAGCATACAAACTGGTGCGTGCGGCAGCTCCCGATGCCAACTCGCTCATCATCTTCATATCTTTGTAGAGCAGAGAACCGGCGATAAGCAGCGTATTGTTGGTATAGAATGATACGGTAGGCTGTCGTTGAGATTGCGCCTTGGCGGTGGTACCTTTCGGAATGTAGTAGAATCCGTAGATTTCTCCTTTCTGCATGGCGGCACGTGCTTCGTTGATAGTAGGATAATGGGCTACGATGGCGGTCTGCTCAAATGCATCCAGGTTTCGCATCAATTGGCGCGAAGTGGATGTCATATCCTGATCCACCACCCCTACAGGCATATTGACCGGTAAACCCGAATCCATCAGTGTCGTGAAGAAGACGTAGCAGAACAACGGCGCTATCACCATGCAGAACAGGTACAGCGGACGGGAAACGAGCCGTCGGCCTTCCCGTTTCATGACGTTCCACAAAGCTATATATTTCTTATCTCGTGCCATTCCTTTACTTATCACTAATCACTAACCGTTAATCACTTCTTCAGTATCACCGACATTCCGGGACGCAAGCCTTCCACTTTCTCCTGTGGCAAAGCTTTTACCTCAAAAGTCTTCAGATCAAATTGCCCGGTTGTTTTCGTAGCCTTCCAGGCTGCATAAGTGCCAAGATCCTTCATGTAGTTCACTTTCAAGCGGATATTTTTGTCCAATGCCGGAACGAAAGCTTCGAATTCAGTTCCCATTGTCAGACCTTGCAGCAAATCTTCCCGAACATTGAATGTTACCCACATATCATCCAGTATGGCTATGTTCATGATCGGTGCACCGGTTCCTACCAATTCACCTACTTTGGGGAAGATTTCCGACACTTCTCCGGCTGTCTGGGCTATAAGATAAGTTTCTTTGATATAAGATTCAACTTCTGCAACAGCTCCTTTGGCGCGGTCTACCAAGGCGGCGGCAGCAGCTTTATCTTCTCGTTCTGCACCGTTCTTTGCCATGTCGTATTGAGCTTTGGCGGCTTTTTCTGTTGCGACGGCAGCGTCTCGCTGTGCAGTCACCTCATCCAGCTTTTGGGCTGACATCACGCCCTGATCAGCAAGATTCTTCACACGTTTGTAAGATTTCTCGGCTATTTCAAGTCCTGCTTTAGCTTTTTGCCACATCTCAAAGGCAGCCTGTACCTGTTCGTGACGGGCGCCTTTCAGTGCTTTCTCATTCTGTGCCTGAGCAGCGGCTTCCGCCGCACGAGCCTGTTCCAGTTTTGCTAACACATCCGGAGCTTCCAGTATGGCGAGTGTATCTCCGGCCTGCACGCTTTGTCCCTCTTTCACACGGAATTCCAGAATACGTCCCGGTACTTTACTCGATACCCGGTATTCTGTGACCTCTGCCTGACCCTGTACGATTTCCGGTCCTTTGCGCAACATGAAGAAACCTACTACGGCTACAATGGCAATGACGCCTGTCAGCGTTAAGAACGCTAATAGCATGTTACTGTTTTGTGATTTGGTATCCATTTTCAGATTTATGATTTCGGATTTATGATTTATGAACTGTCAATTCTCTATTTTTATTTTTCAATGTTCAACTGTCCCAATGCCTTCTTCAGATAGATGTCGGTCAATTTCACATCAATTTGTGCATCTATCTTTTCGGACTGGGCTGAAAGCCAGGCTGTGTGTGCTTCGAGTACGTTGCTGGCAGCTATCACGCCTTCTTCAAATCCGAGGGTGGCATATCGAAGATTTTCATCGGCTTTTTCCAGATTATTTTCTGCCATAATCAGCTTTTTAGCGGCTTCATTAACCTTGAAGACGGACTGGTTGACTTGAAGTTCTATCTTTTCTTTAGCATCGTCCAATTGGTATTGGGCGATACGGGCTTCCGCTTTGGCTGCCTTCACCTTGTACATGCCTTCACCCCAGTGCCAGATAGGAACCTGTAATACCACGCCTACATTCCACATACCTTTGAACTTCTTTTCGAAACCATTGAAAACGGAGGGGTTGGTCATCATATAGCTTCCCATCAGAGCCAGTGACGGCAGATATTCGGAGCGAGTGACGTTTACCTTCTGCTTGTAGATTTCTGTGGCAAGTTCCAGACTGCGTACTTCCGGCCGTGTAGCATAAACCGTATTCAGATCAATTCCATTTGCTGCTACAGGATCAGGAGAGAGATCGTCTTCCCGTTCATCTTTCAGCGTGATAGGAGAGGACAAGTCCAAACCGCATAACTGGCATAATAACATTCTGGACAGGCTCAAGCCATCTTCGACTTTGGTCAGTGTCATTTCCGCTTCGTTCACTCTTACCTTTACAGATAGACCGTCCGCTTTGGTGGCAACACCTTCGGCGATCATCTTGTCCACATCGCTTTCCAACTTTTGCAATAACTTGAGGTAACCTTCGGCTAATTTCTTTTTACTGGCGAGTGATACTACCTGCCAGTAAGCCTGGTCGGTACTAAGTATTACATCTTGCAGACCACTGTCATGTTGCTGGCGTGCCAGTTCTTCTGCATATTTGGTGATTTTGTTGTAAGCACGGATTTTGCCGCCCATATATAAAGGTTGTGTCAGCGTCAGGGCACCGGCATACATGTTGCGGGTATCTGTACGAAATGCGTCGACGAGGGAATTTCCGAGGCCGTTGAGCGGAGAGGCAACATCCACACTTCCTAACGCCTGGATCAACGCCATGAATTGCGGATTCTGTGTCAACTCAGGGTGCTGTGTCAGTATACCTTGTATACCATTTTGCATAGCACCGCTTACCTGAGTTCCCATTGAACCTAATGCACCTTTTTGGGCATCACTCAATATTGAAATCTCTTTTTGGGTACGCATATATCCGCCGGTGGCGGAAATATCGGGTAGGTAGTTGGTAAACGCCGCTTTTCTCTGATAATGTGCAGAGTTAATTTTCTCCTGGCTTATCAGTAGTTCTTTGTTATTGGCAATGGCCAATGCACGGCAACTATCGAGGCTCAAAACCTCTTGTGCACCGACAGAGAAGGTCAGACATACCAACCAAATGAAACAGAAGAACTTTCTCATCGTGTCTATACATTATTAAGGTGATTAAAACGTTGTTTTGTGATGCAACAATAATTGCATAAACAACGATACAAATGTATAGGCTTTCAGTGAGACCTCAAAATAATTTAATCTTTTTTAGTCCAATGTAAAGGATTGCGAGCCGATAAGTGTTCCGTCTGCGAAAAGATCTACCCGATAGGTACCTGCATATAGATACTCTTCTACGTTCCAGTACACGGTTATATTTTGCTCTTCACCGTTGTATTCAATGTACTTTTTGATGGAATACCCCAACTCGCGGTTTTCATACGGGAATGTATTGGAAGGGTTTTTAGTCAGCACGTCATTATCCGGTTTGGTGATGCGGACATAGATGGTACGTTCGCCTGTTTCAGCTGTGATGTTTTTGACGATAGTAAATCCTATCTTGAATTTCACCACGTCTTTTACTCTCTTGGCTACTTTATCCCGTTTGTTCACGGCTTGAATGTTGATGTTGGTCGCATCCAGTTGGGCAGCAAGAGTTACTTTTTTATTCAGGTTCTTTTTTTCTTCGGACAAATTACTGATTTGGCGGGAAGCATCGTTGTATTTCTGCGTGACCTGTGCGATCACCTCTTTCTGATGAGCGGTAAGCCTATTCAGTGAATCTATTTGGTTGATATAACCTATCATAACTTTACGCAAGGTGGCAAGTTCATTCTTCAGACGGCGTATTTCAGCGGCGTTACTGCTTTTTACGGTACGCAGTTCTTCTAACAGACGTTGGGTTTTCAATTGCTCCTGTTCTAATAGTACGGACAGGGAATCGTTGGAGACTGTTAATTTCAGTTCGTCATACTGTTGTGCAAAGCGTGTATATTCGTTTTCCAGGTCTTCCTTTTCCAGTTGAAATTCCTGTACCAGTTCTTTGTTGGTCTGCTTTTCGGTGAGTAATAATACAGTAACGCCCACCAAGGCTAATACCAATACAGTACCTGCAATAATCACCAGCTTATTTTTGTTATTTGCCATATTGTTTCATTAATATAATAGGTGTGTAAAATAGGGTTAGGTCTATTCCGCCGCAAAAATAAGCATTAATCGTCAATCGCTAATCACCAACCCTTAACTTAATAATCATTTAACTAAAATTATTACGGAAAAATTTCCTTAATTACGAATGTCGTTGTACTTTTGTCGCAACTTTATTACACATATAAACAAAAAATTGAAGATTATGTCAAAAGTAACCGTAGTAGGTGCAGGTAACGTAGGTGCTACATGCGCTAATGTGTTGGCCTTTAATGAAGTGGCTGACGAAGTGGTAATGCTGGATGTTAAAGAAGGCGTTTCAGAAGGTAAGGCAATGGATATGATGCAGACAGCTCAATTGTTGGGTTTTGATACCACTATTGTAGGTTGCACCAACGATTATGAGAAGACTGCAAATTCTGACGTTATTGTTATCACATCAGGTATTCCCCGTAAGCCGGGTATGACTCGTGAAGAGTTGATCGGTGTGAATGCCGGTATCGTGAAGACAGTTGCTGAAAATGCATTGAAATATTCTCCCAACGCTATCCTTGTAGTTATTTCTAATCCGATGGATACAATGACTTATCTGGCATTGAAATCTTTGGGGTTGCCTAAGAACCGTGTTATCGGTATGGGTGGTGCTTTGGACAGCTCTCGTTTTAAATATTTCCTGTCTCAAGCTTTGGGTTGCAATGCAAACGAAGTGGAAGGCATGGTAATCGGTGGTCATGGTGATACTACTATGATTCCGTTGGCTCGTTTGGCTACATACAAAGGACAACCGGTCAGCACACTGTTGAGCGAAGAAAAACTGAACGAAGTTGTAGCTTCTACTATGGTAGGTGGTGCTACTCTGACTAAGTTGCTGGGTACTTCTGCATGGTATGCACCGGGTGCGGCAGGAGCTTATGTAGTTGAGTCTATCATTCACAACCAGAAGAAGATGATTCCTTGCTCTGTATTGCTGGAAGGCGAATATGGCGAATCTGATCTTTGTATCGGTGTTCCCGTTATCCTGGGCAAGAATGGTATCGAAAAAATCGTTGAACTGGAACTGACTGCTAACGAAAAAGAAAAATTCGCTGCCAGCGCTAAGGCTGTTCACGGAACTAACGCTGCATTGAAAGAAGTAGGTGCTCTCTAATCGAGAAAGCGTTTTTATATTAATATTCAGTAGCGGTTGACTCCCTTTGTGAGTCAGCCGCTATTTCTTTTATTGGAGGACATTCGCAGGTTGCCATGTTGCGTGCGGTGGCCGATGGGGAATCTCAACTAAACGCAGCGGCTGTGGTTAGTAAATATAGAGAAAAATAGAGACACTTTCACTTTCGCCGATCTTGTTTTCGAATTGTGGTTCCGGCAACAAAACATGTCGCTTATTTAAGTTTTTAGGATGGCTACACCCTTTCGCCCGTATAGTGTAGCCCTTTGACCTAAAGGGTGTAGCCATAGGAGGTAAAGGGTGTAGCCTTGGCAAATGCTAATATTAGCCTTGATTATCAGCCGTTTCCGGTTTTCTCTTTTCTTAGTGCGGCGATGACGTATTTGCCTTTTGCCAGTACGGTGCTCCACCGTGTACTACTGATTATTTTAAACACATATCCTCCCAGTCTTCCGTAGTCGGATAGCCGCAGAATGGCATTGATTTCATTTCGGTCTACGATATGAAGTTGTTGCAGTTCCAACATCAAACCTTCCAGATTGTGTGTCTTCTTGTTGTAGGCATATCCCGGAATTTCGAAAGAAGAACCCTCCATTCCTTTTCCTCCGTCCTCCCCTTGGGGAGTTAGAGGGGGAGTGTTTTGCTTTTCTTTACTTTGCTTTTCTTTACTTTGTTCGGAATTGCATGCATTTTCGGGTGGAAACAATACATCCTGTACCTCATTTTCTTCTTTCCCGTTTTTAGGAACTTTGGTTTCCATAAGGAAGTAAGGGAGGGGAGTCAAGTCCCGTTTTCTGCGTTTGGTAGCTTCCAGCCATACTTTCTGTATGTGTACGGATGTCAATACCTGATGTTCCTCATACATTTTCCGGTCAAATATGTCTTTCGCTATCAGAAGTTCTACGATTTCCTGCATTTCCTCATCCGATAATTCGTTTCCTAATTTGTGGGCAAAGAGCATGCATTGCTCTTTGTTCCACACCAGGTAATATCCCTCTTCTTTATAAATTTTTCCGAGTAGCTTTATGAATGCCGCTACACCTTTCAGTCCGAACCGGGCTTCTATCAATTCTGTTGCTACTCCTTCGAGCAGACTTATAGTTATGGGGAAATACAGTACCCCTGTACAATTCATTGCCATTTCTTTAGTGATTAAACGATAAGTGATTAATGATTAGCAGACGGGGCTCCAGTCTAGTAAATTCTCCAACTGGAAACTTCTCCAAGCCTGTGACTCTACATCCCAGTAAACTACAGTACTTTCTATGCGCTCCATTTCATAGAATCGGTGAAAGAAACTTTCATAGGGTATGAGGGTTGCTTTCACCATTTTGAAGATTGTGCCTTGTTTGTGAAAGGCAATAAGGGCATAGCCATACTGCATGTGGTCAATGAGGTCGATCAATCTTTGTGCCATGTATTCTGCACATTCCTCAGAATACCCCTTTTCGAACATGAACCGTTTTTTCCATTTTTCTGCCATTCTTTCACGGACTGGAACCGGATTTTTGAACTCGTGTCTTTTCATCTTACGATATATTTAATTAATAATAATGTTGGTTACGTTTTCGAGCTCATGCCATAGCATAAAAAAAGATGTCGCTTCGCATAAGAGGAAGCGGCATCTCATTGAGGTCTGACTTGGTCTTGTTAACGTGAGGGCAAAGGTAGGTCTTGCTGTTTTGACAGTATCTTTTTAATTTCTGTCTTTTCTGTAGGGTGATTTCTCCTTATGCTTTTCATTGTGTCGTACTCTTTTATCCTTTTGCCACATTTTTTCTGCCATTTTGGTTAAAGTACTCTTTGACATAGGGATTCCGTCATTATTTAGGAAGAGTTTGGTTTCCGCTATGCGCTCTATAAGCGGGGCCAATTCGAGTTTTTCGGGTGGAATCTTTTCATTGTTTCCAACGTAGAAATTACCTTCGATGTATTCATCCAAAAGATTTCCCAGCATGCTTTCCTGATTATTGTTAATTCCTTTAACTTTTTTACCCTTAGGACGGCCTCTGTGTGGTTTATTTTCCGCTTGTTCAGAGGATTGTCTGTTTTGTTCACTTGGTTTTACTAACCCTGTTTCTTCGCTTTTAGCAGCGTTTTTTTTGAATTACTCATTTTGAAAAATTATTTAATTAAAAACAGTTAATTTGTAAATAGGGGCGCAAAGATAAAAGGATTGTTGATGTGCAGAATAGAGGAGAGACAATAAAATGAAATAAATACTTTTCGAACAGATGTAATATGCAGTAAATTAGAATGGTATAGCGAAAAATAGGGGGTGTCCAGAAAACGTTCGTTTAATGGGCACAAAGATAAGAGGTATTTTTTGAACGTGCAAGATGTTTAATAAAAATATTTCTATTATTTCGGATTTTGTTACTTATATTACTAATAATCAATACGATAATACTAATGATATATATATTTAATATCCTCTCATTTTTATACCTTCAAACTTCATTTTAAAGGCATGATAATGTTGCCCATTAAACGAACGATTAAAAGACGCTTTTTTGAATTTAATATATTCGTTTATAACGCATTAAGTCGAAATATCTATTTGCTACGGTTTGAAAGAGAATATGTCTCGTTCAAACCGCGAAGCGCATCCGAAACTATAGTAAAATCCTCGATTCTCTTTTTGCAAGTGATTGAAAATCAAAAATATTGGTTTGCTGCCCGCACTCGTGACAAGCAAGAGTTTGCTATCCGAAAATCCTTAGATAAACTTAAGTCCGAAGAGAATCTGGATATTGATTATTATCTTCCCACGCGAATTGTGATATCACAGTTGAAGTATCGCCGTAAACGTAGTGAGGTTCCTGTTATTCGGAATTTAATCTTCATTCATGCTACTAAACAAGCAGCTTGCGACATATCCAATGTTTATAATGTCCAGTTATTCTATATGAAGGATCTTTCCACTCATTCTATGTTGGTGGTTCCTAATAAACAAATGAAAGACTTCATGGTTGTTATGGACTTGAATCCTGATGGGATTAGTTTTGATAGCGAACCCTTTGCTATAGGGAATAAAGTGAAGGTCATCAAGGGGGATTTTAGCGGCATTGAAGGTGAGATTGCTACAGAGGCGAATAAAACCTATGTTGTTATTCGTATCAAAGGCGTTTTAGTTGCGAGTGTCAAAGTACCCAAATCCTATTTGAAAATAATAGAGTAACACTTTCTCAATTATATTTTAATCATATACCAAATGAATTCTTTACTTTCTTGTGCTCTTGAGCTTCAACGTGCTGCTCATGAGCTGATGTATCTTGGCATGGACGGAGAACCTATATATTCCGACACTTTTTGTCGTTTGAATAAGGAAGTTCTCGTTAAATCCAATTCTCTTTTTTCCTCTAAGAGTTCCGATATCGAAGAAGAAGCCAATTTGTGTTTGGCTCTTTTGATGGGTTACAATGCTACAATCTACGATTATGGGGATAAAGAACAAAAAAAGCAGTCAGTTTTAGATCGTGCTTATAATATCTTGGAACAGCTTCCAGCTTCCTTACTTAAAGTTCGTTTGCTGACTTACTGTTATGGCGAAATTTATGAAGAGAGTTTGCTTCAAGATGCTCATTTCATTATTGATCAGTGGGATAAGGGAACTTTGACTTCCGAACAAATGGAAACTATGGAAGAACTAAAGAATATTGAAGAAAATCAATATCCTTTTGAAGTTTTGCAATGATAAAATTAATTATGCCGTATGGAATCTATGGAACAAGACGATCATTTCATTCCTGATGGAATGAATGATTTTGAACGTAGTGTAAAACGCATTGGCGATTGTTTACTGGCTTTTATAGGTCTTATTATTTTTTCGCCTTTATTTTTGATTTGTTATCTTGCGGTGAAGCATGAAGATGGCGGTTCTGCCATATTCAAACAGGAACGTATCGGACGTTTTGGGCGTCCCTTCTATATTTACAAATTCCGCAGTATGAGGTTGGATGCCGAAAAGTACGGTCCGGCACTTTATGCTGGTGGTAGAGATGAACGGTTGACCAAAATCGGTAAATTTCTTCGTGAACACCATTTAGATGAACTTCCTCAACTTTGGAATGTCTTCCGTGGTGATATGGCTTTTATCGGTCCTCGCCCGGAACGGAAGTTTTATATAGATCAAATTATGGAACATGATCCTCGTTATCGTTATTTGTTTCAGATCCGTCCGGGAGTTACTTCATATGCTACTTTGTATAATGGATATACGGATACAATGGAGAAAATGTTGCGTAGATTACGGTATGATTTGTTTTATTTAGAACGTCGTTCATGGTTTTTTGATTTTAAGATATTGTTTATGACGTTCATGAATATTGTGTTTGGAAAGAAATTTTAATAGACACTTCTCATGTCTGAATCCTTAAAGCATAAGCTCATTAAAGGTATAGTTTGGAGTAGCATAGAGCGCTTTTCTGTTCAAGGTGTTCTATTTTTAGTCATGATTATCATGGCTCGTTTATTAACTCCGAAAGACTATGGATTGGTGGGCATGTTGATTGTCTTTATTGCTGTTGCTCAATCATTGGTCGACAGTGGTTTCTCACAGGCTTTGATCCGCAAGCAGAACCGAACAGAGGTTGATAACTCCACTGTATTTTATTTTAATATTGCTGTGGGTGTATTACTTTATCTACTTCTATTTACTGTTGCTCCGTGGATAGCAGATTTTTATGACAGTCCTGAACTGACAGTCTTGATGCGTGTTGTCTGCCTAAATGTGGTGTTCAATTCTTTGGCGGTAGTGCAACGTGCTTTGCTTACGGTCAACCTTGATTTCAAGACACAAGCGAAAGCCAGCTTGGTAGCTGCTATTGTGTCAGGTATTGTGGGTATTAGTATGGCTTACTACGGTTTCAGTTATTGGTCAATTGCTATCCAGCAATTGGTAAACTTGGGTCTGAACACATTGTTACTTTGGCTGCTTACGCATTGGCGTCCTCAATGGAAGTATTCGTGGCACTCTTTTAGTGAACTGTTTGCTTTTGGTTCCAAACTGATGGCTTCAGGATTGCTGGATGTTATTTATCGGAACATATACCAACTGGTGATTGGCAAATTTTTTACAGCTTCTGCTTTGGGGTATTACACGCGTGCACAACAATTTGCAGATTTCCCATCGTCGAACTTGACGGGCATCATGCAACGGGTTACCTATCCCACACTTTGTCAGATACAGAACGATAATGGACATTTGGCACAGATTTATCGGCGTTTCCTCCGATTGTCTGCCTTTTTGATATTCCCGTTACTGATAGGACTGTCTGCTGTGGCTCAGCCTTTAATTTTATTATTACTGAAAGAGCAGTGGCTGTTTGCCGCCACACTATTACAAATTATTTGCTTTGCTATGATGTGGTATCCCATTCATGCCATTAACCTGAATCTATTACAGGTAAAAGGACGCTCTGACCTGTTTTTGAAATTGGAGATCATTAAGAGGATGATAGCTTTGGTTGTGCTTTGTATCACGATTCCTATAGGACTGAGTGCCATGTGCATAGGACAGATATTCTCCTCTTTAATAGCTTTGGTCATTAATACCCATTATACGGGAAAATTGATACAGGTGGGTTTTTTCCGACAGATGTGTGATTTGTTGCCTACTTTACTACTCTCCCTCACTATGTGGTTAGTGGTTTATTTTACACTATCTCTCATTTCTGGAATCATTCTTCAATTGATTGTCGGTGTATTGGTGGGTGTCATCTATTATTTGACCCTTTCTTTTCTGTTCAGGTTTCCAGAATTGAATGAATTGGTTTCTATTCTTCGCAGAAAGTAGAAAATCGTATAAAATATATAAAGATGAAATTGAAAGAATTAATAACGGTGACTTCTCCGTTATTACCCAATTTAGATGACTTCAATGACTTGCTAAAAGACATTTGGGATCGCAAATGGATAACCAATAATGGACACTATCATCAAGAATTGGAAAAAGCTCTTTGTGAGTATTTGAAAGTACCTTACATAAGTTTGTTTACAAACGGTACTCTTCCCTTAATAACCGCCTTGCAGGCACTTCGCATAACTGGCGAGGTGATTACTACACCTTACAGCTTTGTTGCTACCACACATTCCCTGTGGTGGAATGGTATCAAGCCTGTGTTTGTAGATGTTGAGCCATTGACAGGCAATATTGATCCTGATAAGATAGAAGCGGCCATCACTCCCAAGACTACTGCTATCATGCCAGTTCATGTGTACGGTAAACCTTGCGATATGAAACGTATTCAGGAGATAGCAGACAAATACGGATTAATGGTAATCTATGATGCTGCCCATGCTTTTGGTGTGGAGATAAATGGTGAGTCTGTTCTGAATGCAGGTAATATGTCTACTTTGAGCTTTCATGCTACTAAAGTTTTTAACACCATCGAAGGCGGTGCTTTGGTGGTAAAGGATGAACAGACTAAAAAGCGTATAGATTATTTAAAGAATTTTGGTTTTGCAGGAGAAACAGAGGTAGTGGCACCCGGTATCAATAGTAAGATGGATGAGATACGTTCTGCTTACGGTTTACTTAACTTGAAACAGGTGGATGCTGCCATTGCTGCTAGGAAACAAGTAGCTGATATTTATCGGAATGCTCTTCGCTATGTAGATGGAATAACCTTTATGGAAGATACGCCTGGGGTGCGTCATAACTACTCTTATTTCCCAGTCTTTATTGATGCTGAAAAATATTGTATGACGCGTGATGAACTCTACTATAAGATGAAAGAAAACAATGTATTAGGTAGACGTTATTTCTATCCATTGATTAGTGAATTTTCTACTTATCGTGGATTGGATAGTGCAAGGCCGGATAATTTAAAGGAAGCTCATAAAATAGCAGATAGTGTAATTTGTTTGCCAATGCACCATGCTTTGGCTGAAGAAGATGTGGATAGAGTTATAAGTTCTATTATATGATGAATTTCTAATGTCAGGATTACCATTATGCCAATAGTTGATAAATTTTCATGTTTGGATATTTTGCGTTTTAGAACTTTGCAAAAGTGTCTGAAATGAGAGTGTATTTTAGAGTACAAATGTAAAGAAGATGAAGCAAAAAAAATTAATGCTCTTGGGAGGTATTCGTTATCTCCTTCCCGTTATTGAGGCGGCTCACAATCAAGGCTATTATGTGATAACAGCAGATTACTTTCCTGATAACATAGCCCATAAGTATAGTGATGAGTATATAAATGTTAGTATTATTGATAAGGAAGCCGTCTTGGAAGTTGCCTGTGAGAAAGAAATAGATGGAATTATGTCATTTGGAGTCGATCCTGGAGTTGTGGCAGCTTCATATGTTCAAAACCATATGGGACTTCCTTCATTCGGTCCAACTGAATCAGTAGAGATACTTCAGAATAAGGATAAGTTCAGAGCCTTTCTATTTGAAAATGGCTTTAATGTGCCTTGGGCTTTCGGGTTCTCTTCTTTAGATGAAGCTTGGGACAATAAAAAGAAATATTTTTATCCATTGATTGTGAAACCGACAGATTCCGCCGGTTCTAAAGGAGTGACTCGTGTGGACAGCGAAAATGAGTTGATGCCTGCTTTATTGTATGCTTTTGAACATTCAATTAAGGGAAATATTATTGTCGAAGAATTTATAGAGAAGAAAGGATGTTCTTCAGATAGTGATAGCTTTTCTGTAAATGGAGAACTTAAGTTTATATCATTTTCCGCTCAGCGTTTTGATGAGAATGCAGTGGGTATGTTTGTCCCTGCTGCATATTCATGGCCTTCAACAATGAATGTGCAGCAAGAGTTGGAATTGTCTTCCGAGCTTCAGCGGCTTTTGGTTCTTCTTAAAATGAATACTTCAGTGTATAATATAGAAACACGTGTTGGCCTTAATGGCAAAACCTATATAATGGAAGTGTCTCCTCGTGGAGGTGGTAACCGTCTTTCTGAGATGATTCGTTACGCTACTGGAGTTGACCTTATCACGGCCGCTGTTCGTGCATCAGTTGGCGACGCGATACAAAATATAGAACAGAAGCCATATCACGGACACTGGGCAGAGATTGTGCTTCATGCTGATAAAAATGGAACTTTTGAAAGGCTTGAGATATCTAACGAACTTACGGCAGAGATTGTTGAAAGAGACTTATGGGTAAAAGTAGGAGATAAAGTAGACTGTTTTGAAGGAGCCAATAACGCGATTGGAATGCTAATTCTAAAGTTTAATACTCAGGATGAACTGGAACATGCTTTGGTAACACAACGTGAATGGTTGAAAGTAATTGTAAAATGATGAAAGCAATAGGCGGATATTTCTCTTGGGAGTTTCCTATGACTAAAATAGCATTTCCTCACGATAAGGGAGTTTTGGTTAATAGTGGACATGGAGCACTTCAACTGATTCTTCAAAACATAGGAAGAATTTCGAAGTTGTGGATTCCTTACTTTACATGTGACATAGTACCTGATGCATTGAAAGCAATAGGTGTGGTCTATGAATTTTATCACCTTAATTTTGATTTGGAGATCGGTAAATTGCCAGAACTTAAAGCGGATGAATATCTGTTATATACCAATTATTTTGGTGTTATGGATAGTTATGTTTTGATACTGGCAAATTATTATGGGGACAAATTAATAATTGATAACGCACAAGCTTTTTTTACTCAGGAATTTGAGGGATGCCATCAGATTTATAGTCCGAGAAAGTTTGTTGGAGTACCTGATGGTGGCATTGCTGTATCTCCTTTAAAGATAGATATAAGCAGACTTTCATCAAATGATGCAAGTGGTTATTGTTCACATTTAATATTGAGAGGCGAAGGAAAAGTAACAGAAGGTTATGAGTTATTCAAAAGTAATGATAATGCCCTTCGTGACTTTCCACTTGCGAAAATGAGCCAATTAACTCAGAATATTCTTCACTCTTTGGATTACCAGCAGATAATTGAAGTTAGGAAAAAGAATTATAGCTATTTACACTCTAATTTAGAAACAAAAAATGGTTTTGTTCGCTTACTTCAAAAACGCGATGAAAATTCCTTTACCTGTCCGATGGTTTACCCTTTTTATACAAATGATGTAACATTGCGGTCAAGACTCATGAAGAATAACATTTTTGTTGCACAATATTGGCCAAATATATTGGAATGGTGCTCTCCTATGGATTGTGAATATGCTCTATGTAACCATATTGTTCCTATTCCTGTTGACCAAAGGTATGGAGAAGAGGAAATGAATAGAATAATTGAAATTGTAAAAAGATAATGAATATAGAGGTATTGGAAACTCACAATGATGATTTTGTAGAAAAATCTTCTGAGAATGTGTCAGTCTATAGGTCTGTTCGTATCGTAAATTCTGAGGTTAACCGTTCTACTATTGGAGATTATGCTTATGTGAAAGACTCTTCTTTAGGAAATAATACTCTTATTAATCGTAATGCATTTATTCTCAATAGTAAGATAGGTGATGGATCTCAGATTGGCTTTAATACTAAAGTGATGTATGCTGAGGTTGGAAAGTTCTGTTCCATCTCTTGGGATTGTAGTATTGGAGGACCGAATCATAATATGAAAGCTTGTACTACTTATAATCTTACAGGGGATCGTTTACATTATTTAGAAACTAAATGTATTATAAAAGATGATGTGTGGATGGGGGTCGGAGTAACTGTAATGAGAGGATTATCAATAGGTTGTGGCTCTGTGATAGGAAGTGGAAGTGTAGTGACTCATGACGTGGATGACTATGAAATTGTTGCAGGTGTACCAGCAAGGCATCTTGGTTGGCGATTTGACGAAGAAATTCGCAGAAGGTTAAAGGAAAGCAGGTGGTGGGAGTTACCGCTTGAAGTTATAAAAGAAAATCATGAGCTCTTTTCAAAAGATATTAATGAAGAGGTGCTTGAACAAATTTTAATACTAACATCACATAATTCATAATGGGATTACTTAAAGGTAAGAAGCTTCTCATTTTAGGTGCAACTTTGATGGAAGCTGAAATTGTTGAGGCTGCACGTAAAGAAGGGATTTATACAATAGTAACGGACAATCATTCAAATTGGGATGATGCTCCTGCAAAGGCTATAGCAGATGAAGCTTGGAATATTAGTTGGTCAGATATTGAGACTCTGAGAACTAAATGTATTGAATACGAGGTTGATGGTTGTATTGCGGGTTTCTCGGAGAAACGTATTAGTTGTGCCCAAAAGTTGTCAAAGAATCTTAGGAAACCATTCTATGCAGATAATGCTAATCTTGACGTAATCCTAGATAAGATTAAGTTTAAGGAAGCGTGTATCAAGAGTGGGGTTATAGTTCCTAAAGCATTTAAATATGGTGATAAAATAGAATTCCCTGTAATTGTAAAACCGGCTGATAATGGTGGTTCACGAGGTATCTCTGTATGCTATAAGGAAGAGGAATTTCAAGAAGCTTATAAGAAAGCTTTAGATGCATCTGATAATAAAACAGTAGTTATAGAGCAGTACATTGTAGCAGACGAAGTTATGGTCTATTTCACTGTGCATGATGGTCTTGTTGATGTTTCTGCAATGTGTGATAGGTATATGCATCATTTTGGAACGGGAATAACTCAACTTCCAGTTGGCTATTATTATCCCTCAAAACATCTTGATACATTCTTGAATCATAACTCTAATAAATTTGAGGCATTAATTAAAAATTTAGGCATTAGGAATGGGCTCATTGCATTTCAGTCATTTGTTTGTGGTGATAACTTGATTCCTTTTGATCCGACTTATCGTCTTGATGGGACAATGACTTATCACGTATGTGAATACATAAATGGTTCTAATGTTCTTAAAATGCTTATTCGTTATTCGCTCACCGGTTCTATGGGAGATGACAGGTATATTGCTGCTATTGAGAATCCCCGGTTTGGCAAGATTGGATTTCAACTTCCTATTCTGTTGAAGAATGGTGTAATCACAAAGATTAGTGGGCTTGATAAAGTAAAAAAACTTAAAGAGGTTATTCATCTTTATCAGAATCATATTGAGAGCGATGTAATGACTAGGACTGCAGATTTTTCGCAAATTTTGTGTCGTATCCACATGGTTTCTGACAATGTAGAGAATATTCGTGAGTCAGTGGCCTATATTTATGACAATCTTAAGGTTATGGATGAGAATGGTGAAAATATGGTTATCTGTAAGCTTGAGATAAATAAAATCGGGAATTTATGAAAATAGGAATAATTGGTGCTGGCTGTGTTGGCAGTGTTCTTGTAGAACGTTTATCATATTTGAAAGAAGATGTAGAAACGTTTTTTATTGCGAAAGGGAAATTTGTCGAACGTTTACGTAATGGAATAAAAGTAAACGATAGCATTATTCAAATAGCGATTCCTGCAGTGGGTGATTGTTATGCGGATTTGATTTTTGTTTGTGTAAAGAACTATGACCTAGAACAAGCATGTGAAGATATGAGACCCTATGTGAATGTTAATACTATTATTCTTCCTATGTTGAATAGTGTAACGCCTACTCCAACCATAAGAGAATTTTATCCAGATAATAGAGTCCTTTATGGTTATATTAGTAAAATTGATGCATACAATGATGGTACTGGATATCGTTACAATGTTGCAGGTGATATTCATTTTGGTTATTCTAATAATACGGAAGTGAAGCCTGAACTTGTAGAAATCAAAAATATTCTTGATAGAGCTGGATTTATTACATTTGTAGATGTAGATATGAAGAGAGGTATTTGGAAAAAGTGGATGTTGAATGTTGGTGCCAATCAAGTGTCGGCTTTGACAGAAGCAGACTATATTCAGTTTTCAAAGATTAGGGAAATTCATCATATTCTTCGGTTGGCAATGCAGGAGTTACTCATCATTGCAAGTTATGAAGGTGTAGATCTTGGTACTCGTGATATTGCCGATACTATTGAATATCTCACAACTTATCCATATCCCAAAAAAACTTCAATGTTACAGGATATTCTTGCTCACAGAAAGACTGAGGTCGATTATATATCAGGAGATGTTATGAGACTCGCTCATAAATGGAATTGTCCATCTCCTGTGAATCTTACAATGTATTATTTGATCAAGGCAAAGGAGTCAACATACCTACTAGATTAGTCTTTAATATTTTATTAGTACCAGTAGGAGTATTAGTCATATAGCTTATTCTTTTCTCATAAGGGTAGCATTTTATCAATAGTTAATAATTTTGTTGTGTATCATGTTTGGGTATTTCATAACATATCTGAAAAGAAGAGGATGTTTTAAATTGAGTACAACTTATATTTTTTCAAATGAGACAGGGTAAAATAGTTATATTACATGTGTTCAATGATGAAAAATTCTTTGATATTGCGAGCGTATTTTTTGATTCTATACGAGGAATTGAAAACTTATATTATATGTATATACCTGATAATTCACTTTTTAAATTTATAAAAAGAAGTGAGAGTGTTAAGGTTATAACTTCTTATCAAAAATATATAGGTCTTTTTGGAGATCCTTCTATTGATATCGTATATTTCCACAGCTTGGATCCCAAGTATTATAAATATTTTAAATATATTTCACCGGAAAAAAAAGTTATATGGTGGTGTTGGGGATATGAAATTTATCATTCGGTAAGATTGTTGAAGCCATTGATTAAGCTGGACTTGTTTAAACCGAAAACTAAAGCTTACATTCGGAATCGTAGAAAGTCAATAAAGGATGTGGCGAGGTTATTATATTATGTAATAACCTATTTTCATGATAGTTTTATAAGAAGGAAAGTTTTGGCTCGGATTGATTATTTCACTCCTGTTATTCCTCTTGAATATACATTATTATTAAAAAAATATTCTATATTCCGTGCTAAGCCTTTCTTGTTAGGCTTAGGACCTGGCATTTCTCAAAAGAGTGAATTTGTTAACCATGAAAAAGCAAAACATATTCTAATTGGAAACTCTTTATCATATACGAATAATCACCTTGATATATTTTTTATTATTAGCAAATATAAATTGGGGAATCAAAAGATTGTGGTTCCTATAAATTATGGTGAAGATTATAATGCTGATAAAAAATGGTTTAAGGAAAACTCTTGTTTGGAAAAAGATTCGACTATATGGTTGGAAGATTTTCTACCTAGAAATGTGTATTTGGAATTATTCTCAAATATAACTCATGCTATATTTGGACATATTAGGCAACAAGCGATGGGAAATATCTATATCTGCTTGTTAAATGGAATTAAACTGTTTTTGTATGAGAATAGTTTGATTTATAAACAGCTGGTAGAATGGGGATTTAAAGTGTTTACTATTGATTCTGATTTGTCGGAATTGGCATTGAAGCAGGTATTGTCTCCCGAAGATGCACTTAATAATTATAATATTATGTGCAAGAGGAATGAAGGAAAAGTAGCTAAATACGAGGATGGTTTATATTCTATTTTTAAACAGTAGGGTATTACTGCTACTGAATATATTTATTGCATTATTCTTCATCTCTTGCTCGGATAATGAGGCTATTGATGACGATTCTTACATTGAGGTAAGGTTGTCTGATTATTTGAAGTATGGAGAAAATCATTCAGATGCTATCCGATTGTGCTTGAATGATTGTATACTTTATAAAACTAAAGTTATTCATTTTGATATTCGTGAAATTTGTATAGATGAAGCTATTTTATTGGATAGTAATACAACAGTTGTTTTGGAAGACTGTATAATCAAACAAAATAATGGTGTATTTGATAATGTATTTAGAGGAAATAATTTGGTTCTTGAGAATGATAATCCTTTTGGAATTCCATTGCATATAGATTCGATTTCCAATATACGTATAATAGGAAGAGGAGAATGTAAGATTATTGGTCCGGACGTAAATGCAAAGATTTATCACCCTGTTCGAAATGTAGAAGAAGATGCAATAGGTGACTATTATGGATGGAGGACATTACAAATATCTTTTTCACTTGCTTCTGATATTGAAATATCAGGTATTTCTTTTGAACAAATAAGATGTTGGGCTATATCTTTTGATAAATGTTCTAATGTCAGTGTTCATGATTTATCAATATTTTCCGATTGTAAAAATGGAGATGGTATTAATATTCGCTCAGGATGTCATCACTGTGAGATTTACAATATAACCGGAGATACTTCGGATGATACTATTGCTTGTAGTGCTTTGGGACGTAATGTGAAAAGAACTTATCCTAATGGTAATTATATTTATCCTATGGAACCTACTGTGAATTTAGATCCTACTGGTAATATGGATATATTTGAAATAAATATTCATGATATATCAACTGTTGGGAATCATCATGGTGTTATATTATTGACAGCTTATGATAATGAGATTTATAATATTTCGATATCTGACTTTGTTGAACCAGAAAATGCTAGTAGAAATCGTAGTTCAGTCTTATATCTATACACTGGTTACGGAGATCCTTCTTTATCAAACAAAATACATGATGTAAATATTCGGAATATAGTATCTAATACTGCTAAATATGTGATACAAAGTAATATGAAATGTGAAGATATTCATGTCAGTAATCTGACTCAGAACAATACTAATGGGGAGTTATATGATTTGAAACACATTGATGGATTTGAATTTAATTAAACGTTTAAATATGAAAGCTTGTTTTATGGGGTTAGGCTATATTGGTCTGCCTACTGCAATTATTGCCGCTAAATATGGCATTGAGATTATTGGAGTTGATATTAATCCTAAGGTTGTTGAAATGACGAACCAAGGGAAGTTACATATCATCGAGCCTGGTATGGAGGAGTTACTTCAAGAAGTTGTGAAGAATGGACAATTAAAAGCTTCTACTGTACCTGAAGTTGCAGATGCATATTTTATAGTGGTACCCACTCCTTTCAAAGGAAATCATGAACCGGATACATCGTATGTGGAAGCTGCTACTCGTGCGGTACTTCCTCTTCTCAAAGAGGGTGATTTATATGTTATAGAGTCGACTTCTCCTGTAGGAACTACAGATAGAATGAAAAAAATGATTTTTGAATTACGGCCGGAGTTAACAGATAAAATCTATATAGCTTATTGTCCTGAGCGTGTTTTACCAGGAAATGTGATCTATGAATTGGTGCATAATGACCGTGTAATAGGTGGTATGAATGAAGATTCCACTGATAAGGCCATTGAGTTTTATAGTCAATTTGTACAAGGTACACTTCATCGGACCAATTGTAAGACGGCTGAAATGTGTAAATTGACGGAAAATTCGTCACGTGATGTACAAATTGCTTTTGCAAACGAATTATCGTTGATTTGTGACAAAGCGAATATTAATGTTTGGGAACTTATCAACTTAGCTAATAAACATCCGCGTGTAAACATCCTACAGCCGGGGTGTGGTGTTGGCGGGCATTGTATAGCTGTTGATCCTTATTTTATAACAGCTGATTTTCCGATGGAGTCTAAAATTATTTCTACAGCTCGTGAAATAAATAATTATAAGGCATTTTGGTGTGCTGAAAAGGTAGAAAATGCTATGCTTAAGTTTGAGTTGGAACACCACCGTAAACCAACTATAGCCATGATGGGATTAGCTTTCAAGCCTGATATTGATGATTTACGTGAAGCTCCTGCTAAGTATATCACTACTAAAGTGATGCAAAGTTGTAATAATGCAGATATTTTGATTGTTGAGCCTAATGTGAAGGAACATAATGTGTTTAAATTGACAGATTATAAAGAAGCTTATGCAAAGGCGGATATTGTAGTGTTTTTGGTAGCACATACGATATTTAAGTCTCTTGCTTATGATGATAAGAAAATTATTCTAGACTTCTGTGGTATATATAAAAAGTAAATAATAAGTTTTGGTGGTATGAAAAAAATAATGTTGGTTTTTGGAACGCGACCCGAAGCCATTAAAATGGCTCCTTTGGTGAAGGAGTTTCAAAAATATCCTGAGAATTTTAAAACGATTGTTTGTGTTACTGGTCAGCATCGTGAAATGCTTGATCAAGTATTGCATATCTTCAATATTATTCCAGACTATGATCTGAATATAATGAAGCAGGGGCAGGATTTGTATGATGTGACGGCTCGTGTGCTGATAGGGATGCGTGATATTTTGAAAGAAGTTAGACCGGATGTTGTGTTGGTTCATGGTGATACTACGACATCCACTGCGTCAGCTTTGGCGGCTTTTTACCAGCAGATACCTGTTGGGCATGTAGAGGCTGGATTGCGTACCTATAATGTGTATAGTCCATGGCCTGAGGAGATGAACAGGCAGATTACTGGGCGTATTGCTACTTATCATTTTTCTCCAACATCTCTTAGCAGGCAGAATCTGTTGGATGAGGGGATCAAAGAGAATTCTGTTTTAGTTACTGGAAATACGGTGATAGATGCACTTTATATGGTAGTAGATAAAATCAAGCAAAATGCTATTCTTGATAAAGAATTGGAAGATACTTTGATAGTTTCAGGTTATGATGTTAATCGTTTAAAAAATGGGAAAAAATTAGTCTTAATCACAGGTCATAGAAGAGAAAATTTTGGCAATGGGTTTATTTCTATGTGTAGTGCAATAAAGGCACTTAATCAGAAATATCTGGATACGGATTTTGTATATCCCATGCACTTGAATCCTAATGTTCGTGAATCAATACATGAGGTTTTTGGTGAAGATCTTACTAATTCGGATAATATGTTTTTTATAGAGCCTTTGGAATACTTGGCTTTTGTCTATTTAATGGAAAAATCATCAATTGTATTGACTGACAGTGGAGGCATACAGGAAGAGGCACCAGGACTTGGGAAACCGGTACTTGTAATGCGTGATACTACAGAAAGACCGGAGGCTTTGGAGGCTGGTACGGTGAAGTTGGTAGGGACGAATTATGAAAGGATTATTGATGAGGTTTCTCGATTGTTAGATGACAAGGCTTATTATGACCAAATGAGTACTGCAGTTAATCCTTATGGAGATGGTCAGGCATGTATGAGAATTGTTAATTCTTTGTTATAAGAAGAATTTATGTTTGGCTGTGTTTGTTCTATTCTATTAATTATATTTATAGCCGTACAAATTTATAATAATAATATAAAGAGAAGTCCTAATTTGTTTTCTGCTTTTTCAATGGGTTTTCTCTTTTATTATTGTGTCGTTCCCATTCTCATTCAAATATGTAGAGTAGCAAGTGACGATAGTAACTATTTCTTTTCGGAATTTCTTATGGATAATGGAATGTCTCCGTTGTTCTATTACTTGCTGTTATTTGTTTTTTACTTAGTATTTCTTTTTTCTTATAGATATTCATCAGGGAAAGAAGAACATCAGTATTACTTTTCTCTGTTAAAAGCCAAGTTTTTTTTTACTTGTTTAGGATATTTTACATTAATAGTTGGTAGTATATCTTTGTTGATATATTTTAAGGCATTGGGAGGCTTTTTTCAAGCTCTTGTTATTGCAGAAGCGGCACGCTCTTTTTCTGCTGATATGGCTTCTTATGTCGGTGCCTCGTATAAGTTTATTGTATTAGCAAGATTTCTAAAGTTCTCTCCTTGGGGAATGCTGTTTTTATATGATTATAAAAAGACTTATTTGTCGAAATTATTGCTAATTGTGGCTGTCATATTTGTACTGATGTTATATATGTTCCAAGCAAGTCGTTCGGCTTTAGGAGCTTTTATTATTGCGTTTTCGTTTCCGTTGATAAAAAGATGGACGCAAAAACCGTGGCTTTTTATATTTACAGCTGCTATTGTGGGAATCAATATGCTCAATGTATTGGATGCTCTATTTGTGTATTTTGAGAAAGAGTCATTTGATGTATCTTCATTTGATTATGATGCAGTATTGTGGCAATTTGCACATCCTTACCGGAATTTGTCACATTCCTTTAATATTATTAATGATTATGGGATAGCTTATGGTTCGCATTTCGTAACCGGACTTCTGAATTTTATACCAGGTGTAACTACGGAGGCGTCATATGAAAGAACTTGTGAATACTATATGGGAGTAAATTGGAGGGATATGTATGGCATCCCCAATGATATAGTAACATTCTCAATTATTGAATTTGGCATTGTGGGTGTGGTTATTTATTCTTTTTTTATCGGTAAATTGTTGAGATGGCTTGATAAGAGTCTTGTTTTGTTGAAGGAAAGTGGAAAACTACCTGCTTTTCATACTATGTTTCAAGTAAGTCTAATGCTTGCATTTTTCTTTCATGTGGCATCTGCCGATATTAGTACTATTTATGCCAACTACTCACTTGTTGTATATCCTTTAATACTGATTTTGTCACTAAAAAAGAAAACTGTTTAATGAATATTTTATTTGTTACCACATATCCTTTAGAATATAATACTTCCGCTAATATAAGGAATATAGCATTAATAGAAGGATTGCTGAAGTTGGGACATGCGGTTTCTACTTATAGTCTATATCCGGAAGATGCCCGTTTTTTCAATAAGATACTTTCTATAGGAATAAAGTCTCGTTATTGGATAAATAAGGGGGATGCTATAAAAAGTATTTCAACAGTTCAGTTATCCAAATGGAATGTGTATGTAAAGAAAAAAGCTTATTATGTCTATAGTTTGTTTTCTATTTATGATAGAAGAAAAAGTTTTGTAAAACAGATAAATAGTAAGTTGTTTAATGAAAAATTTGATGTTGTGATATCATCATCAGATATGAAATCGGCTCATTTGTATGTCGAAGAGTTATTTAAGCAAGATTCATCAATAGCAAATAAATGGATTCAATATTGGGGGGATCCATTGAGTAATGACATTTCAGTTAAAAGATTGCTACCGGACTTTTTAGTGGAAAAAGAAGAGCAAAGGATAATCTCCAAATGTGATAAAGCTGTATACGTCTCTCCATTTACTGCTGATATGATAAAAAACAAGTATCCCCAGTTGGCAGATAAAATTGATTTTCTTCCTATACCAGTTGTAGAAACAGACGAAAATAGGTCTGGAACTTCTTCTACTAAACTATTGGGGTATCTGGGTGACTATGATACTGCCAATAGAAATATTCATCCTCTTTTGGAGGTAATAATCAATAATAATTTTGATTTTGTAATAGCTGGAAATTCTGATGTGAAAATAGAAAGCAATGATAAAATCAGGGTTTATAAGAGGATGCCGGTTGATGAAATAGAGAAAATGCAACAAGAAATTGATATATTTATTTGTCTTTGTAACAAATCAGGAACTCAGATTCCAGGAAAAGTATATCATTATGCAGCAACCTCAAAGCCTGTTATCGTTGTTTTGGACGGTGATAGAGCTGATGATATAGCTCAATTCCTTTCTACATTTGAACGCTATTATCTATGTAATAATAGACCGGACGAAATATTGAAGTGTATTAAAGCTGCAATGAATAACCACGAAGCTTATTCTCTTCCAGCTGTATTGAAAACAGAAAATGTAGCGCATGCAATATTAGCCAAGTAATTTTTTTGATTATTTATTCTGTAATACAATATTTCTC
>NZ_CBVI010000103.1 GCF_000513195.1 Bacteroides timonensis | reverse complement strand
AAAGCCCGTGGAAACAGAGGTAATCGCCCGAGACCTGGCGAAAATCTCCACCGTAAGCAACTCCGACGTTCAGGCCGTGCTGGGCGACATCGCCCCGGTGATGCACACCCGTATGGCGCAAGGCAAGAGCGTCCACATCAAGGGACTGGGCTACTTCCGCTACGTGCTCGACACCCGGGGCGTGAAAGAACTCAAGGACTTCAACTTCGACCAACAGGTGCAAGCCGTGCGCATCGAGTTCATCCCCGAACGCAGCAAGCTCTCCAACGGCACCTACACCCGCGCCCTCGTGGACAGCGACCAGCTGGAATGGATTGAACTCTCGCCCGACACCAAGGACACAACGCCCGATGGCGGCGGCGACGGCAACCTGGAAGAAAATCCGCTGGGATAAGTCCCGCATAAAGTACTTTCTTCCCGCCGACTGTGACCATCAGTACCGTAGAAACGGCACTACCGGCACAGTATCGGCAGGATAGAAAAATATATTTGAGACGCAACGGTTTCCGTAGGGGCAATGCCTCTCCGGAGACCTCCTCTCAAGCAAAGCCGTGCGGCGCAAGCCCTCGGGCATTAGAACCTTACAAATTTAAGTATCTTCAAAAACACGTATTGTTATGATTAGAACAGTATTCAAGGTTGGTGAAACGGTAACCATCAAACCTACAACTCAAGCCGGTACTCAGTACCGTTATGCACTGGCATATTTGTCAGGCAGCGCAATCCTTATTGACGAGAAAGAAGAGAAGGCGGAACAGCCGGGCGGTGTAGCCGCACAGGCATTTACCTTCAAGTTCGTGAATCCCGGACAGGCAGAAATCCAGTTTGCCTGCTACCACAACGATGAAGAAGTGACGCTGGAAGACAAACTGATATATTTTGCATACGTTCCGGAGGAAAAACCGGCAGCAAACGGCATCGACGATATCAGCACCGTTATGGGAGAAACCATCAACGATATGGACAAGAACTCTATCTATTTTTTACTGCATGATGAAAATGGTAGTGAGAAGAAAAAAATGCATGTTCCCTCATGGGAGACTTATCTCAAGGTATTCAGCCGCATTACTTGGGAGAACGTACCCGGTGAAATCGTTAAACTTATACCGGATATGGAAAGCATGAGCATGGATCGTATAGGACTATTTTACGGACAGTCGACGGGTAAAGTCTATTTCTGTACCGGCAAGAAGAGATATCACATTCAGACGTGGGAAATCTTTGATAAAGTAGGCTTCGACAGGAATAAAATATTGAGCGTTCCTGATTATATGATAGAAGATACATTCCCGACAAATGCCGGTTTCTTGTTGCAATAAGATTGGAGCTAAAGCCGCCGCCGGGCGCTTGGTGCGTAAGCCCGGAGTGAGCAACCTATTTAAGGTAGCGACTGCCCCTCTCGCCGGGGGCGGTGGCACAAAAGAAAAATGAAACTAAAAAAAGACGATATGAAAAGAAAAGGAATCTTACAGACCGCATTCATGCTGACGGCAGTGTTGCTGCTGGCAGCAGCCTGCACGCAGGACGAACTCTCCGGCGGGAAAGGCGAGCCGCTGCCCGAAGGCAAATACCCCATGACGTTCGCCACAACGGTGGAGGGCGTGACTGCCACCCGTGCCACCACGGACAATACGTGGGCAGGGGGCGAAGAAGTAGCCGTACAGGTGGTAGGCACTGCTAACCCAAAGAAGTACACCGCCTCCACGGACGGCAAGCTCTCGGCTGCCACCGACGAAACGCCGTTCTACTGGAAAAGCACCACCGAAGAGAAAATCGTATCGGCATGGTATCCGTACACCGCCACGAAACCCTCTACGTTCATCGTGAAGAAAGACCAGAGCGGCACAGTCCAGAGCGGCACAGACGGCTATCAGGAAAGCGACTTGATTTATGTCGCCTCGCAGAAAGTGACATATAGCGGTAGCAAAGCACTTACCTTCAAGCACCTGCCCGTCAAGGTGGTGGTGAACCTCAAGGCAGGCAATGGCGTGACGGCGGACGAGGTAAAGGGAGCTACGGTAACCATCGTCAATCAAGCCACCGAATCGGGAGCGATAACTGAAGGAACGACTTCCACCGATGCAACTACCGGAGGAACAACTACCGCCGACTGGAGCGTGGCGCAGGTAACATCCGGTGACATTGACATCACCCCAAAGAAGGTAACCCCTGCCGCTACGGACTGCCAAAAGAGCGTGCAAGCCCTCCTCGTGCCGCGGCAGATGAAGGGCGTGAGTTTCATCAAAGTAACCGCAGGCGGTAACGATTACTACTACACCCCGGAGAAGGAAACTGATGCCAACCTCCAAGCCGGGCAGCAATACACCTACACCATTACCGTCACCAAAAACGGACTGACCGTTACCGCCTCCGGTGCAGCGGAGTGGACGGGAACGGAAAAAGACCCGGTGACAGGTAAAGTACCGGAAACCGGTTTCTCCGCCTCCGACCTCAAAGCAGGCGATTATTTCTACTCCGACGGCACATGGAGCGATGGCGGATATCGGAAATACCCGGGCGGTACAACGGCCACGTTGCCCATCATGCCCGTGCTGACCGATGCAAGCGGAAACGCACGAACCGTAAGCGGCATTGTGCTTCATCTCCGAAACAAGTCATCGGTGACAGATAATTGTAATTATGAATCTTTCACTGGAGTCCCCACCGGATACGTTCTCTCGGTAGACGAGAAGGAAACTAATTGGGGCACTACAGATGGGACTGAGTGTAAGTACAATAATGAGATATTCGGATATGCACATACAAAACTTTTTTCTGAAAAGCCAAATATGACTACGACAGCCATTGATTGGTGCAAGAATCATGATACTAATGCACCCGTATCTCCGCCATCCTCGGTAGCGGTCAGCACCTGGTATATGCCCTCCCAACAGGAGCTGAAAATGATAACAACAGATTTGCGCCCCGTACTCGATGCCATTTTGAGCCGTATAGGAGGTACGCCTTTTCAAAACAAGTACTACTTTACATCAGGACTCATGGGACTAAGCGGTGGATACGTATGGATGTATAACCCGATAACCGGTAACGATAATGCGGGGAATCTTAAGAATAATGCACGTTCTACGTTTCTCTATCGGGCTATGTTTGCCTTTCAGCTACAAACGCCTGTATCGAAACAGAATCATCGATAATCTAATTGATTTAACGATATGAACAGAATAACCCACTCATTAGCCGCCCTGCTGCTTATCGCAGGGCTGGCAGGTTGCTCGGAAGAGGAGACTCTATCCGGCACGCCCGGCGACACCCGTACGCCGATCACCATCACCGTCACCGACGGAGGCTACACCCCCGATGATGCCGCACGGCAAAGCACCGCAGGCAGTGACATTCGGCAAAATGCCGACAACCGCCCGTCCACCCGTGCGGTAGACAACGGCTACGTCACCACCTTCACCGCAGGGGATAAGATCGGACTTTATGCCGTGGTAGACGATGCAGTCGTCAGTAGCAACATCCCCCTTACCCATAACGGCACAGGCTGGACAGGCGAGGCGTATTACGAGGGTGCAAAAGCCAAATACTTTGCCTACTATCCCTATCAATCCACCTTGACAGGCACACTCGATGCTTCTGCCACCGATGCCTCCGCCTTCTTTGCCAACGTCATCTCGGCATGGACACCCGCCACCGACCAAGGCACCCACGCCGCTTACACCGCCTCCGACCTGATGACGGGCAGTGGCACGGCTTCCAAGCAGTCCGGCAGCACCTACTCCCTCGAACTGACCATGACGCACGCCATGGCACTCGTAGTGATCGAAACCCCGATGACGAAATACACGCTCACTACCGACGCGAACTACACGTGGACAGCCGCCGCCGCTCACGACACCCGCTTCTATGGCTTCACACCGTACAACCCCTCTCCCGGCACGTACCGCTACCTCGTGAAACCCGGCCAAACCACCGCCGCCGACCTCATGGGCAGCTACACCGGCACGCTCGCCGATGGCAGCACCGCCACTAAAGAGTACGCCGTTTCGCCCAACGGCATCACCACCGCCAACTACGCACTTTATAAAGTGGACGGCGGTATCACTTCAAAGACCCACACCTTGCAAGTCGGCGACTTCTATATGAACGACGGCTCGCTGGTAGCTCATGATGCCACGCTCACCGATGCGCAGAAAGAGGCTTGTATCGGCATCATTTATAGTACAAGTGCCAGCCGTATCGGCGATGCGGCCAAGAAAGCCTTGACGCAGAAAGGTGTAACTATCCCTCACGGTCTTGTCATGGCATTGACCAATGCCTCCGAAAAATGTCGGTGGGGAGAAACTTATAGAAATGAAAACAATGGCACTGGTCCTTTCCAGAACAATACCAATACCTTGCAGGTGCAGTACAACAACGTTGACGGTTACGGTGAAACGCATTGGATACTTAATACTTATGACGGTGCTACTTTGCAGAATACATATACTGCTTTTTACCATGCCAGTCGTTACGGAGTAGATAGTGGAACTGCTAAATACGCCGCTCCTGCTAATATTACTACCGGTTGGTTTATCCCCAGTATGGGTCAATGGTGGGATATTCTGTCCAATTTGGGTGGGATAGATTTAACTACTTATCGTGGGAGTGGAAATAATAATGCATCTATATCCGGAGCTGCTAAAACAGCCGTCGATAATATGAATAGATATTTAGAAAAAATAGATAGTGCAACAAAGTTTAGTACAGGTACTCACTTTTGGTCGAGTTCGGAGTTCGATAGCCTCTTCGGCTGCAACGTGCTCTTCTTCATCGACAAGCTGGAATTGCGCGGCAACGCTAAGGGCGACAGCGGTCGTAAGGTGCGGTGTGTCTTCGCTTTCTGATTCTATTTATCTATTTAAAACCAATCCCGCGAAGCGGGTCGCGATATATATTTTATGGCATTATCAGAAGATCTACCTCTTTACCGTGACACTTATCGGTTGTTGAACCTGCTGATACCGTTGACACAGGGCTTTCCCCGGTTTTTCCGTTACGGTTTGGGCAGCCGGATGGTAGAGTTGAACTTAGATATGCTGTCACTGATTTATAAAGCGAACAGCAGTTATGAAAAGGTGACTGTCATCACGGAACCCCCCGTCCCGGCGGATGTCCTTCATCCGCCGGATATGAGTATCAGGGTTTGTAACCCGATAAAAGAAGAGGAACTAAGCAAAGTCCTTTGGGATATAAGTAAAAAAGAAATGGAATTAGCAACAATAAT
>NZ_CBVI010000102.1 GCF_000513195.1 Bacteroides timonensis | reverse complement strand
CATAATATATAATGTATAACGAAGATGATAAAGAAGATTCCAACGTAGGTCAGCTTCCGTTGCCCAAAGGGGTGCTTTCCATTCCGAATGCAGCTTTCAGGTGGTATTCTATTCCGGTGTTTTTCCTCGAATCGGAGATTCTGATACTCGAATTTCCGGATTACTGAAATCCGGAAGAACGGGTTGCTGAATAAAGTAAATCATATAAACTGGATATATAATGATAAGTTTCAAATTCCCGATTCGTCCTTTGAACAAGTCTTTCTTCCCGTCGAAGTAGGCTTCGAGTGTAGAAACAAGCAGACTCTTTTCCCATTCTGATCCGCATTAATATTTAATTCTCAAATATATAAATAGTTTCAAATGAAACCACTACCTTTGCGGCGTATTTACCAATTATATGAATAATATGACTTATCACCATTTATCTGTCCTCGTTCATCGCCGGGCAGAGAAGTACGGCGACAAGGTGGCTCTGAAATACAGGGATTACGAAACGTCGCAATGGATACCCATCACTTGGAACCAATTCTCACAAACCGTACGACAAGTTGCGAATGCGCTCGTGGAGTTATTAGGAGTGCAAGAGGAAGAAAACATAGGAATATTCTCCCAGAATAAGCCCGAATGCCTGTATGTGGACTTCGGAGCATTTGCCAACCGTGCCGTGACCATACCTCTGTATGCTACCAGTTCACCTGCACAGGCGCAGTACATTATCAATGATGCTCAGATACGTTATATCTTCGTAGGCGAGCAATTCCAGTATGATGCGGCTTTCAGTGTGTTCGGTTTTTGCCAGTCATTGCAGCAACTCATCATCTTCGACCGTGCCGTGGTGCGCGACCCGCGCGACATGACTTCCATCTATTTCGACGAGTTCCTGGAAACCGGTAAAGGTTTGCCGAACAACGATATCGTAGAAGAACGCACCTCCCGTGCGTCGGATGATGACCTTGCGAACATTCTTTATACATCCGGTACAACCGGCGAACCGAAGGGAGTAATGTTGCATCACTCTAACTATATGGAGGCTTTCCGTATCCATGATATCCGTCTGGTAGATATGACCGACCGGGATGTTTCCATGAACTTCCTTCCAATGACACACGTCTTCGAGAAAGCGTGGACTTACCTCTGTATCCATAAAGGCGTGCAGGTGTGCATCAATCTTCGTCCGGCAGATATCCAGACTACCATTAAAGAAATTCGCCCGACATTGATGTGCAGCGTTCCCCGTTTCTGGGAAAAAGTGTATGCCGGTGTGCAGGAGAAGATTGCTCAGGAAACAGGTTTGAAGAAAGCCATGATGCTGGATGCCATCAAGGTAGGCAAGATACATAACATCGATTATCTGCGTAAGGGCAAGACTCCGCCGTTGATGCTTCATCTGAAGTATAAATTCTACGAAAAGACGGTTTATGCTTTGCTGAAAAAGACGATTGGTATTGAGAACGGTAACTTCTTCCCTACTGCGGGAGCTGCCGTACCCGATGAAATCTGTGAATTTGTTCATTCGGTAGGCATCAATATGTTGGTTGGCTATGGTCTGACTGAATCGATGGCTACTGTTTCCTGTTTCCTTAACCAAGGTTATGAAATAGGTTCCGTAGGCACCGTGATGCCTGATGTAGAAGTGAGGATCGGTGAAGAGAATGAAATTCTCCTGCGTGGAAAGACTATCACGAAAGGTTATTATAAGAAAGCGGAAGCTACTGCCGCGGCTATTGATAAGGATGGCTGGTTCCATACCGGTGATGCCGGCTATCTGAAAGGCGGCCAGCTTTATCTGACTGAGCGCATCAAAGACCTCTTCAAGACTTCCAACGGAAAATATATTAGTCCGCAAGCTCTGGAAACCAAGCTCGCCATCGACCGCTACATCGACCAGATTGCCGTCATTGCCGACCAGCGCAAGTTTGTGTCTGCCCTTATCGTTCCGGTCTATGGCTTCGTGAAAGATTATGCCAGGGAGAAAGGCATCGAATACAAGGATATGGAAGAACTCCTGCAACATCCCAAGATCCTCGGCCTGTTCCGTGCCCGCATAGACACCTTGCAACAACAGTTCGCCCACTACGAACAGGTGAAGCATTTCACTCTTTTGCCCGAGCCTTTCAGCATGGAGCGTGGTGAACTGACCAACACCTTGAAGCTGAAGCGGCCCGTAGTTGCCAAGAATTACAAGGAATTGATAGATAAGATGTACAGAGAATAAAAAATACACCCTTACAGCTGATATTTCCCCCTTATTATAGTTTCTGTTTCCTACTTTTGCAACGTTCCATTAATTGAACTTTAAAGTATGAAACAGAAACTTCTTTATTTAGTACCTTTCTTTGTCTTGTCGGCTTGCGGACAAGCGTCTTACAAAAACACATCTTTGTCCCCCGATGAGCGGGCGGAACTTCTGGTGAAAGAACTTACGCTGGAAGAGAAAGCGCATCTTATGATGGATGGTTCCCGTCCCGTGGAACGATTGGGTATTAAACCGTATAACTGGTGGAATGAGGCGCTGCATGGCGTTGCCCGGGCAGGTTTGGCTACAGTCTTTCCGCAGCCGATAGGTATGGCGGCATCGTTCAATCCGGAAATGGTGTATGAAGTGTTCAATGCCGTGTCGGACGAGGCACGTGCGAAGAATACCTACTACGCGTCTCAGGATAGCCGTGAACGCTATCAGGGCTTGACCATGTGGACTCCCACAGTGAATATCTACCGTGACCCGCGCTGGGGCAGGGGTATCGAGACATACGGTGAAGACCCTTATCTGGCAAGCCGGATGGGCGTGATGGTGGTAAAAGGCTTGCAAGGACCTGCTGATGGAAAGTATGACAAACTGCATGCCTGCGCCAAGCATTTTGCCGTACATTCGGGACCGGAGTGGAATCGCCACTCTTTCAATGCGGAGAATATAAAGCCGCGTGATTTGTATGAAACTTACCTGCCACCTTTCGAAGCGTTGGTGAAAGAAGGGAAAGTGGAAGAAGTGATGTGCGCTTACAACCGTTTTGAAGGTGATCCCTGCTGTGGGAGTGATCGTCTGCTGATGCAGATATTGCGTGGAGAATGGGGATTCGACGGTATAGTCGTATCTGATTGCGGTGCAATAGCCGACTTCTACAACGACCGTGGTCATCATACCCATCCTGATGCCGAATCGGCCTCTGCCGCGGCGGTGATCAGTGGGACAGACTTGGAGTGTGGTTCCAGTTATAAGGCTTTGATAGAGAGCGTAAAAAAAGGATTAATCTCAGAGGAGACTGTGGATACCTCTGTCAAGCGGCTGATGAAGGCCCGCTTTGCACTGGGCGAAATGGATGAACCGGAAAAAGTATCCTGGACCAAGATACCTTTCTCCGTAGTAGCTTCTGCAGCTCACGACTCTCTGGCATTGAATATGGCCCGCGAGTCCATGACATTGTTGATGAATAAGGATAACTTCCTGCCGTTGGAACGTGGCGGACTGACGGTAGCCGTTATGGGGCCGAATGCGAATGACTCGGTTATGCAATGGGGAAATTATAACGGAATGCCGCCTCACACCGTCACTATTCTTGATGGAGTGCGGAATTTGCTTGGTGCTGATGATAAACTGATCTATGAGCAAGGCTGCCCATGGGTGGAAAGAACTCTGATTCAGAGTGCATTCAGCCAGTGTAAGTCCGACAAAGGTTCCGGGTTCACGGCTCGTTACTGGAATAACCTGAAGCGTGAGGGCGAACCGGTGACCACTGCACAGGTTACCACTCCTTTCCGTTTCTGCACTTCGGGTGCTACGGTGTTTGCTCCGGGAGTGAATCTGACGGATTTCTCCGCGACTTATAACAGCGTATTTACTCCTAAGCAATCAGGAGAAATCGTTCTTGAGGTTTATTGCTATGGGAGCGGAAGACTTCGTGTGAACGGAGAAGAAGTGAAAAGTTTCTCAAACAAGCACGGCGCAAGGAAATCTACTCATGCGATGAAGGTGCAGGCGGGTAAATCGTATGATCTGGAACTTGATTTTGAGTATCTGAGAAGTGATGCACAGCTGAACTTTGATCTTGGATTTAAGAAAGATGTGGATATAAGGAAATCTGTTGAGCGTGTAAAGGATGCAGATATCGTTATTTTTGCGAGCGGTATATCTCCCAGCCTTGAAGGAGAGGAGATGGGAGTAAATCTTCCCGGTTTCAAGAAAGGAGATCGTACGGATATTGAGTTACCTGCCGTTCAGCGTGAACTGATTGATGCCCTGCATCGTGCAGGTAAGAAGATTATTCTGGTTAACTGTTCAGGATCGCCTATCGGTCTGGAACCTGAGACTCAGAAGTGCGAAGCTATCTTGCAGGCATGGTATCCCGGTCAGCAAGGTGGTACGGCTGTTGCCGAGGTATTGTTCGGTGATTATAATCCGGCGGGGAAATTACCGGTTACTTTCTATCGCAATGTGTCTCAGTTGCCTGACTTTGAGGATTATAACATGACCGGAAGAACTTACAGATATATGCAGGATATACCTTTGTTCCCATTCGGCTACGGTCTTAGTTATACCACCTTTGGCTATGGTAAAACCGTACTTGACAAGAATGAACTTACAGCCGGACAGTCTTTGAAACTTACTGTACCTGTTACAAATACGGGCAAGCGTAACGGAGAAGAAGTGGTGCAGGTTTATCTTAGAAAACAAGGGGATGCAGAAGGACCGATTAAAACCCTGCGTGCTTTCAAGCGTGTGAACATTCCCGCAGGAAAGACCGTCAATGTAGAGTTCGACCTGAAAGATAAAGAACTGGAGTGGTGGGACGATCAATCCAATACAGTAAGAGTTTGTCCGGGTAACTATGATATCATGGTGGGAGGAAGCTCTAAAGAGGAGGATTTGCAGCGTACGACGGTTGCTATAAAATAGTTGTCGGAAAGTGAAAAAAAATCCCCGAATACTTGACATCGCCTTTCTGATGTCGTATATTTGTATCCGTAAATCTATTTAAGATTCAATTTTAAATTAGCACGAACGGAGAAGCATTGCTTCTCCGTTTTCTTTTTATCCCTATGGCTTGTCTTTTGAAATGCCACATGTTTGCTTCCCGAATGCCACAGCTTAGTAACCCGAATACCACACTTCAACAGACTAAAGCCCAACCATTTCACCTGTTGAAGTGTGGCATTCCAGTTATTCACTCCTGCAAAACGGATGATGTACCTGAGGCAAACGGATGATGCATCCGGGGCAAACGAATCATGTGTTTCGGGTAAACGGATCATGCGTTTGAGGTAAACAGACCGTCTGCTCTGAAAGCAAAAACGGAAGGTTTGTGCCTCCCGTCTGTTAATCTTATGTAAATCTGCTCTTGACAAAAAATGTCGGTTACCTGTTACCGGGCATTCGTAAAAGTATAGGTATCTCCTGCCTGGGTAATGATGTCATAAACGTAGGACTTTTTCAGTTCAACGCCCTTCAAAGGAGCTTTCTCACTAATCAAAGGTCGGCTTATGGGTTGTTTGGTAAAGAAAGGATTTGTATTGTTGGCGTTAGTCACAGACAAACGTTCTCCATTCATTGCTAGTTCCTGATGTGTGCGTAGATGAAGATTGCCTCCGAGAGTCGATTTGATCACAGCAGATTCTATCTGCCCGTTTTTCCATTTCAATGAAATAATTTCAAAGCCTCCGCGTGCCCGAAGTCCCTTTATTTCACCATTCTTCCATACATCTGGTAAAGCTGGTAGTAAGTGTATGGCTTCATCATGGCTTTGCATTAACATTTCGGCAATACCGGCTGTACAACCAAAGTTACCGTCTATTTGGAAAGGAGGATGTGCATCGAAAAGGTTAGGATAGGTTCCTCCGCCTTGTCCTTTCTGCACTTCGGGAGAGACCAGGTTGAGTTGGTCAGTGATAAGTTTGAATGCATGATTCCCATCCAGACATCTTGCCCAGAAACAAACCTTCCATCCCATAGACCAACCGGTAGAAGGATCTCCACGTTGGATTAGGGTGTTGCGTGCAGCCTCAAAGAGTACGGGTGAGGAGTATGGAGATATCTGGAATCCCGGAAAGAATCCCCATAAGTGAGAAATGTGGCGATGATGATCTTTGGGGTTATCCCAGTCCTCAAACCACTCCTGCAATTGTCCGTATTGCCCTACTTGCATAGGAGGCAATTGTTTTCTGAGTGAGAGGATCGTATCGCAGAATAGCTCATCCTTCTCTAATAGCCGCGCGGCTCTCTCTGTATTTGTGAATAGATCAAATACTAGCTGATTGTCCATGGTGATCCCTGCAAAGAGATTGGCTTTTGTTCTCCATTGTGGAGGTGAATTCTCTGGTGAATTACTTGGGGTGACTACCATATAACCTGTGTTGGGGTCTTTGACAAGGAAATCGACAAAGAATTCGGAAGCACTTTTCATGATCGGGTATGCCTGGGCCAGAAAATCTTTATCTCCCGAATACAGATAGCGATCCCATAAATGATGGCATAACCAAGCGTTGCAAGTGGGCCAGGGACCACAATATGCTTTGTCTACCGCCCCGTTCATGCGCCACAGATCGGTGTTATGATGCAACATCCATCCACGGCAACCATACATTTCGCGAGCAGCTTCCTGACCATTCTCATAGAGTTCCTTTATCATTTGCAGGAAGGGTTCGTGCATTTCGGGCAGATTAGTTACTTCAGCCGGCCAGTAATTCATTTCGGCGTTGATATTCGTAGTATATCGGCATTTCCATGCCGGATTTAGCTTCTGATTCCAAATGCCTTGCAGATTGGCCGGCTGCCCTCCCGGCTGTGAACTGGAGATTAGAAGATAACGTCCAAACTGGAAGTATAGGGCTATCAGGTGAGGATCATTGGCTGTGGCAAACTCTTTGACACGTATATCGGTTGGCTTGTCAGCCTGGGCGGTACGGCCTAAATCCAACGATACGCGATTATAATATTTCTGATATTCACTTATATGAGCCTGAAGTGCTTTGGTGTAATTCTTCCCTGCATTCTTTAAGTATGCTTTGTTGCGTTTGACGGGATCACCGGATATGTCTTTGTAATTGATGAAATTGGTGGATATCGCCAAATAGATTGTGGCGCTGTTTGCATGAGTTACTATCAGGGTAGAATCATTTGCAGAGGTTTTCCCTCCCTGTACTTTGAGCTTTAAATCTGTACGGAAGCGGACTGCACCTTTTACAAACTCATTTCCTTTAGTTACTCCCTCCATAGTCATGCCGTCTTTGCCGGAAGTTGTGACATCGATATCTTGCGGGCATGTTAGAGCAGTGGTGAAGGTCAGTTTCCCTGGTTGTGAAGCGGTCAGCCGGATGATGACTAATTGATCGGCAAATGAAGTGAATACTTCACGTTTGTAGTCGACGCCATCCACTGTATAAGTGGTTGATGCGACAGCTTTTTCCAAATCCAGCTCCCGGCGGAAGTTTGTATAACCTTCCTGATTCTGAAACCTTAACCGTAAACTGCCTGCTGTTTGATAAGGCATGCCAAAACCATTCTTCGAGAGAAGCCTCTCACCCGCCAATGTCTGGGCTTCAGGATATTTTCCTTCAAAGATCAACTGTCTTATTTCAGATAGATAGTTTTTAGTTTCCGGATTGTAGTTCTTGTAAGGAGCACCGGCAGAAATCGTTTCTTCGTTCAATTGGATTTCTTCATTTACCGGATTTCCATATACCATTGCTCCCAGTCTTCCATTACCTAAAGGGAGAGCTTCTTCCCAATATTCAGCCGGGCTGTCGTACCATAAGACCGGCGCTTGCTGGGCTTTTAAGTCTGTACTTGCTATGATTGCCATACAGACTAATGAGAGTTTTAAGAAACGGTGTGCCATACTATAGATTTTTTTAAGTGGTCTATTTGTTTTTCTTCTATTATTTCCTGACAATTTGTGTGGAATCACAATGAATGATTGACAGGTTTTCTATTGTTTCTAAATCCACTACCGGCTGACCGGCTATCGGTTGCTTTGTCCGCACGTCATTCAGGAATATATCCTTGCATTGTCGGATGTTGAGTGAAGGTCCTTCTTCTACGGTGAAACTTACGTTGTTAAAACGGATATCGGTGGCTGTTTCTGCTTGAAATCCTTTTCCGGCTACTATGTTCATGTTGGAGAAAGACAGTTCCGATATAGGCATTTCCTCAATACCTTTTATATAGCCTATCCGCTTGATATCATTTCCCGTAACATTACTTAAATGGATATTCCGGAAAATAGGAGTACGTTCGCTTACCGGTTCCACTTTCGATAAACGGTCATAAAATAAATCGAAAATAAAGGCATCTCCTTGTATATTTTTCATTACGATATTGTCTACCCGTATATCTTCTACTACACCACCGCGTCCGCGGGATGCTTTTAACCGGATACCGGCATTCGTTCCATCAAACACACAATTGGATATAGCTATCCTTTTTACACCGCCCGACATTTCGCTGCCGATGACCACTCCACCGTGACCGGAAAGCATGATACAATTGGTGATTGTGATGTTTTCGCATGCTTTCCCATATTTACGCCCGTCGGCATCACGTCCGGACTTGATGGTAATACAATCGTCTCCAACACTGATAAAACAGTCGGAGATACGTACATTCCGGCAGGAACTCGGATTGATACCGTCCGTATTCGGCCCTTTAGGATTGCTTGACGGGTTATTGATGGTTACTCCATGTATTGTAACGTTATCACAGAAGGCCGGATTGACAGTCCAGAAAGGAGAGTTGATGATCTTCACATTTTCAATAAGGATATTCGTACATTCGTAGAACTGAATAAAAGGCGGACGGAACATTTTACGTTCCAGCGAAGGCTTATAGTAATCGGATATTTCCAGGTCCTTATTGGCATCCACCCACATTTGCTGTAACTTATCCAGAGAAGGTAGTTTGCCACCGTTCTCCTTTATCACCTTACGTGTCTCAAATTCCCATAACCACCATTTCAGTCCGTTCCCATCCAGCGTTCCGCGCCCGGTAATGGTCAGATTATCTGCCGAATGAGCGTAAATCAGTGGGGATAAGGTTTGCATAACGGTTCCTTCCCAACGTGCGGTTACAAAAGGCAGATAATCCTCGAACCTGTCTGAGAAGCGCACAATGGCACCTGATTCCAGATGCAATGTAATATTACTTTTCATGTGGATAGTAGCAGTCAGATAAGTCCCGGCAGGAAAATAGATGGTTCCACCTCCTTCCGAAGCTGCTTTTTCAATAGTCTGGTTAATCAGTTTCGTACATGGCTTGATGCCTTTGGCATCAGCCCCCAATTGTTTCATGTCGAACGTGCGGGACGTGGCTACCACAGCCATCATTACTCCCATAATAAAGATGAATAAACGTTTCATGGTCTGTCTTATACTCTTTTAGATATGTGATACAAATTAGAATACGGGGCAAATGTACGTAATCACAGTGCGGGGAGGGTGGACTTTTTGTGTAATAAAGAGTATTTATAAATAGAACCGGTAGAAATTATAAAAAAAGAAAGGGTTACATGACAATGCAACCCTTCCCTGTTTTACTGCTCAGATATATTAATATCCGAAGATATCTTCCTGTTTCAGTTCAATTACCGGACCTACTTTTTTCAAAGCATTTATATCCAGCTCTTTTTTGTCACCAAGGATACAGTATGTATAGGTGCGTCCCTTGATCCATTTATTCTGGTAGTCGATAACATCCTGTAACGTCATGTTCTGCACATCGTTGTACAGCTTGATACGGCTGTCTACATTCTGTCCCAGATATTGAGCGCTGATATAATCCCAGATAACATCCATCTTGATGGTGCGGTCGGTACGCATGCGGGCAATCATGCCGTCTTTAGCCAGTTTGAAGGCTGCTTCTGATTCAGGCATATTGTTGATGATGTCATTGAATGTATTGATGGCATCTATCATCTTGTCATTCTGCGTAGCAATCTGGGTGCGGAGAGTATAAGGATCTGTCAGATAACTTGGCTTCAACATACCGGCCCATGCCGAGTAAGCCAAACCGCGGCTTTCGCGCATTTCCTGGAATACGATGGAATTCATGCCGCCACCGAAATATTCGTTATACAGTTGACGACCGGATTCAGCAGCAGGATCAAATTTCTCTCCCTTGTTGGAGATTTGCGACATATAGATTTGTTTAGCATCATACGGAGCAATGAAAATTTTCGTTTCCGGCGTCAATAGTGCTTCAAAGTTATTTCCTTCAGGAATTTCTTTCAAAGCTTCCGGTGCCTGATGCTCTTTATTAATGATGGCAAGCAGGTCATCCTGGTTGCTTGGTCCATAGTAAAGAATACGGTGCTTGAAGCTGCTCAGCTGTTTGATACGGTCCACAAGCTGTTGCGGATCCATAGAAGTCAGCTCAGCTTCGGTCAGCAGATTGGTTGCCGGAGATTTCGGACCATAAGTGGCATAAGACACCAGGCGCGAGAAGTTTTGCATCTGATTCAGCTTAGCGTCCTTGCGGGATTTCAGAATATCGTTAGCCATATTTGCATAAGCCTCTTTATTAACCTGGGCATTTGCCAACAGTTTTTCGAAGAGAGCCATGGCAGCAGGCATATTTTCGTTGAGGCCGGAGAGTACGACATAAGTACGTTTGCTACCCGGAGATACAAAGAATGAGCACGCAAGACGATAGAATTCGCTCTTAACCTCTTCCGGAGTCATGTCGGCAGTACCGAGGTATTCCAGATATTGGGCAGCGGTACCGAGTGCCTTGTCATTGTTGTTACCCATATCAAAGAGGTAAATCAACTGGAAAATATCATTCGTTGTATTCTGTTTGTAAAGTACAGGAATATCCGATTTTGCTTTCAGTTGGGTAAGATCTTTGGAATAGTCCAGGAATACCGGTTCGATAGGAGTCACTACGCTTGCCTGTATTTCTTTCAAGAAGGTACTGGCAGTGTCACGATTCATCACAATAGGAGTGATTTCGGGTTTCGGCATCTTCTTTTCATTCGGGTCTTTACCTTGTCTTTTGTAGATAACGGCATAGTTATCATCTTTCAGATATTTGTTGGCAAAGGCTACGATGTCATTCTTGGTCAGCTTTGACATACGGTCGAGGGAGGTTACTTCGTCTGCCCAGTCGCTGCCGTTTACGAATGACTCAACGAACATGTCGGCACGTGCGTCATTGTTTTCCAACTGCTGCATCTGATACAGTTTGAAGTTGTTGATATTGGCTTCCAGCATCTTTTCGTCGAAGTCGCCGTCGCGGAGTTTCTTCAGTTCACCCAGCATGAGGTCTTTCACTTCGTCCAGAGTCTGTCCTTGTTTGGGGCGTCCCTGCATCAACAGTGCACTGTAATCGCTCATGGTCATAGGATAGCAATAAGAGCTTAACGTCTTCTGCTGTTGTGTCAGGTCAAGGTCGAACAGACCGGCTTGTCCGTTATAGAGTATCTGGGAAACTACTTGTAAAGTTTCCACATCTTTGTCGGCTGCTCCGGGGAAGCGCCATGCAAGAGCAACGCTTTCGGCATCCGGGCCGATAACTTCACGTACAACAGGTGTTGTAATCGGGGTCTCTTTCGGCAGGTCCAGTTTCGGCAGATCAGTATTCGGTTTCAAACCACCAAAATATTTATCAATGGTTGCAATCATCTGGTCGGGATCGAAATCACCGGAAAGGCAGATAGCCATGTTGTTGGGCACATACCATTTCTTATAATATTCTTTGATGTTGGTGATGGAAGGATTCTTCAGGTCTTCCTGAGTTCCAAGTACGGTTTGTGTTCCATACGGATGGTGTGGGAAAAGAGAAGAAAGCACTGCTTCGTAAACTTTGCGCGGGTCGCGGGTCAGCGACATGTTCTTTTCTTCGTAAACCGTTTCCAACTCAGTGTGGAAACCGCGGATTACGCAATTCTCAAAACGTTCTGCCTGAATTTTTGCCCAGTTGTCAATCTGATTGCTGGGGATGTCTTCCGTGTAGCAAGTAACGTCGAAACTGGTGTAGGCATTTGTACCGTTGGCACCGATGGCAGCCATCAGTTTGTCATATTCGTTGGGGATGGCATATTTGGACGCTTCGTAGGAGATACTGTCAATTCTTGCATAAATGGCTTTACGTTCAAGGCTGTCCGTAGTCTTGCGATAAACTTCGAATTGTTCTTCGATCTGGTCCAGCAAAGGCTTTTCAATTTCATAGTTCTGAGTACCGAAGTTTGTGGTACCTTTAAACATCAGGTGCTCGAAATAGTGAGCCAATCCGGTCGTTTCTGCGGGGTCGTTTTTACCACCTACACGTACTGCGATGTACGTTTGTATGCGCGGAGTTTCCTTGTTTACAGTCATGTAGACTTTCAGACCGTTGTCCAGAGTGTAGATACGCGCTTTCAGCGGATCGTTGGGTACTGTTTCGTAGCTGTACTTCGACGTACAACTACCTAAGCTTATCGCTACCAGTAGGATAAACGTTAAACCAATTTGTCGGAATAGTTTGTTCATAAGCTGACTTATTAGATTGATAACTGCAAAAATATGCGTTTTTTTCATACCTTTGCACTCAAAAAGTAAATATTTTAAATAAGAAGGTTTATTTTCATAGATTATGATTACCATAGAACAACTGAAAAGCATTAAAGAGCGCACCGAGGCACTCTACCGCTATCTGGACATCGAAGGAAAGAAGATCCAGGTAGAAGAAGAACAGTTGCGCACGCAGGCTCCGGGTTTTTGGGATGACCAGAAGACGGCTGAGGCACAAATGAAGAAGGTGAAAGGTTTGCAACAGTGGATAGCCGGTTATAATGAAATAAAGACATTATCGGATGAATTGCAATTGGCCTTTGACTTCTATAAGGACGAACTTGTAACCGAGGAAGAGATAGATGAAGCTTATGCCAAAGCTTCCGTTGCCATTGATGAGCTTGAACTGAAAAATATGCTTCGTGATGAAGCTGACCAGATGGACTGTGTGTTGAAAATCAACTCCGGTGCCGGTGGCACGGAAAGCCAGGACTGGGCAAGCATGTTGATGCGTATGTATTTGCGCTATGCCGAAACCAATGGCTACAAGGCTGTCATTTCTAACTTGCAGGAAGGGGATGAAGCCGGTATCAAAACCTGTACTATCGAGATTTCAGGTGATTATGCCTATGGCTATCTGAAAGGGGAGAATGGTGTGCATCGCCTGGTGCGTGTATCTCCTTACAATGCGCAGGGCAAGCGTATGACTTCTTTTGCTTCTGTTTTTGTAACTCCGCTGGTTGATGATACCATTGAGGTAAACATCAATGTCGCCAATATCTCCTGGGATACTTTCCGTTCCAGTGGTGCCGGTGGGCAGAATGTGAACAAGGTGGAATCCGGAGTTCGTCTGCGTTATCAGTTCAAAGACCCGTATACGGGCGAGGAAGAGGAAATCCTGATTGAAAATACGGAAACCCGCGACCAACCCAAGAATCGCGAGAATGCAATGCGCCAGTTACGTTCCATTCTGTATGATAAGGAACTTCAGCACCGCATGGCCGAACAAGCCAAGGTGGAAGCCGGAAAGAAGAAAATCGAATGGGGTTCGCAGATACGAAGCTATGTATTTGATGACCGCCGCGTAAAAGACCACCGAACCAACTTCCAGACTTCGGATGTCAACGGAGTGATGGATGGCAAGATAGATGGCTTCATCAAAGCGTATCTGATGGAATTTGCGGGACAAGAGGAATAAATTTTATTTCCATATAAAGAGAATGGGTGTCACTTGATGGATGAAAGTGATGCCCATTCTTTGTTTTCAATAGCGTGAAGGGAAAGCTATATTGTTCTTTGTAAAAGACGTATTTCCTAAAGAAACGTCTTTTGCAAAGAACACTTTTCTCACAAAAACGTATTCTTTAAAAAACATTTTGTTTGTTTTCTATTCTTATCATGCTATACAATTCTGAATTATTCTTTTCTAAACAGTGATGAAAAGAAAGAAAACAGGTTCCTCTTCTCGGCTTTTGACTGTCCCCGACTTCTTATGGAACAAAATGTATTTCTCGTATCATCAAATCCGAAGATAACATCGGATTCTTTTTTGATTTTGGGAATAGCAATGAATTGCAATTCTTTGTAATTCTTGATATTATCTATCGGAATCCAACATTCCTGTTCCGGCTCCCAATAAGTGACATCATCTAGCGTTTCTTTTTTTATATCCAGATTTGCTGATATGTCATACTGCCCGTCTGTACTTTTCATCAGGATATATGCTTCGACTAATTCGTGTGTTACGCTGTCGTAATTTAATATTGGCTTTTGCCAGGTTTCATCTATCTCCTCAGAGTCTTCTTCATCTAATGCGAATACCCAGATTGGATTTTCCTGCATATCTTGCAAGGTCACTTCATCTATGGGTTTGGGCTTCCCATAGGTAATTTCAATAGAATATACATTATTGTTGTTTACTCCTTTCGTATCGACTTCTTTCATTTTTTGTTTTTATGTTGACATTCTTGCTCTCATTCCGGTTGAATATGCTTTAGTATCTCTCTGACTTTTGCTTTTATGTCTGATTCTGTCGTAAAAGCTTTCGGGTCAGGCTTGTGGTCTTCGCTAAATTCAGAATATCGTCCGGCTATTGTGCTCAATTCATCAAGCCATTTCTTTTCATTTAGATCTGCTCCGTCCTTATAGTCGCCAATATCATACCATTCATAGATTTTGTTGCAAAAGTCCATCGTGTTGACTTTGTCACAAGAATACTCTTCCAAAAGATTACGCATGGCGGTTTTCCGGCGATCATGCGTGTCTTTATCTATATTGGGCTGCTCTAACAATAGAAGCAATGCTTCTCTGACTTTGCTGAAACTCATGATGCCTTCAAGATATTCGTCACGACACTCGTCTATATAATAGATTGATGTTAGTTCTTTTTGAGTAAATTCCACTTCATTAGTCAATCCCCATAGTGTGTCTATCACAAATATAACGTTCGTAATGGAAGATAAATCATATTGCTTCAAATAGAAAAAAAATAAGTTACCAGAAATTTTTAGAGACAAAATTTGTCTTTTATAAATTTCATCCATTAAAAGCTCTTGGATACGTTCTTTCGTATGAGCCCATGATAATTCAATAATGAAATAATCGGTTACATCTATTTCATTATTTAGAATATAGTTATCAGCCCAAGAAGTAATGATAGAGATGTCTATAAAGTCATACTCAAGTGCAATATTAAACAATATAATATTTTTATCAATTGTCTTTTCCATATTGGGTTCTTAAAATTGGAACCTTGTTTTATGTTATTCTCCGTCCATCCGTCGCAGCGAATGAAGAACATCCGCTGCGGCGGAAATTTATTCAAAGTAAAACTTGTCAATAAAATGTTCTAATATCCATCCTTCTTCTGTTGGCTCATAATTCTCATCAAAATGCAATGCGACTTCATCACTTGCCAATTCACGGATTTCATATGCTGTATCTTCATCTAAATAGAGTTTTATAGAATCTGTTGAATTGAAGAATTTGATTTTATTTATTAAATTCTCATGTCCTTTTAAAAGAGAATGTATAAGATAGTCATACTCTTTTTTAGATAATGTCACTTCTTTAATCATTTGTTACCTCCTAATTTTTTTACATCTTTTGTATGAGTACCGTGTACGGTTATGATTCTCTCACGTTGTAGGATTTGCTTGATATACATTGTAGGATGTTCATTATTCCAAATCGAGCCTTCCTATATTTCCATCCTGAATAATTCCATTATCAAATATGGTTTCATATCCCTCCCCTTTATTCCCTAACAGGTTGCATCCTTCCAATAGTATGTTGTTAGAGAAATGAATCGTATCCTCGAATTGGCAGTCGAAGAAATTCAGAAAGCCGTGGAATATATTCTCTTTCATTATATATTTTTTTTTGTTATGTCCTCCGGCTTCGAATGTTGTTCCTTGCGTGATTATATTATTCATAAACTCTAGTCCATCTATGAACCAACAGTAGGAAAGCTTGACCTCCCGAATGACGCAATCATGAATGATTACTTCTGAATAAAAGTGAAAGGCTGATAGGTCGAGCGTATCAATAATGGATTGTTTAATCGACAAACTTGAATACAAGTCATAGTTCCGGGTATCAATGATTGCATTAGGTTCTCTTTTAAGAAAATCTAAATCCACTACTTCTATTTGTTTGTTCTCTATTCTCATCATGCTATACAATTCTGAATTATTCTTTTCTAAACAGTGATGAAAAGAAAGAAAACAGATTCCTTTTCTCGGCTTTTGACTGTCCCCGACTTTTTATGGAACAAAATGTATTTCTCGTATCGTCAAATTCGAAGATAACATCGGATTCTTTCTCGATTTTGGGAATAGCAATGAATTTCAATCCTTTGTAATTCTTGATGTTGTCTATCGGAATCCAACATTCCTGTTCCGGCTCCCAGTAAGTGACATCATCTAGCGTTTCTTTTTTTATATCCAGATTTGCTGATATGTCATACTGCCCGTCTGTACTTTTCATCAGGATATACGCTTCGACTAATTCGTGTGTTACGTTGTCGTAATTTAATATTGGCTTTTGCCAGGTCTCATCTATCTCCTCAGAGTCTTCTTCATCTAATGCGAATACCCAGATTGGATTTTCCTGCATATCTTGCAAGGTCACTTCATCTATGGGTTTGGGCTTTCCATAGGTAATTTCAATAGAATATACGTTATTATAACTTATACCTTTTAAACCAGATGCTTTCATCTTTTGTTGCGTTTTTATTCCTATAATAATGAGAGGCTCCTTACATCCTTTAGTACCAAAAAAGTATTCCGAACGATTGATAAAATCATCAGATTGGGTAGAAAAGCTTAATAGTTTGTATGCGGGGGTTGCTCCAATGATTTCATCATAGCTGCCACAGCATTCTCTTTTATTTAAAAATCTAGTCTTCCGGTGTATGTAGTCTAATTTGTAAATTTCATGTGGCATGAAAAAGTAGTACCCGGCAGAATCTGCAAGTTTTGTAAAAGTAATATTGGAGTATTTGTTTTCTTTGCAAAACTCTTTGAATTTCTCTGTAACAATATAATAGCCGTCGTACGTGAGCAATATATCAGCTCTCTTTTTAGCGACTTTATAATGAATATCAGGTATCTTTTCTAATGTATTATGGCAGACCGGGCATATGCCCGGTCTGTTTTCATTATCATACATATATTCTGTATCTGGTACAGATATTATTTTAGCTACCACGGTCTCCATTGCTTCATCATTTTATTATTTCTGTAAAAATCGAATTTCGGATCCCAATATTTCAATGGATGTTTGTTGTAAAAACCTTTTAAAGCATCAATCCGTTGTTGTCTATCGAAATTTCTTTGTATGTCTTTTCCTGAATTCCCTCTTTGGGGGCGCATATGATTCCCATTCATGTCTTTCTGTTCTTTTAGATAATCGTTCATATCTTTATGTAATTGTTTATGACGAGATTTGCTCATAGGAGTTAAATCCTGTTTAGGATCTCCACCCATGAATTTAGGATCTGAATGATGCCCTTCGGTAGGTTCTCCATTCCAAGGACTAATTTTATTTTGTCTGGCAGTTTGGTATCCTTTGGCAGTGCCATTCATTATGCCAGACATTAATCCTAATGCAGCACTTTGGCCTCCTTGCTTTAATGCTTCTCCAAGATCAGCACCTGAACCTAAGGCCATAGCCGTACCTAAACCAAAACCTGTAGCAGAGTTTAATGTTCCTTGTGTCAAAACCTCTTTTAGTATAGGACTCGCAATACCTTCTGTTAATTTGCTAATTGGTTTCGCTAAATAGCTACCTAAATTTCCCCCTAGATAAGAAGTTGCTCCTCCCATTATACCTGAACTGCCAACCTGCATCCAATCTATGTTACCCCAACCATTGTTGAATCCTTGATTGACAATGCTATTTGTTGCTCCTAATACCGCCGCTCCGGCAATTGGTCCTGCATAGATGGTTACAAATCCAGAAGCCGCTCCTGTCCCAAAGAGGGCGAATCCTTGTCCTACACTATGTATATTACCTTGTACGGCATTAACTATTACATTGAATATACCACCGATAGCAGCAGCGATTAAATCATCTATAAGGAACCATTCACCATTTTGGTCTACATATATTAGCGGATTATTTAAACAATAGCTGTAACGATTGAAATTCTGACTGAAATCCGGGTTCTGTACATAAGGGTCAGGGCTTAGGAAACGTCCTAATGCCGGGTCGTATAGTCGGGCATTCATATTAATCAAACCAAAGACCGCAAGATGCTCGTGCCCGGTATATCCTCTGCCTAAAAAAAGTTCCGGTTCGCTACCTGCTGCATAAAGGGTATGTGTGGCCGGATTGCGAAGTTTCCCCCAAGCGTCATAACTCAATTCCTGTACAATATTACCGGAAGCATCTGTGATTTGTGTAATACTGCCCAGATAGTCGCGACAAAGATAATAAATATTCCATGCTCCGCTGCCATTTTTTACTAAAACAGCCTGGGCGGAATATGCGTCACCACCTACATAAAGTTTTTCTTTAGTATTGTTAGCAGTTTTGTCCAGTTCATATTTGTTCCCTACATAATATCGGGTCAATTTTTCAGCAGTACCTTGCTTTAATAACATCTTGACGCGATCAGCATCTCCATTGTAGGTGAACGTAGCCGTATATCCATTTTCTGTAATGGATGCAGGGCGTAGCATAGCATTGTATGCTATCGTCTGGTTACGCAAGGGTATGGCGTTGCCTGAAGGAGTTACTGTTTCAATTGCATAGGGCTTGCTTGCACTATATTCAAACTTGCCTATACCACTTGAATTCGTGATATTTCCTTTGATGTCATAAGTTACCGCCTGATTGGCAAAGGCTGTCAGACGATTTAGGTTGTCATATCCGAAATTTTCTTTCAAGTTTCGTTTTGCATCCGACCTCCAGTCCAAATTGCCGGTCGTTGCAATAAAACTGCATCCGAAGTTTTGTATGAAAGTCGTATTTTTTTTAGCGATGATAGATGTTACCCTTCCATCAGTGTCATACGTTTGAGTACGGCTTAATGTTCCCGTGGTATAAGCGGTCGGTAGTCCTTGACTGTTTTCTCCGGTCAGTTTCCAAATAGAGATAGAATCGTTGAGTTTGATTTCGAATAGATTCCCATTCGTATATTTGAAATGCTCTGTTGTGATATTGCCGGATTGTGACAGATAGTTTATAGAGGAAACATTGCCGTTGTTATAAAGATAACTCTTCTGTAACCACTTCCCATCGACTATTGCCTCTTTTTCCACAGATAAGCGGAATAGATCATCATATGTATAAGTCTTGGATGTTCCATTATTGCTCTGTTCGGATACAATCATGCCATCTGCATTATAAGTATAGTTGGTAGTCAGTTCACCCACATATTCAAGTTTTGTCAAACGGTTGTATGTATCGTATGTCATGCGGGTGACTTTGCTATTGGCGTCAGTCTTGGTACTGACATTACCTGCCGCATCATAAGCGAATGTGGTACTTCCTGCACTGGGGTCTGTCAGCTTGTTTTGTCGCCCGTATGTGTCGTAACCAAAAGAGGTGGTGACATTGCCCGGAGCGACAATTGAAGATAATTGCCCGTCAGGACGATAGTTATAGGTAACGGAACCACTTGCATCCTCAACTTTTGTCAAGTCTCCCATTGCATTGTATGTCCTTTGGGTCGATATGCCATTGATTACACTTGTTGTTGTCAGGCCACTGTAAGAATAAGTGTCTTGTTTGGCTGTGTTGTAAGTTATCTTAGTGATTCTGTCATAATTATCGTAACTATAGGTTTGCCATAAATTCGGAGTCCCTTTACAAGGATATGAAGTCTTGGATATCCGTCCTTTGTTGTCATATTGGGTGTCTACATACAGGTATTGTCCGTCTAAGCATTTCTCTCCGGCTCTGACTTCACGGTTAAGAGCGTCCAAATATGTTTGCGTGTCTGGTTGTCCGGTGGTACTCTCATTGATAACCAATAAAGCATTTTCGGGAGAGGAAGTCCAAACAGCTGTACTGGTTGCAATGGTTCCGTCAGCATAGGTCGTTTTTATTCTCCTGCCCCACGGGTCGTAGGCAAAAGTAGTCTTTTGTTTTTTGTGATTTTGAATTGCGCTTAATAATCCTCTATAATTATAACTATATGTCTCTTTTAAGCCGAGCGGGTTAGTTTTACCGCTAAGTTCCCCATTTGGGTTATATTCATACCCGACAATTTGTTCATTGGGAGAAGAGTAGTATTTGGTTCTGGTCCTTATCAATTGATTAGCTGTATTATACTCAAATCTTTCTTCTTTTATCTTATTTATATTTGCTGCATAATACATCTTTGAAATAGGGAAATATCGGGTATTATACATTATTACTGTACGACCCGCATATGTTCCTCCGTTGCGTGTGGTTATTGTTTGTTCAGTAAGTGGCAGTCCTAATATATATATAGAATCATTTGTAATATTTTGGTAGGTGTTATTCTTTGTTGCGGAAAGTCCATTGCCATAATTGATTATTTCTTGAGTAATATTGCCGTATGTATCATATTTGTATTGCCCTGTTGTTGACAGGTCTCTGGACTTGTCGGTTGTCGTTTTCTGTGTAAGTAATATATTTGTGATTTTGTTTGATGCAGTAGAAATACTATATGTGTATTTATTTGATAATCCGTCAGAATCATCTTCTATCAGGACAGAAAAACGAAGAGGGTCAAATGTTTGCGAACTATACTTGCCGGTAACATTATCATAAATATGTATTTCTTCAAATCCTTTGAAGCCAAGCCCTTGTTTGTGAATAATTGCATTAGTGTATGAATAGTTAAGGTCGTGTAGTAAAGTTCCATTGTTATAAGCCACCAGCTTTGAGCACACTGTTAATCCTCCTTGAAAATTTTGATAAGGAAACTCTGCGCCTGCCCCGGGAGTGTATAGAGGGGTGGTTTCATCGTTCAGTTGTTGATAACCGGCTTTAGTTATAACGCCGTAACTATTGATGAATCCTGTCAATAATCTATTTTTGGAATCATCGTTCCTATAAGATAATCTGGATGCGATGCCACCTGTCCTTAAACTGATAAGATTGCTGTAATAATTACGGCTTTGTATATTTGTCGGAATTAAAACTGTCTCTTTGGGTACAGTTGTGCTGTTTGAGCCTTTAAAAGTTTGATTCGAGATAAAATACGTTACCAGTGATACATTGCTGGAACTACCGTATGTTTCGACTAAATCCGTTTGCCCGTCTAAATTCATATCTTGCAGTATGAATTTAGATGTTTCAATTTTTGATGTGATAGAAATATCCTTTCTGTCCCAGAGCCCATTGCCTCTTGAGGAAAAGATGCTCCAGGTTGAACCGTTGTTTTTCAATGGCGAAAGGATGAAATCAGATTTACCATCTCCGTTAAATTCACCCAATAAGAGTTCCCTGTCGCGTAGCATCGAATTGTTCAGTTGACTGTCAGTCGTAATGGCACTGCAACTACTGATATCTGAGCCTGTACCGTAGAATGAAAAGATAGTAGTTCCACTGTCATTTATTAAGCATAAATCTGTTTTTCCATCTCCATCATAGTCTATGGTATATAATTTATTGGAACGAGCGTATGCTTCTTCACCGCTTATGTTTTTGTCTTGATAAGCAGGGAATGCCAGCCAAAATGAAAAAGGACTGCCTTCATATAATATTTTATTGTTCTCTAAGTCTATTATATAGCATTTGCTTGGTGCCCCTTTGTCCATTGCATTGTATGCTGAGACGACCAACACCTCCATCTTTCCATCTCCGTTAAAGTCTCCTGTAAAGTAATATTTAGGATTGATACTCTTGGTTCCTCTATGGTCTAATAGGGTGTTGAAACTGTAGGAGCGTGTATATTTTTTAGCTATTCCGGAATATGGATTGCTTGTATATACGTGAAAATCGATCTTGTCCGCATCGCCTGAGACGTAGTTATTGACTTTCACGATTTCTTCTCCATCAAACTTATCTAAATCCATGCAGAATATATCGACAAAGCCTGCTTCTGTTTTCAATTCAGGATTATACATGGCAAGGTCACCGCTAAGTCCGGTAGCTACGATGATAGTTTCGTCTCCCGTATATTGGTTTTCAAAATAATTGCGTGAATGATGAAATGTACCGGATTTTCTGTAATATTCTACATAAGAAGCTTTGTTAGGCAACATGATGATACCGTCATTTTCCGTGCCATAATCAAATTTGCCTTTAGTGGTGCGTACTTGATTTGCTTCCTCGAAATTATACCAGTGCATTAACTGGGTCTCTCTTTTGTCGAAAGATTTGACTTGCTTGTTGTCTCCGTAGTAAAATTTCAGGGGATTTAAAGATTTGCCGGATGCGGTGCAGGATATTTGCGAAATGAGTGACACATATCCGCTCGCTGTGTATGTTAATGAGTATGTTCTTATTGCAGAACCGTATAGGTTGGTGGTGATAGATGAGAGCTGATAATCGTAAGTGATTTCTTTTCCGGCATTAAATATCCTTTGTGTTTCGGATGGGCGTGAAGTATACAGGAATGATATCCACGCTTGTTTGCTCTTACCATAAGTTATTTTTTCTATTCTGTAGTGATTGCCGATTTTAGTATAGGTGTAATTGATTACTGCTCCCGATTTATCAGTCATTTGTGATATATGGTAGTTTATTTGGTCGTAGATACTGTATATTGCCCGTCTTCCGTCAGGGAAAACTACTTCAAAACTGGCAATGTCTGCTGTTCCTGCGAACTTGCCATATGCCTTGATGTTACCTTGTTCCGTCTGATATACCAGTTGCATACCTGATAAGCCGGTTAGAATCAGCCTTTGCCCGTCAATATAGAATACTGTAGTAAGGTAGTTCCCGATATTTGTTCCGCTTGTTTGGTTGTCATAATACATCAACTTATTCCCTTTGGATATGACAGATGTTCCGGCAATATTCCACCCCCAGCCTAATGGACCATTACCGGATAAACTATTATAAGTTAATGAAATTTGCGGTGTGAAGCCATCAGGGCTTTGGTATGCTTCTATGGGTACGTTGATGGTCATTGCGCCTGTAGGCGAAACGGTAGAGTTACATGGCATTTCACCTACATCCTTAGTTTTATCAATAGAATAAGAGGTCGGAATGTGTGGGTGAAGTTCACTTCCTGCTATTCTGGTTGTCGCTTGTCGTAATTTAGGTGTTTCAGGAATGTTCCTAATATCGGTACTATCCATTGTTATACTAAAGCCTACACTGTCAATGGGGAGCCCGATAAGCTCTTTCATAGTGGTTTGGGCAGCGGTATTGCCGGAGAAGAATATTGTAGCCAAGATAATGGCTATTTTGAGTTTAATTTTGTCCATATCGTCTTATTGTTATTCTTTTATAATTTTCCAACTAGATACTTTATCTTCAATCTTAATTTGCATGATATAAATGCCATTGGGTTGTGCACTGAGATCAAAAGTTTGATTACTATCAGACAATTCCGTTTTCTCAATTAGTTTCCCAACAATATTATAAATACTAATTTGTCCGTTAACCTTGTTTTGTCCTGCAATCTTGATATTTAGAATCCCTTTTGTCGGATTAGGATAGATTTTTATTTCATGATTCAGCATTTCTTCGATATAGGGTGCTTGTTCATCCTCTTCCGAAAGTATACTTCTTGTGGATGATAAGACTATTTCCTTTTTTATACGGTTCCCGGCATTGTCATAAGTATACTTGATTTTGTTTTGCGCATGTACATAAGTTCCAACGCAACACACAAGTGCGATACATAGCAATTTCTTCATATAGGATATTATTGAAATTAATAAAGTATGAATTCTCCCCAAAATGAGTGCTCGCTGTTTGTCAACTCAATAGTGTATGTACCTTTCTTTGTAGGGCTAAACAGAAAGGAATAATATTGATTTTCGAACACGTTTATGATGTCTGAATAGGTAATCTCTCTTGATTCATCAAGTATGGTGACTTGCAAATCTTCAAAACAAACATCTGAATAAATATAGATAGTGTTACCATCATGAGAAAGGCTTGGGAGATATGGAATTGAACGCAAGTCCTCCCCTAAACTTCTTTCTATTACCTTAATGTCTTTTTGTTCCTGTAAGTTCCAATTTCCTTTATTTCCTGCAAAAGAAACGAATGACATAACGATACATGCCAATGTGATCAACTCTCTATTCATAATTTTTGTTGTTTAATGATTTTGGTCACGAATATAGGCTGAAACGGTGAAGATGGTTTAAACTTCTTGTACGGTTTTAGTACGGTTTTGCTCTTCAGCCATGAATAGAGGCACTTTTGCCCCTATAATGCTTGTATGAATTGATCCCATTTCTCAGGACTGCCTTGCCGTCCGTGAATCTTCTCGTATAGTTTCTTACGGGAAGAAGTCACAGCCTGTTTTGAACGCATGGTCAGGTTGGCAATGCCGGTGGCTGGTATTGAAATCTTGAGTAATAGGCATATGTGTAGTTCCTGCTTGCTTATTTGAGGGTAAAGTGCACAAAGTCGTTTAGAGAAGTCTTTGTATGCATAGTCTACTGCTGTTTGCAAAGCCGTCCAATCAGTGGTTCCTATTTTGGTATTATTCTTAGCGGCTTGATGGAAGAAGATATAAATGTCAGACTGCTTTAGGCTTGCTTCTGAAAGGGCTTGTTCTTTTTGTTCTGCCTCTATTTGTTTATTGGTGTTTTCAAACAACTCCTTTTGTGCCTCAATTAACTCTTGATGCAATTGGTCCTTTTCTGATTTAGCCGTTTGTAGTTGTAGTTTCAGATTATGAATGTGCTCTTCATTTTCCTCAATGAATTGGATGCTTTTTTTATATTGCCTTTCTTTTGCCTCTTCCAGTCTCCTTTGCCGCTCTTTCTTTTTTTCTTTCTTTCGTTTAGAATATTGAGAATAGGAAAAAATGCTTATTGTGGATAGCATGAGGATGAATATTAGAAACGTTACCTTCGCTTTTTGTTTAGTGTTTATGTCTTTGAGCTTTTTGTTTTCTTTTTCTTTTAGTTGATAATTGTACAATGATTGCATTTTACGTATGGTTTCGGTATCAGTACGCTTCTTTATAGAATCTGTATATGCCAAATACAGTTCAATATAGTCTAAGGCTTCTTTGTATTGATGCCTTTGTCTGCATATATTGCCTAAGCCTTCATAGCCTCCCTGCTTACTGTAATAATCGTCGAATTCCAATAACTTACGATAATAGTAAGCGGCGGAATCTAAATTACCTGTTTGAAAGTATAAATCGGCTGTTGTAGAGAAACGGGGAGCTAAATTCTTTGTCTTCTTTGCCTGTAGGGAAGCGCGTATCGCTTTTTCTGCTTCCGCGTACATTCCCAGTTGCGTATAAAGGCTGGTGAGTTCTCCGGAGATAACACCTGTCAGGTGAGCGTTTCCCCTATTCTGTGCCTGTTGGTATGCGTTTTCATAATAGAAGAGGGCGCTGTCGGCTTTGTTGCATCCTGTAAATGCGCGCCCGATGTCGCGCAAACTATATATTTGCCCGATAGTGTCATTCGATAAGATCTCATAATAATGGCTCTTTTTGAAAACGGATAACGCTTCATCGTATACTCTTTGGTATACATATAATGTCCCCATCTGACTGTAAATTCTGCTAATCAATTTATAGTCCTTGCTGTCTTGCGAAGCATGTTGCGCTTTCTGATAGTAATCCAAAGCCTGTGGTGCATCTCCTAAGTCCCTATAGACACGACCGGCATAGTAGTAGGTTTCCGGCAGATGTCTTTTTTCTTTCTTTTGTTCGTAATACTCTATTAGCTGGAGTATGCAGCTGTCTGAGGTGTGGGGAATATATGCCTTGTCTGTAGCTTTGATGCACAGCAATTGATAGTACATTTGTGTATGTCGGTTTTCTGCTCCCATTTTTTCTCTTATCGCAGATAGTGCGATCATTGCGCTGTCCGGATTTGTGCCGGAGAGGGAATCTATTAATACTAAGGTTTCGGGATAGGCTTGCTCCTTGCATCCACAAAAACAATGTAGCAAGATGATAGATAACAGATATATTTGTAGTAATGTCTTTTGTTTCATGACTTTTATGAATTATATCACAAATTTACATATTTATTTAAGGTGGGAAGCAAAAAACGGATAGTTTGTTTAAGGTAAAAGTACCATTTGACCTTGTTTTGCTTAGAGCGTCGAAAAACTACTACCTAGTAAATACTAAACTGCCCGTAAGTAGTTGGACACTTACTACGTAGTAGTTAACTAACTACCTATAGGTAGTTCAAGATACCTCTCTGCCATACCCGAACCGTATCTGAACCGCACTTGCTCCGTACCAACTCCGTACATTCTTCGCTCAGAGGTACCTCTAACCGAAGAACGTACGGAGCAAGTACGGCTCAGATACGGTTCGGGTATGGTTCAGATATTAGCTTGTTACAAATAAATTTCCTCTTTTCTTTTGGAATCTTCCCGAATTTCATGTTACTTTGTTATCAGTTGAACTTTAATACTAAGAACACATTATGGGAAAGAGTAAGAAAAAGGCTATGCATAGCCAGAAAGAAGAAGAACAAGCTAAGAAAGTGTTGTTGATTATTGGTGTATCTGCATTGATACTGGTGCTGGTGATGCTGATAGGATACTCGTTCTTAGGGAAATAACGAATAGATGTCGCAAGAAATAGAACGGAAATTCCTCGTGACGGGGGAGTACAAATCGAGGGCGTATGAACAAAGCCGTATTGTACAAGGTTATATCAGTAGTGCAAGAGGCCGGACCGTGCGGGTGCGCATCCGTAACGGAAAGGGATATCTTACGATAAAAGGTGCTTCCGATGCCTCGGGACTCAGCCGATATGAGTGGGAAAAAGAGATTCCATTGAATGAAGCGGAGGAACTGATGAAACTTTGTGAACCGGGTGTTATTGATAAAACTCGTTATCTGGTGCGTAGCGGACGGCATACGTTTGAGGTGGATGAGTTCTACGGTGAAAATGAAGGTCTGGTGGTTGCTGAAGTGGAACTGGCTTCGGAAGACGAGACTTTTGAAAAACCGGATTTTATAGGGCGGGAAGTAACAGGTGACGTCCGTTACTATAACTCGCAACTGATGAAGCATCCATATACCGCTTGGTAAGGCCTTAATACCCTGTCAACAAGAAGTTAACTCCTTGTTGACTAACTCTTAACTTCTTGTTGACAGGAAGTTAACTCCTTGCAAATGGTTGCTAATCAAGTATATTCAGAGGACGAAATGGAGAAACTTTATGAATACCTGCCTAGAGAACTGGTGACCTTTGTATTGGTGACTTTGTTTTCTTTATTGATAGGACTTTCACAGCGGAAAATCAGTTTGAAGCGTGAAGGGGAGACAACGTTGTTCGGTACGGACCGCACGTTCACTTTTATAGGTATTTTGGGGTATCTGCTTTATATTCTTGATCCGGTGGATTACCGCTTGTTTATGGGAGGTGGCGCTATATTGGGACTGCTGCTGGGATTGAATTATTACGTTAAACAATCTCAGTTCCATGTATTCGGGGTTACTACCATTATTATCGCACTCATCACTTATTGTATTGCTCCTATTGTAGCCACACAACCTTCCTGGTTTTACGTGATGGTGGTTGTGACGGTATTGCTCTTTACCGAATTGAAGCATACTTTTACGGAACTCGCACAACGGATGAAGAATGACGAGATGATTACTCTCGCCAAGTTTCTCGCTATCAGTGGTATTATTTTACCGATGTTGCCGAATGAAAATCTGATACCCGACATTAATTTGACCCCTTATACCGTTTGGTTGGCTACGGTAGTTGTATCCGGTATCTCTTATCTGTCTTATCTGCTGAGACGATATGTATTTCATGAGTCCGGTATTCTGGTATCCGGTATTATAGGTGGTTTGTATAGCAGTACGGCAACTATTTCTGTTCTGGCACGTAAGAGTCGCAAGGCACCTGCGCAGGAGGCGCCGGAATATGCCGCAGCAATGTTGTTGGCAGTGAGTATGATGTTTCTTCGTTTCCTTATACTAATAGGTATATTCAGTAAGGCGATTCTTGCGGAAATTTATCCATACCTCCTTATTATGTCCTTCGTTACGGCGGGTGTGGCCTGGTATCTGCATCGGAAGCGTAAGCCGATTCCGGTGACGGGCGAAGAAGCTGAAGAAGAAGATAGCAGTAACCCGTTGGAATTTAAAGTTGCATTGATTTTTGCCGTTCTGTTTGTGATATTCACCATTGTGACACATTATACTTTGATTTATACCGGTACGGGTGGATTGAATGTCTTATCTTTTATTGCCGGGCTGAGTGATATCACTCCGTTTATCCTAAACCTGTTGCAGGGTTCGGGCGTTGCCGTTGTGGTGGTGACAGCTTGTTGTATGCAGGCTATTGTGAGTAATATTGCCGTGAATATGTGCTATGCGTTGTTCTTTGCAGGCGGGCGGAGTCCGTTGCGCCGGTGGGTGCTTCGTGGATTTGGCGGTGTGATTGCGGTGAATGTTTGCATGCTGCTTTTTTTCTATTTGTTATAAGTTATTCTTGCTGTCAGAAATCCCTTCTAAGGAATTCCCTTAGTAACGCTTTAAAAATAAGTTGGTACAAAAATGATAATTTATCGCGCTTTGCGCGATAAGTAACGAGCTACAAGCTACAAGTGACAAGTACCTTCCGGCGTGATAGCCGGGCGAATTATTATTCACCCACGAGTACAGCGCAGCAACTCGTTACTGGTAGCTCGTAGCTCGTAACTTAATTTAGCGGCGAAGCCGCTAAATTATCATTTATGTATCAAGTTGTTTTTTAATGATTACTAAACAGACAAAAGCACGGATTATCCCCTTCTCTTTGTGTTTTTTTAACTCCGAAAACCTCGTAGTCCAAGAAAAACAGCCTACTTTTGTCACTTCCATTGTGACAAAATAGGTACAAGTTACGTCTAATACAAAAACAGTCAACTAATATTCATCAAACAAACTAAAACAGAAATGAAAATTAAATGCCCTTTGCTGCTTATAATGTTGGTAATATCCTCATTGGTAGCGGCACAGAATGCGGCACCTCCATTTCAGATTAAAGGAGTCTTACTGGATTCTTTGACTCAAGAGGGAGAACCTTATGCCACAATCAAAATCGTGAAAAAAGAAGCGCCTGCCCATGCATTGAAAATGCTGGTAACGGACATGAAAGGTAAATTTCAGGAGAAAGTTCCCGGGACGGGGAATTTTGTGATGACTATTTCTTCTATTGGTAGAAATACTATTGTGAAGGATTTCACTGTGAAGGCGGGAGAAAAGGTTGTCGATTTTGGAACACTGTATATTACAGATGCTTCCAATGAACTAGGCCAAGTAGAAGTGGTAGCCCAAAAACCACTGGTAAAGGCAGACATCGACAAGATAGAATATAATGTGCAGGATGATCCTGACTCAAAGTCAAACTCTGTATTGGAAATGCTTCGCAAAGTGCCTTTGGTAACTGTAGACGGCGAAGATAATATTAAGGTGAACGGCAGCAGTAGCTTTAAGGTGTATGTGAACGGTAAACCTAACAATATGATGAGCAATAATCCGACGGAAGTACTGAAAAGTATGCCCGCCAATTCCATCAAACATATCGAAGTGATTACTAATCCCGGCCCTAAGTACGATGCTGAAGGTGTGGGCGGTATCCTGAATATTGTTACCGTAGGTAGCGGACTGGAAGGTTACACGGCTACATTTAGTGGAAACGTTAGTAATATGGGTGCCGGCGGCGGTCTGTTCGGTACGATTAAGAGCGGTAAGCTGACGGTGAGTGCCCGTTACAATTATAATTACAATGATCGTCCGCGCAGCTATTCCGGTGGTACCCGCCGTACAGTAGGCGATATAACCGACGGCTCTTCTGATTTGGATTATAGTGGTGACAGCAAAGGACATGGTAACTTCCAGTCCGGCAGCATGGAAGCCAGTTATGAGATTGATACTTTGCGTTTGATAACTATGTCGTTTGGACTATGGGGTGGCGGAAATAACAGTAATGGTTTGAGCAATACTTTTGCGACGATACCCGGTACCGGTGATGATCTGTATCAATATGTATCGAACAATAGAAGCAAAAGTTCCTGGTATTCTATTGATGGTGGCATTGACTACCAACGTATGTTTCATGTAAAAGATCGTATGTTGACCTTCTCTTATAAAATCAATACCAGACCGGAAAGTTCGGATTCATACTCCACTTATGATTATGATATGGAGGATGTAGCTCCGGATTGGCAGGATTTTATGAAACGTATGAAAAATCAGCATAATGATGGATCCCAGAATACTACTGAACATACTTTCCAGGCTGATTATACAACGCCTATCGGCAAGATACATACTCTTGAAGCCGGTGCGAAATATATTCTCCGTGATAATTCTTCGGAAGATGACCGTTATGAACAAGCGTCAGCAACTCAAGCTGATTATGAGTTTGACAATGATCACAGCTCGCATTATAAACACCAGAATGACATTTTGGCTGCATACCTTGGATATGGACTGAAAGTGAAGAAGATTTCCGGAAGACTTGGCGTGCGTTATGAGCATACGAAGCAGGAGGTGAAATATCTGTTGGGTAAGGGAGATAACTTTGATAAGAACTTTGATGATTTAGTTCCTTCTGCAAGTATTGGCTATAAGCTGACAGATATGTCTAATCTTCGTTTTGGTTATAACATGCGTATTTACCGTCCGGGTATCTGGTATTTGAATCCTTATCTGGACGATAGTAATCCTACAAATATAAGTCAGGGTAACTCTCATTTGGATAGCGAAAAGAGCCATTCATTTAACTTGAGCTACAGCAACTTCACGCAGAAGTTTAACATCAACCTTTCAGCGCGCTATAGCTTTACCAATAACAGTATTGAACGGGTGACAGAACAGGTGAAGGATACAGAAATTTTCGGCCTGCAGAATCCTACCGGTAAGGAAGTGCTTTATTCTACTTATCAGAATATTGGTAAGAGCAGGAATGCCAGCCTGAGCGGTTATATTAACTGGAATGCAACTTCCAATACACGTATCTATGCAAACCTTTATGGTAACTATACTTATTTGGAAGGTGCCAATGGACTGAAGAATGACGGTTGGAATCTGTTTGCTTATGGCGGTGCCCAGCAGTCTTTGCCTCACGATTGGCGCATCAGTCTGAATATTTATGGTCAGACACCTTGGATCATGTTGCAGGGGAAAGGCAGCAGTTTCTTCGACTACGGATTGAGTGTAAACAAATCATTCTTGAAGAAACGTCTGACCTTGTCGGCATTTGCTAGTAACTTCTTTAAGAAATATCAGCATCCGACTTCAAGCATAGAAGGTGTAGGCTTTATACAGGATAGCTGGAATAAATATACTCGTCAGCGTTTTGGTGTAAGTGTTAGCTATCGCATTGGTGAATTGAGAGCCAGTGTCAAGAAAGCTGCACGTACCATCAGCAATGATGATGTGAAGAGTAGCGGTGGTGAAGGTGGCGGTGGCGGAGAATAATCTGCCCGTACTTTCCTGAATTATTTTTCATCCGCAGATGGCGCGGATAACGCAGATTTACGATTAAAGAAATCTGCGTTATTCGTGACGTCTGCGGATGACTGTTTTCTATAAGGGATATTCCAGACAAGTCACTGTACCATCCATTGTCATGACGATAACTTTCCCTTCTCCCGCATTTTTCAGGGAAGTAATTGCCGAATGGGAGATTTTATGCGACCAGGCAATGCCGCTTCCGTCTGTCCGCACGGCATGGAGAACACCAAATTCAGTAGGAATGAACACCAGTTGTTCGGTTGTTTCCATGCGGGTGGGGATGAAGTTGCTTTCGTAGGGCATTGATGTATTCCAAAGACTGGTATAGGTGCCGTGAGATATATCTGCAGCGGTGATGTTGTTCTTGATTCCTTTCACATACATTGTTTTTCCATCCGGTGAGAAGCCGAGGGACTCGCGTCCTTTCGCTTCATCGGAAGCCCAAAGGATTTCTCCCGTCCCGGGATGGAATGAGCGGACAAAATAGTCGGAACTGAGAACTATGACTTGCTCATTCGTCTCTCCTTGTCGCGTATACGGCAGTACTACCGGCCAGCAGGCACCCGGTGAGAAATATCTGCCTCGTTTGGTGTCGAACTCCCATATTTTCTCCCCACTCCTGCGGTCGATGGCATAGAACATTGCTCCCCAGGTGCCTATATATACACGCTCCTTATCCACAGTCGGGCGTGATTCGATGTAGCCTTGCAGGCCATCGCAAGTCCAGTTCAGTGTTCCGTCCGTCAGCTTTAAAGAGTAGAATTTGCCGTTGCTGCCGCCGATGTAGACTGTACCTTCGGCTACGACAGGGCAGGCTACAATGGGGTAATCAGTGTTGTATTTCCAGCGCACTGTGCCCTGCTTCCTGTCAAGAGCATAGATGAAACCATCACAGGAAGAGACTATGACAAGTTTGGGGGTGATAAATGGGGCTGAAAATATCTTGTTTCCGGTGGTATAGGTCCACAGGGTTTTGCCGTTCTTGGCATTGAGGGCATGGACAACACCGGCTGTATTGGTGTAGACGTACAGGTTACCGTCTATGCTTCCCTGTGAAGCGATATCGGTCACATCCTTTAATTTCCAGGTTTCGCGTACCGAAGGATAAGTAGCATTGATGGCGAAATCCGGACGATAGTAAGTGGTATCCTTCTTCTCCTGCAAAGGTGCCAGATGAATTGTATTCCATGCAGGGCGGGTTTCTGCTTTGATGATGCGTTCGTGGAACTCTAATGTATTACCGCGAAGTGTGACCAGGTTATATCCGCCTATCGGATCTTTCCTGCGCAGGGATGAACGGCCGATTACGGCGGGAATACCTTCGGCATCATAAGCACGGTTCACGTGTAGGTGTCCGCCGAGTATTGCCTGGATATTGCGTGTTTTAAGGATGTCGACAACTTCGTACCAGTTACTCAGATCCTGATCGATAGGGAAGTGATTGATGAAAATAATGGGTTGTTCTGCCGGAGTGGCGCGAACAATAGAATCGAGCCACAGAATTTCTTCGCGGGGAATGTGAGGTGGGCCCATACGCAGACTTGGTCCGGCGCCACAGCCGATGAAACGTACTTCCTGCCAGTCGTAACAGAAATGGGAGGCCTGGAAAATCTTGTCGAACATAGTACATCCGTTTTCACTCCAGTTTACATCATGGTTGCCGGGGATGAGAAAGTAGGGTTTCCGGAAGTTCTTCAGAATGTCTTGCAGCAGATAAAACTCCTTGGTATCACCGAATTCAGTGACATCGCCGCTGAGGATGGTGAAAGCAACGTCAGGATTGGCATTGATGTCTTCAATGGATTGCCGCAGGTCGTCTTCGGCATAGGCGAAAGAATTGAGGTGCACATCACTGAGCCATGCGAAAGTGAAGGCTCGTTCGTTGCTGCCTTGTCCGTAGGAAAGGAGAGGCAGCGCTATCACACAGATAGCAAATAAAATTCTTTTCATGATTCTTTGGGGGTATTAGTAAGTGTTATACCCCCAAAGATAAAGAGTTTTAGTGGAATAACCAGCGCTCATAGTCCACCTTTTCGTAAAGTGGCGCAATGGTTACTTCTGTATTCGCGTCCTTCTTTCCAAGCAGGAACTTGTCGACAAACGCTTCTACTTCAGGATACTGGCTTTCGGGCAGCTGGCAGTGCCCATGTCCGCCTACGATGGAGAAGCCCATTCTGTCGGCAATGCCGAAGGTTTCCCATACTTTACGGGCAGCACGGCAGGAGACATAACCCGATTCATCTGCCAGCCATACATAGTCCGGGTTTCCGAGTACCAGCAGTGCACGCGGTGCTATCATGGCACACAGTTCGTGGTGGTCATACGGCAATTTCGATACATTATCTTCTTTATACTGGAACATACTTTCCTTAAACCAGGCATGACTGGTCCTTCCCAAAGTTTCCACTTCACCCAGTGTTTCGGAAACACGCCATGCTGCCGCACCGCCACCACCCGGTTCCTGAGCAATGGTCAGTGCAATACGCTCATCGAATGCTCCGGCAAAAAGAGCCATTTTCCCGGCGAAGGAACAACCGGATATGGCCAGTCGTTTGGTATCTATCTTGCTCTTTTTACCTACGATTTCCAATCCGTCAATGATACGGCTCACTCCCCAGGACCAGGCGCAATAGGCTCCCATGTCCGTGCGGTCAGGATAAAGTTTGTTAATAGGCTCGTTGCCGCGCTTTTGTGTGTGCGACATGACTTGTGTGAAGTTGAATGCGATTTGTGCTATATTACGACTCGTGAAGATGGCAGGAGGAAGACTACCCGTGCCTCTGCCTATTCCAATGATAGCAGGGAAAGGGCCTTTACCTGCCGGATAAGTAATTTTTGCTTTCAGAGTGAGCGTCTGTCCGTTCACTGTTACATTTACTCTGAGGGTATCATCCATGATATCCGCGGTAATGTCTTTTTTCGATACTACGGGTTTCTCGCCGATTTCGTAGTGTTCTATTTCGCGGGCTATCTCTGCACGCCGTCGGCTCCAGTCCTTGAAGTGGGTTGAACGGCCACTGCCATCGGACCATTGGAAGGGATCGGTCAGTGTTTTTACCACCGGCAGTTCATCGATACCCGGCAACATGGGTGCAGGATTCTTTATTCCCGTATTTTCCACAGTGTAGACTAAGGGGATTTTCTGTGCAAATGTGGAAATGCCCATACCCATGTTCAGCAGAACAATCAGTACCCATAAACGTGTTTTCCAGTTTTTCATGTTTCTATCTTTTTAAGAGGTTTACATCTGTTGGCAAAGATAGACGATGTTTTTTTTAACCGGTTAGTAGGATGTTACAGATACTTTTCATGGTGTTACATGATTAGAGGAATAGATTTCGTTTTTATTAATCTATATTCAAAAAGTACTCATTCAGGTTCTGTGTAGGTTTCAGGTCAAGCTTCTTTCGCAATCGGTACCGGTTATTCTCTACTGCACGAACCGAAAGGTTCATTAATGAGGCAATATCCTTAGTCTCCATATTCAGCTTGAGGCAGGCACAGAGACGCAAGTCATTGTTGGTCAGCTGCGGATGCGCCTCTTTCAACCGTTTGAAGAAGTTGCGATGCTTCTGTTCGAACTTGATAAGGAACATTTTCCAGTCATCTTCCGTATCGAGGTTATTGGCAAGCAACGTATTTATTTTCTGATAAAGAGGTAATAAGGCTTTCTGCGTATTACGGGAACAAATCTCATCTACCATCTCTTTCAGTTTCAGGATAAGTTCGTTCTTGTGGATGATGAAAGAGGTCTGGGTAAAGATCTCGGCATCTTTTTCCTCGATTTCATTTTGCAGTTGCTCGTTCATCAAGCGCAGGCGTGTAGCTTCCTGAGATTTCATTCTACGCAAGTGCTTGGTTTGCAGACGTCGTTTCATCAGGTAGAAGGTGCCGAACAGAGTGGCGATAATGAGTAAGCAGCAGGTAAGATACCACCAGACAGTATTGTACCAGGGAGGAAGTACGTCGAATTCCAGAAGAGTGTCCGGTGAGTAATTGTTTAACCCGTCCGTGGTACGCAGGCGAAGTGTGTATTTGCCTTGCGGCAAGCGGGCGTAGGAAATGCTGTTCAGTCGCTTCGGGGCACTCCAGGTACTGTCCATTTCTTCCAGTTGGTATTGAACGAAAAGGTTTCCGGCAAAGGCGGCATTGACAGAGAAGCCGACAGTTACCGTATTGTCTTTATGGGGGATATGAATAGTTTTATTGAGGTCCATGAAACCTGCATTCAGTTCTTTTCCGGCATGAATAAATTCCAGATTAGGGGCGGAAAGTTCCACGGTTTGCCGTTTGCTGCGATGAGAGTCATGGAGGATAAAACCTGCATCCAGGCAAATGAGTGAGAGGGAGTCGTTGAGAACGGAAATATTCTCATAAGCAGTGATGAGTGAAAGATTGTCAGCTTCCACCTTATATGCTTCGCGGATGCGGGCAATGTATCCGTCGTAGAAGAAACGGTAGACAGATGAGCCGGTGATGGCCCAGCTTTCTTCACTGTCGATGGGAACGATACGTTTCAGATCGTGTATCGTTTCGAAACACCGGTTCAGATGCTGCTCAAGCTGCAAGTTGTCGTTGACCTCATCATAGATATAAAATTGATCATTGCCTAAGAATAGGATGCGTCCGCCCGATTTGAATAATTGCAGGCGGGCGGGGAGTGAGCTGTCCTTCTCATTACCGTAATACGTATAGTATCGGAAGGCGCTCTGTTCGTCATTCAGACGGCATTTGTAAACACCGCGACTGCTGGTTTCCAACCAGATGTTTCCCAAATGGTCTACTTCTGCATTATATATCGGGTCGGAGATCTGGCGCATGGAATTTAGCTCTCCGGTAGTTCTGTTTAATATCAGGAGTTCATCGTAGGTAATGATAATCTGTATTTGTTTTCCATTGATGGTTGCCTCCAGGGTGCGGAAGACTCCTGTATTGATGCGATACGGGTGACGGATATGGAGATCGGGAAGAATTTCCAGCAGTCCGTTAGTATGTGCACAAAACAACCGTCCGTCTATTTTACGGAAGGACCATACCTGCCCCTGAGTGCCCTCTATCAATTTGAGGGAAGAAAACATATCCAGATCATTGAGCTTGTCATGGCGAGTGTAGTAAATTCCCTGATTCGTTCCGATGAGCAGATTATCGTGCCAGATAGTAGCATCGTATATGCCGCCGAAGCCACCGTCTGTGGAACGGTAGTAACTTAAACCATCGGTATACCGGATGTAAGCGAGCCCACGGTCAAGGGCTACCCAGATGTTATTTTGGTTATCTTCGTAAAGGGATAGAACGGTGTTATTCTGAAGAGTGTTAGCAGTGGAGAAGTGGTTGAGGATATTTCCATGGGTATCTACTTCATATATGCCACTGAGCTGTGTGCCCAGATAATAGGTGTTCCGTTTGGCGGAATAGATGGCGCAGTTCAGTTCCTGTCCTCTCAATTGCCGCGAGAGGGAGAGGTTCCAAGGGATAAAGTTCTTTTGGTCGTAGATATAGATTGCACCGGTGGAAGTGCCTACCAGATAACGGTCGGTATCATAGGGTAGGATGACACGGGTAGTGGTGCCGTTCAGGAATTCGCTCCCGGGGATTTTGTTGAGTATGCCGTTGTGCAATTGATAAAGTGCACCGTACATTTCTTGTACCCAGTATTCATTACGTACCTTCAGAAGAAGTAAAAAGGCGTTTGGCCCATCAACGGGAGTGATGGTGTGGTGATCGTATACGTAGATATGACTGAAAGATTGGAAATACACTTTGTCGCCTTCTATCCAGATACGCCAGAAACTTTGGTTGTCGAGTGGGTTATCTCCATTGATTAATCCTTTCAGTGAAGTGTATTTCAGTTCTCCTGATTGGTCTCGATCCCAGCGTCCCAAGTCTTCGGAGCCGCCACTGTAAATGGTGTGGTGGGATTCTACGGCTATGGCGCGTACGAGGCTGGCATCAGGTGTTTGAAAGAGTTTCCATTCCATGCCGTCGGATGCCAGCAGGCCGATGCTGTTACCGAAGTACATGATGCCTTTCTCATCTTGCCCGATAGACCAGTTCTTATTGGCAGCATGGTATTTGTCACGTGAGAGGTTGGTGACATAAGGTTTCTGGTTGGCGAGTATGGTGGCGCATACAAAAAGGGACACACAGGTTATGATAATGTTTTTTCGGATGTCCATAATAGGTTGAATAAAGGTTAGAAAAGGTCATGACCTTATTGTTATTCTTGGGACAAAGATAATTAATTTAAGGTTAGAGTAAAAATATAGGGGATTTTCTTTATTCACCACAGAGTAACACAGAGTTTCACTATACGAATCAGCAGTTGAATCAGGCTCATTATTGATGGTTTTTAAAGTAAACTTTCATCATACCATCTCTTTAAGGTTTTTTATTGGCTACAGGCTGAATGTTGATAATTTTATACGCCTGTCTTTTTATATTTCTCTTCTTTTTCCCTATCTTCCGATTTCAGTGACTGAACAAGCTGAATTTTACTGACCCACGCTACAGCGTATTGTAGAGGGGGTAGTACCTCCCATTTTAGGGGGGGTGTTAACTCCCAAGCTTAGGAGTGCGTTACTCCCAAGCTTAGGAGTGCATTACTCCCAAGCTTAGGAATGCGTTGCTCCCAAGCTTAGGAGTTAACGCCTATTTAACCGGAGAAATTTCATCTGTAAAGCGATGGTATCAGAGCATAGATGGCTGTAAATGCTTTTTATCATTATCTATACATTTCTATCCCCTAATGAATCTATTTCAACTACTGATTCACATTAATTATAGATTGAACTCTGTGGTGGGCTTATCTAAATCCCAGTTTCTTTAGCCCTGTCTGTACATCGGGATGGCTCATGAATAGTTTCCACAGCAAACCGGTACGGTAATTTTCTATCATTACAGCTATAGGTCCTTGGTCGATGGCAAGATAGCGTTTAGGATACCAATCTTCCGTTTCGCTGAAAGCGTCATAGAAGCCATAAGGTCCCAATACCTTGTCTCCCATTCCATAGAGATAGCGCATCACTTCCAGTGAGTATTCCGGAGTATAGACAATGGAAGAAAGAGCGGCAGTGGGAGAGATGACTCCGTGATCTGCCGACTCGTTCGGAGCATGGGCAGAGTATCCGTTGACAGAGTAACTGGCGGTCAGTCCCCAACAATCAGGACCAAAACCTTTCCACTGCTTCGGGTTGCGGATGCAATAGGCGCGGTTGATCAGAGTAAGATTGCGTATTTCATTGAAATAACCGGGACAATACTCATCGGATAGATTTGTCGGGTCCAGTCCGAGGAAAGAATAGTGTGCCCAAAAGAGGGGACCGGCTTCACAACCTTGATAGCGCAGGTGAAGTTCGATATCTTCTACCTTGTGGGGATCGACAATGGCGCCTTTCTCTGCCCAACCTTCATGATAGACAGCTGCAGGAATGCTGTGCGTGGGGGAGGCAGCGGCAAGAATATACATAATGAGACACTCATTGTAACCGTGTACGGGGAAATTCATTTCCCAGCCGTATTCGGGACTCCAATGCCAATAGAGTACATTCTGATCGTTCCGGCGATAGAAATTCCAGTCAACTTCACGCCACAGTGTATCAATGCGTCCGGCAAGGGCTTGTTCTGCGGGGGAGCCGTTGATGTAATATTGGTATACGGCAAGCAGGCCCTGCATCAGGAAAGCGGTTTCCACGAGGTCACCGCCGTTGTCTTTCTGCCCGAAAGGTTTTACCCGTCCGGTATTTCCGAACCACCAGTGCGGGTAGGCACCGTGGAAACGGTCGGCTGTTTCAAGAAAAGAGACGATGCGCTCCATGCGTGCCAGTCCTTCTGCACGGGTGATGTAACCGCGGTCGATGCCTGCCAGCACAGCCATGATTCCGAAGCCACTGCCACCGGTGGTCACTACATTCTGGTCATCTTCGGGATAGATACCATCTATATGGATACGTTCGCATGCCAGTCCGCTATTAGGTTCGGCTCCTTCCCAAAAGTAATTGAAGGTACGGCGTTGCAGGGTGTCCATTAGGGCTTCGTCGCTTATCCGGTCCGGTTTTGCTGCCGGGCTTTTACATTGTGTAAAGCCTAGCAACAACAGGAGCAATAATAAGCTATATTGTGTCTTCATACCTATTTCTATTGAAGGATTACATCAACAAGTACGGGATCGTGATCAGAAAGGAAGCCATTCTCCGGTCTATCCTGAATGACACGATAACGGTTCGTTTTCATGCCGCTGCTCACGAACACATAATCCAGCAAGACACGTTCTTCCAGCAGCAGCCGACCGAAATCATGGAAAGACCAGGATGGACCGTACGTAATGGCTGCCACCTTCGACGCATTTTCCATTCCTCCTTTTTCGAGAGTCTGCAGAGGTATCTCATCGGGAGTACAATTGAAGTCGCCGGTGATGATGGCCGGCATGTGTGGGGCAATCTCTTTAATCTTGTTCAGAATGAGTTGTACGCCTTCTTTACGGGCTGTCTCTCCGTCGTTGTCCAGATGGGTGTTGAAGAATACCAGCTTCTTACCGTTACTCTTTTCTTGCAGTATGGCCCAGGTAGTAATACGGTTATAGGAGGCATCCCAGCCTTTGATGCCGATGGTCTCGGGCTGTTCACTAAGAGAGAAATTACCGTATTCCACCAATGTGAACCGGTGGCTGTTGAAGAATATCGGGCAATATTCGCCTGCTTCCTTGCCATCGTCACGTCCTACGCCTAAAGCGATGTATTGGGGAAGACCTTGTTTCAGGTCTTCCATTTGATTGTGACGTACTTCCTGCATACCCAGCAGGTCGGGCTGATAGTAGGTAATCATTTGGCAGACGTTATCTTTGCGATATTTCCAGTTATTGGCACTGTCCGAAGGAGCATCCAGGCGAACATTAAAGGTCATCACCTCCAGTGGCTGTTCATTCTGTGCAGACTGGTTTTTGCAACTGCCAAGAAGCATCAGGCCACACACGCAGGTCAGTAAAGCTATGTGTTTCATGTTTCTTTTGTTTTTATTCTGAATTATCACTTTAAGCTCAAACGGGCTGTCTTTACATGCTGGCTGTTACCGCCGATCATTACATCGAAGTCTCCCGGTTCGGCTACATAGTTGAGATCATAGTCGTAGAAGTGCAACAATTCCGGGGTGATTTTGAAAGAGACCGTCTTACTCTCACCTGCTTTGAGGAAGATTTTTTCGAAGCCTTTCAACTCTTTTACCGGACGGGTAATGCTTCCCACCAAGTCGCGGATATACAGTTGTATAACTTCTGCACCATCCCGCTTACCGGTATTGGTCACTGTTACTACAGCGGTTACAGAACCGTCCTGATCCATTGCAGGAGCACTTAAAGTAATGTTTCCGTATTGGAATGTGGTGTATGACAAACCGTAACCGAACGGATACAGTGGATCATTGTCAACATCCAGATAGTTACTGCGGAACTTCTCGAACCATTTACCTTCTTTCAAAGGGCGGCCGGTGTTCTTATGATTATAGAACAAAGGGATCTGCCCTACATTCTTCGGGAATGTCATGGTCAGTTTGCCACTTGGATTTACATCACCGAACAGTACATCGCCGATAGCATAGGCAGCCTCGCTTCCGCCGAACCATACATTCAGGATAGCGGGTACATTTTCCTGTTCCCAGGTCAGTGTCAATGGACGGCCAGTGAAGAGGGTCAATACAACCGGTTTTCCGTTCTTCAACAATGCTTCCAGTAATGTGCGTTGTACATCGGGAATATTCAGATCTGTCCGGCTTGAACTTTCTCCGCTCATTTCAGAAGATTCACCTAAAGCGGCAACGATGACATCTGCGTTTGCCGCTACCTTCAACGCTTCTTCCAGCATTTCCTTGTCTGTGCGGTTGTCACGGTTCAGCGAACGTCCGAACATGGTGGCGCGTTCTTCGTAAGCGGCGTCACTACTGAGGTTACTGCCCTTGGCATAAGTGATGTTCACCTTACCTGCCATCATTTCTTTCAACCCTTCATATACAGAAGGATAATCGTTGAGGCGTGCAGCTACACTCCATGTTCCCGGCATGTTGCTACGGGTATTTGCCAATGGACCTATAACGGCAACCGTACCTTTCTTTGCTAATGGCAATACAGGAGCCTGACCGGTTTTTGCCGGTTGATTCTTTAAAAGTACAAAGCTTTCACTTGCAATCTTACGGGCAACATCACGGTGTTCTTTGGTGAAGATATCCCGTTTCGGGCGCTTCAGGTCACAATATTTGTAAGGGTTGTCAAACAATCCCAGCTTATACTTGGCCTCAAGGATACGGCGACAAGCCTTGTTCAGTGTTTCCATGTCAACCTTTCCTTCGGCTATAGACCTTTTAATGGTACCAATGAAGCCTTCGCTCACCATATCCATATCTAGGCCTGCATTGAGCGCACGTGCCGAAACTGTCTGTAAGTCACCGATACCATGCGCAACCATTTCAGAAATTCCCGTGAAGTCCGTCACTACAAAACCGTCGAATCCCCATTGTTTGCGCAGTACGTCGGTCATCAACCACTTGTTGGCTGTGGCGGGCACGCCGTCTATTTCATTGAAAGAAGCCATAACGCTACCTACACCAGCCTCTACAGCAGCCTGGTAAGGGTATAGGTATTCGTTGAACATGCGGTTGCGGCTCATATCCACAGTGTTGTAATCGCGTCCGGCTTCTCCGGCTCCGTACAGAGCGAAGTGCTTTACGCATGCCATGATCTCATCGTTTCGTTTCAATTGATTGTTGAGGTCCACTCCCTGATACCCCGACACCATTGCTTTGGCGATGGCTCCTCCCAGAAACGGGTCTTCACCGTTACCCTCGCTGACACGTCCCCAGCGCGGATCACGGCTGATATCTACCATCGGGCTGAATGTCCATGAGATGCCATCGGCACTGGCTTCGGTAGCAGCAATGCGGGCGGACTTTCTGATAGCGTCCATATCCCATGAGCAAGAGAGCCCCAATGGAATAGGGAAGATTGTTTCGTAGCCATGTACCACATCCATACCGAATATCAGAGGGATACCCAGGCGTGATTTCTCTATGGCAAGTTTCTGTACATCGCGGATTTTCTCCACTCCTTTCAGATTGAGAAGTCCGCCTACCCATCCTTGCTCAATCTTTTTGGCTACATCGCTGTTCTGTGCTTGTCCGGTCACGATTTCACCGGAAACGGGCAGGTTTAGCTGACCGATTTTCTCTTCTACAGTCATCTTCTTCATCAGTGCGTCGATGAAGCGATCCATGTCCTGCGGAGCTTTTTGTGCCTGTATACCGGTAACACCCATCAGGGCAGTAGCCAGCAACAAGCTTGTTTTTCTGAAAACTTTCTTCATGATATGTTTTGTTTGGGCATTTATTTAAGTTTCGCAAGTTAATGATAATCCGGTGCAATCTGTATGTTGTTATCATTAACTTGCGAAAACTAAATTAATTCATAAGGTTACTCATCCTTCGGCTCTTTCAGCAAATCAGGAATCTGAGTATACTGGTTGAAAGGAAGCGGCAAAAGTGCCTTATCCTCAGACCAGCCTTTCAATTCTGTTTTTGCCAGACCGGTGCGTACAAGGTCGTTATAACGTTCGCCCCATTCGCACATCAACTCCATACGGCGTTCGTCGATAACTTGTTGGAAAGTTACATTGGTAAGTTCCGGCATCTTGGCACGTCTTCTTACTTCATTGAATGGAGCGTCACCATTCTTTCCATTTTTGATTTTCGCCTCGGCATTCATCAAGAGAACATCAGCATAGCGGAAAATACGCGCATTGTTGTTTGTACCGTATTTTGTACGTCCCGGTGTCAATTGGTTCAGTGGAGTATACGCTTTACCGTTCCAACAATCGGTCTTTTCATTATCTACTTGTGGCTGTATGTAATCACCGTCCGGTGTTGTTTCTCCTGCCAGCAGGAAGGAAGTGGTGGCACGTATTGTTTCTCCGCGTTCGTAAGCCCAGTCACGGAAAGATTTCAGGATGCCACAGTCTCCCCAACCACTGATGTCACTGCCGGCATTGTTGGGCCCTTGACAAACAAACCACTGGTCACCGTCAATCAGCTCACCGGAACCATTGCCGAAGTCAGTCATCTGACATTCGAACATAGACTCGTCACAGAGTTTTCCGGGAATCTTCCATAACTGGTAGAAGTCGGGATAGAGTGAAAAGTTGCCATGCTCAATGATATCGTCTGTCAGTTCTTCTACTTTTGCGTAGTTGCCCATGTTCAGATGAAACTTGGCTGCCAGCATCTCGGCGGAAAACGCTGTAACGGCTCCTTTGTGCTCACTTTGGTTCGGACGGATACGCGGCATATTATCAATGCCGTACTGCAAATCTTCCAGTGCATATTTGTTTACCGCATTGGCAGTGGAGCGGCTCAAATCAACCTGATTATTGTCGCGGAGGATGGTAACCGGACCAAAAGCCTGCACCAGACGATAGTAGGCATAAGCACGCATAAACATCACTTCACCACGATATGCCTTATAGTTTTTCATATCGCTATCGTTGGTGATATTCTCAGCGTACAGGTCTAACGATTCAATAGCTGCATTGGCAGTTTTGATAATATTGTAATATTGCATCCACAATTCGTTGAAGCCCCAGAAAGAATCATTATACTTGTATTCGCTCAGCTTATAATATTCGCTGTTATTCCACTGACCGCTAAATACATCCTGGTCGCGAATGGTAGTGATTTCCCAAATCACCCAGTGCAAACCGCTGGTACGAATCTTTGCATACACGCCTGATACCGGCTGGTACATATTGCTGATATTGGTATAATCCACTTTCTCTTCCGGAACCTTACCTTCGGGTTCTTTATCTAGAAAACCATTGCAGGATGCGAACGATAACACCATCAAGGCGGACGCTATAAATATAAAAGGTCTTATTAATGCTTTCATTAGTTCTAAATTATTAATGGGTTATTTCTTAGAAATCGATTCTCAAACCTAATGTATAAGTCGATGTCAGAGGATATACTTCTGTATCCCAACCTTGGCTGTCGGACAATTCGGGAGTAAATGCGTTGGCCTTGAAAGTTGTGAACGGACGGTCGGCAGTCAGACTCAGGCGTAAGCCCGGCATGGTATAGTTACCAAACTTGAGGTTACGGAATGTATAACCAAGTGTAATATTCTGAATGCGGAAGTAGTCGGCACTTTCTACAAAGTACGAGCTATACTTTTGGTCGCTTACGTTCCAGAGGCTTAGCAGTGCGGCAGCCGACGGGTCAGAGTTTGTGGAGCCTGGCCCTGTCCAGCGGTTTTTGTATTGGGCGCGGTCGAAATTATAGTTCTGAGTAGAATAACGAAGCGCACGTTTACGGTTGAACATCTGGGCACCGGTCTGTCCGTAGGTAGTCAGCTGGAAGTCAAGATTCTTGTAGTTAAGACCGAGGTTGATACCGTAAGTGAAATTAGGAATATAAGAACCTAATGTAGTACGGTCGTTTCCGTCAAGGACATTGTTTCCATCAAGGTCGGCATACTTTAAGTCACCCGGTACACAACCATTGGCCACTGCAATAGGATCAGCAGCAATTTCTTCCTCTGTCTGATAAACGCCTATCATTTTGAAGCCGTAGAATGAGTTCATTTCTTTACCTACGATATTAACGGTCTTACCACCTCTGATGATGCTGTTGCCGTTCAGATCTTTCACGCGGTTTCTCAAAGTAGAGATGTTCACACCGATATTGTATGAGAAGTCTTTGCTGATTTTATCGTTCCAGTTGGCACTTATGTCGATACCGGAGTTGAGAATCTTACCATAGTTTCCGGCAAGGGTGGTGGTGCTGAATGGGAGTAGCGGAGCGATCACAGCATTATTAGTCATACGGTGATAATAGTCAACGTCAATATTCAGACGGTTGTTGAGGGTAATGAAGTTTATACCGGCATTCCATTCTTCAACAACTTCCCACTTCAACCAGCTGAAGTATGTACTGTTCTGATAGCCTGCAATGGTAGAATTACCAAATACACCGGATGCGGCGTTGCCGGTTGCGATAGAAGCGAAACCATCGCTTGCTGCTACCTGGTCGTTACCCAGTTTACCCCAGCTTGCACGCAGTTTCAGGAAGTCAATCCATTTCTGGTCTTTCAAGAATGATTCTTCCGACAGAACCCAGGCTGCACCTACTGAAGGGAAGTAACCCCAATGTTCCTGATATTTGCTGGAACCATCGGCACGCATTGTGAACATCAACAGATACTTGTCATCATAGTTGTAGTTCAGACGGGCGAAGTAAGAAACACCTCTGTAGCAGTAACCGTCGTCTTTCACGGTAGCACCTGCTGCGTCACCGTTCTTGATGTACCAGTATTCGTCTGCTCCATCGGGAACGTTGCTTGCTTTACCTTCGAACATACGCCATTGTTCCTGACGCATGGAGTAACCTGCCATGGCACCAAATCTGTGTTTGCCCCATTGGTCATTATAAGTCAGGGTATTATCCCAGATATAGTTGTAATACTTGTTTTCGTTCTTTGTAAGTTGAGTGGTGGCTGATTGTTGCCAACTGCTTACGTAGTATTTCGGAGTAAACTCACGACCTTGGGTAGAGAGGAAGCTATAGGAATAGTTCGTCCTGAAATTCAATTTGCTGGGAATAAAATCAATCTGAGCATAGAAGTTGCTCAATACCTGATAGTTTTCTTTGCTTGAATCAAAATATTTGGCAGTTGCAATCGGGTTAAGGAAGTTTGTTGAGGTATAACCGATTGCATCCGGAGAACCAAATTTGTCAGGGAAAGACTTATCGTTGTACTCATCATCATAAAGAGCTACGATGGGAGGACAGTTGAACGCTTTCTGCCATGCCTGATTGTTGGGCACCTGCTGCGTGGAATTACTGAAAACACCGTTGAAACCGACTTTCAGCCAATTCGTAGCATCATAATCGACAGAACCACGGAAGTTCAGACGTTTGTAGTTGTTGTCAACATCCATAATACCGTCTTGATACAAATAGCTTACGCCGACAGCATACACCGCTTTTTCGGAACCACCGTTAATGTTTAAACTGTGGTTTGTGATAGCGGCAGTGCGCAGAAGTAGGTCGTACCAATCGTTGTCTGCTCCAAAAGTCCAATTGTGGAAGTCAGGATCATCATGACTACCGCCGTATTTGTCGATGGACTGTATGAAGTGGGTCTTATAGGAGTCGAAGTTACCTTCGAGAAGCATAGTTGCATATTCGTGTGCATTACAGAGTTCGAGCACATTGGATGCTTTCTGGATACCTACATAACCGTCATAAGTGATCTTTGCTTTCTGGTTGCGCGAACCTTTTTTGGTGGTGATGAGAACTACACCGTTTGCAGCGCGTACACCATAGATAGCGGCAGCCGAAGCATCTTTCAGGATAGACATTTCCTGAATATCCGCGTTGTTCAGGAAGTTGATGTTGTCGTAGAACATGCCGTCTACAACGAACAACGGCTTACTGTTGGAGAATGAACCGATACCACGGATCTGTACGGTAGGACCTTCACCCGGAGCACCATTATTTACGATATTGACACCGGGAACTTTTCCCTGGAGTGCCGCCATAGGGGTTGTGGAAGGTATAGCAGTCAGGGCCTCACCTTTAACGACGGTAATAGGAGCTGTCAAGTCTTTGGCTTTTGCAGCGCCATAACCGATTACGATAATTTCTTCCAATTGCTGTGAGTCCTCTTTCAATGTCACATTGATAGCCGAACGTCCGTTCACTTTTATATCTTGCGGTAACATACCTATATAACTAAAAGTGAGTGTTCCGTTTTCCGGAACGTTCGTTAATGTATATTTACCGTCTAAATCGGTAACTACACCGTTGCTGGTACCTTGTACGAGGATGGATACGCCAATCAGTGCGTCACCCGATGCGTCGGTTACGGTACCTGTTACTGTTCTTGTCTGGGAGAGTACGGGCATTGCTACCAATATGAGGCACGCCGTCAAGAATAGATTCTTTAGCCATAAGGCCTTTTTCAGAAGATGTGTTTTACTCTTCATCGCATTAAATTTTTTAGGTGGATAATTCTTTTTGTTTTCTTCTTAGCTCTGCGCAGTGCTCGAATTAAACTTCATCGCAAATGTAGAAAATTCGATGTGCGAACTGCAAAAAAGATATTCACCACCAATACATATCCCTGATTTTTAACAAATCGGGGACTACTCATTTACTACTCAAATCAATTTAATGCATTGTTTCTTAGATGGATAAAGAATAAGGACGGTATGAGTGATCCTTAGGAAAAGTAAAAGCCGGAAACAGGTTTGTGTACTGCTTCCGGCTTTTCTTATTTATTTATCTGTTGAGAATCCCAGTTTCTGCAATCCGTTTTGTACATCCGGATGGCTCATAAATAGTTTCCATAACAGACCGGTACGATAGTTCTCTACCATGACGGCAATAGGTCCCTGATCGATGGCAAGATATCGTTTGGGATACCAGTTCTCTGTTTCGGAGAAAGCATCATAGAAACCGTAAGGACCGAATAGCTTATCGCCCATGTCATAGAGATGGCGCATCACAGCGAGCGAATAGTCCGGGGTATAGACGATGGACGAAAGAGCGGCGGTAGGAGAGATGACTCCCTGGTCATCCCGCTCGTTCGGCATGTGGGCGGCATATCCGTTGACGGAGTAGCTGGCGGTCAGTCCCCAACAGTCCGGGCCGAAACCTTTGTAGTGCTTCGGATTTCGGATGCAATAAGCACGGTTCACGAGAGTCAGATTACGCATTTCATCGAAATAGCTGGCGCAGTATTCATCTTTTAGATGAGTCGGATCTAATCCGAGGAAGGAATAATGTGCCCAGAAGAGGGGACCTGCTTCACAACCCTGATAGCGCAGATGAAGTTCGATATCTTCTACTTTATGGGGTTCGACGATGGCGCCGTTCTGTGCCCAGCCCTCATGATAGACGGAGGCGGGAACGCCGTGTGTGGGTGAGGCAGCGGCAAGCAGATACATGATGAGACATTCGTTGTAACCATGTACGGGGAAGTCCATTGCCCAACCGTATTCGGGACTCCAATGCCAGTAGAGTACATTTTGATCGCCCTGGCGATAGAAATTCCAGTCGACATCGCGCCAAAGGGTATCGATGCGCTTGGCAAGTGCCTGTTCCTGGGGAGAGCCATTGACATAATATTGGTGTACGGCAAGCAGTCCTTGTATAAGGAAAGCTGTTTCTACGAGGTCGCCACCGTTGTCTTTCTGTCCGAAAGGCTTTACCTTGCCGGTATCTCCATACCACCAGTGAGGATAGGCGCCGTGGAAGCGGTCGGCTTTTTCAAGGAAAGAGACTATCTTTTCCATACGTGCCAGACCTTCTTCACGAGTGATGTAGCTGCGGTCGATACCTGAAAGTATCGCCATAATGCCAAAGCCGCTACCGCCGGAAGTAATGACGTTCTGGTCTTTTTCGGGGTAGATACCATCCATGTGGATACGCTCGGGGGCAAGACCGCTGTTAGGTTCCGCGCCTTCCCAGAAGTAATTGAAGGTTCGCCGCTGAACGGTGTCCATGAGGGCGTCGTCGGTAAGTTGGGCGGCACTTCCGGTCTTGGCATTCTTGCAGGCTCCGAGGAGAAGCAAGAAGATAAGGGGGAGGTAGGTTGTTAATTGTTTCATAATTAATAAGGGGTTAGGGATGATAAATAAGCTACAAGCTACGAGTTACAAGTGCCTTTCGGACTATACAGCGCAGCCACTCGTAGCTTGTAGCTCGTAGCTCGTCACTATTTCAGTGTCAACTTCGCTGTCTTCACAGCCTGGCTGTTTCCACCGATCATGATATCGAAGTCACCGGGTTCGGCTACGTAGTTCAGGTTGTAATCATAGAACCGAAGCAGATCACGCGTGATAGTGAATGATACCGTTTTGCTTTCTCCGGCGCGAAGGAAGATTTTATTGAAACCTTTCAACTCGCGTACAGGGCGGGTGATGCTTCCTACGAGGTCGCGGATATAGAGTTGCACTACTTCCGCGCCGTCATATTTACCAGTGTTGGTGACGGTGACTACGGCTGTAACGGAACCATCTTTTCCCAATGTCGGTGTGCTCAATGCAATGTCACTGTACTGGAAAGTGGTATATGACAATCCATAACCGAAGGGATACAGCGGTTCGTTATCCACATCCAGATAATTTGAACGGAACTTTTCGAACCATTTGCCTGCTGCCAGTGGCCGACCGGTATTCTTATGATTGTAGAACAAAGGAATCTGGCCTACATTCTTCGGGAAAGTCATAGTTAGTTTTCCACTCGGATTGACGTCACCGAACAGAACATCGCCAATGGCATAAGCCGCTTCACTGCCTCCGAACCATACATTCAGGATGGCAGGTACATGCTCCTGTTCCCAGTTCAGCGTCAACGGCCGACCGGTAAAGAGGGTTAGTACTACGGGTTTACCTGTTTTCAGTAAGGCTTCCAATAAAGTATGCTGTACATCGGGCAAGCCGAGTTCGGTGCGGCTTGAACTTTCACCGCTCATTTCAGAAGATTCTCCCAGTGCGGCTATGATAACGTCGGCACCGGCTGCAACTTTCAGTGCTTCGTCCAGTAACTCCTGGTCCGTGCGATTGTCGCGGTTCAATGAACGGCCGAACATGGTGGCACGTTCTTCGTAAGCTGCATCGCCGATGAGGTTACTACCTTTGGCATAGGTGATGTTAACCTTGCCTGCCATCATTTCTTTCAAGCCTTCGTATAAAGAAGGATAATCGTTGAGGCGTGCGGCTACGCTCCAAGTGCCCGGCATGTTGCTGCGGGTATTTCCAAGAGGGCCGATGACGGCAACTGTACCTTGCTTCTTCAACGGAAGCACGGGGGAAGCTGTTACGGGTGACGAGTTATGAGCTACGAGTGGCTGTGCGGTGGCGGGGGCATTCTTCAGAAGAACAAAACTTTCGCCGGCAATCTTGCGGGCGGCGTCACGATGTTCTTTTGTGAAGATATCCCGCTTCGGACGGTTCACGTCGCAATATTTATAAGGATTGTCGAACAGTCCCAGCTTGTACTTCGCTTCCAATATCCGGCGGCAGGCTGTATTCAACGTGCCCATTCTTACTTTTCCTTCTTTAATGGATTTCATCAGTGTACCGACGAAGCCCTCACTTACCATATCCATGTCCACCCCTGCATTAAGAGCGAGTGCACTGACGGTCTGCAAGTCGCCGACACCATGCTCTATCATCTCTGAAATGCCTGTGAAGTCCGTTACCACAAACCCTTCGAAGCCCCACTGACCACGCAGCAAATCGCTCAGCAGCCATTTGTTTCCGGTGGCGGGAATACCGTCTATTTCATTGAATGATGCCATCACACTACCCACTCCGGCCTCTACGGCAGCCTCATACGGGTACATAAATTCATTGAACATCCGGTTGCGGCTCATATCTACTGTATTATAGTCACGTCCGGCTTCTCCGGCTCCATACAGTGCAAAGTGTTTTACGCAAGCCATGATTTCATCGTTGCGGTGCAATTGGTCTTGCAGATTGGCACCCTGGTATCCGTATACCATTGCCTGTGCGATAGCTCCACCCAGGAACGGATCTTCTCCCGAGCCCTCGCTGACACGCCCCCAACGTGGGTCGCGACTGATGTCTACCATCGGACTGAATGTCCAGGAAATACCGTCGGCACTTGCTTCGATGGCTGCAATACGAGCGGACTTTTCAATAGCTGCCATATCCCATGTACAGGACAATCCCAATGGAATAGGGAAGATGGTTTCGTACCCGTGTATCACATCCATGCCGAACAGCAGGGGAATACCGAGGCGTGATTTCTCTACTGCCAGCTTTTGCACTTCAAGAATACGGTCTACTCCTTTCAGGTTGAAGAGTCCGCCCACCAATCCTTTTTCAATCTTTTGTGCTACGTCGCTGCTCTTGGCCTGTCCCGTGGTGATGTCTCCCGTGACGGGTAGGTTCAATTGTCCGATTTTCTCTTCCACGGTCATCTTCTTCATCAGTGCGTCGATGAAGCGATCCATGTCTTGCGGTGACCTTTGAGCCTGTGCCGCTGCTATGCTCATTAAAGCGCTGATCAGCAACAGGCTTGCTTTTTTGACTATTTTCTTCATAAGTAGATATTT
>NZ_CBVI010000101.1 GCF_000513195.1 Bacteroides timonensis | reverse complement strand
GTACTTATCTTTGTTTTATATAAGTTAGAGTCCGATAAACGGGGATATTTAGCGTTTCTTTGTTTCTCTTGCCGGAACTATTTGTTTCAAGCAATGAAACTACCTGTTTCTCGGTGTGAAACTGAGTGTTTCATTGCTTGAAACAAATGGTTTCTCTGGCTGATACTCTTAGTTATCTGCCGGCATCTTTCTGATATCCCCTATTCAATTCCTAATTGATTAATAGTCGGGGTTTTGTACCAATACACCATTTGATTTATCTATCTCTGTTTGCGGTAATGGTAACAGTGCATTTTTAGGCTGATAGTTCTTTCCGGCAGCTTGAAGCACTTCTTGTGCGATACCCCAACGTACAAGGTCATAGAAACGGTCGGGCTCTAATCCCAGTTCTACGCGGCGTTCGTGACGGATAGCTTCACGCAATACACTCTGATCCAGAGACTCTACTTTGGGAAGTACATTGGTCAGTGTACCGCGGGCATGTGCGCGTACTTGTTCCAGATAACCGTTTGCTTCGCCCATCAAACCTTTTTCGTTGGCAGACTCGGCAGCCATCAACAGCACGTCCGGGTAACGGATCAGACGGATATTTACCCAGAATCCCATGCGGGTATACTTGCGGCGCAAGGCTGGGTCGGTGTATGCTTTCTTGTTGAAGTAAGCGCCCATGGCGGTAGATACGGGCGATTCGCCATAAGGCGTATTTGTATTTTCCGGTGTGATAGGCTCGTCATCACTGCGGCGGAAGTAAAGCAGTGTAGCATTCTTACGCGGATCGCCCGGTTCGTAAGCTTTACCCATGAGGGTGGTGGCCATGTGCCAGCCCCATCCCAAGTCCCAGTCGCCTCCTCCGCGCACACCCTGTACTTGGCAGAACTGGCTGCCGATGCTACCGTCTTCTTTCATGGCATCGGTGGCTTCACATTGCAGTTCGAAGATACTTTCACCACAGTTCTCGCCTTCTACGGTGAAGACTTTATCTACCGGAGTATTCAGGTTATAAATGCCGGAGTTGATGACTTCGGTAGAGGCTGTATACATATTATCCCAATCGTTACGCATCATGTAGGTACGTGCGTGCAGGGAACGTGCGGCACCCCAGGTGACACGTCCGGTGTAGTCACTGTTCCATCTCAAGGGCAGACACTTTTCGGCCTCGGTCAGGTCTTTGTCAATCTGTTCGTATATTTTCTCGGCAGTGGTTTTGGGGACATTGGCGTCGGAGGCTTCCACTACTTTGATAGTCACCAGAGGTACTTCGCCAAAGGCACGTACCAGGTTAAAGTAGCAGTAGGCACGGAAGAAGAGGGCTTCACCACGGTTGCGGATGGATTCGGTGTCGTCCTTATGGTCGCTGTTGGCGATGTCGTCTAAGATTTCATTACATTGATAGATGATTTTGTAGTTCTGACCCCAGTAGGCGCCTAGCGGACCATTGGAGGCTGTGTACTCGAAATCATCCCACATGGCAGCTTCGTTGCCGCCGTCACCGGCATCACTACCTTTCTCGGAATCCTCGCTGCGCACCATGTGCACCATGAAAGCAGGAATGCCTGCGGTGATGTCATACGAACGCATCAGGTAGTAAACGTTGAATATTTTTCCGCCTACAAGGGCGTTAGGATCGTCGTCTTCCGTGAACTGTCCCAGCGGGTCGCGGTCCAGGAAGTCATTACAAGAACTGAATGAGAGGGCGGTCGCACCAATCAGCAGGGATAGGATATATTTCTTTATTTTCATAATCTTTTGTTGTTATGGTTATTATAATATGGAGTTACTCTTGTACGCCGCAAGGAAACCTTGCCGGGGCGCTACGCCCCTTTAGAACGTTAAGTTAAACCCAAACGTATAAATCGCCGGCATCGGATAACTTCCGTCGTCTACCCCGAAGGCGATGGCCGAGCCACCCAGTTCAGGTGTATATCCGGTGTTATGTTTCCACGTTTTCAGATTCTGAATATTCACATAGAGTTTCAGTGCCTGCATACCGATCTTGGAAATCAGCGACTTATCAAAGTTGTAAGCCAATGATACGTTGCGGATGCGGAAGAACGAGCCGTCTTCTATATAGTATTCAGAATTCATATTATTGATAGTGTGCTTCGTGTTCAGCAACGGCTGGGTATTGCTGGTGCCCTCTCCATGCCAACGGTCCATGCGTTGTGCCATGAAGTTGAACTGGCTCCAGTTGTAGTTATCCCAGGTACGGTAAATCTGGTTACCACCTTGTCCCATCATATCTACTGCCAACTCCCAGTTTTTATAACCTACTCCGAGAGTGATACCATAAGTAACATTAGGAGTCGGATCGCCAATCATGGTACGGTCGGCGGTGGTGATTTCACCGTCACCGTTCACATCCTTAAACTTCAAGTCACCCGGAGTGACCGTTGCAAGCTTATTCTTCGGTGAATTATCAATCTCTTCCTGAGTCTGGTAAACACCTTCCACTTTGTAGCCATAGAAGTAACCGATAGGATAACCTGCCATTGTATAACTTTGGCTCTTATCTCCGGCAATGATGGAGTATCCATCCTGTACAAGGCTTAATACCTTGTTCTTAATTGTAGTCAGGTTGGCTCCGACGTTATAATTCCAGTCGCCGATCTGGTCGCGCCAGCTCAGTGCAAGTTCCACACCCAGGTTTTCGATAGATCCCAGGTTACCGATGCCCGGCACGGTTCCTGAGATACCGGGAACCTCTGCCAGCAGGTCTTTTGTTTTTTCTTGTAATATACACCTTCAAAGTGCAGGCGGTTGCGGAAGAAGTTGGCTTCGGCACCTACTTCCCATGCTTCTACTTTTTCCCAACGCAGGTTCGGGTTGGGCAGATAGGCAAGCTGATAGCCCGGGTAGATGGCGGACGGAGTGCCGAATACTGCGGAGTAGGCATTGGTGAGCAAAGGCTCTGCCGGATAGGCTCTATCCAGGTTTTGGTTACCCAGCGTACCCCATGACCCTTTCAGTTTCAACATATCCAGCCATTCGATACCTTTCATCCATTCCTCTTCGCTCATCAACCAACCCAGGCCTACGGAGTAGAAATTCTGCCATTGGTTTCCTGTATAAGAGAAAGCGGAAGAACCGTCGCGGCGGTAGGAGCCGTTGAACAGGTATTTGCCTTTATAATTATAGAGAATACGTGCCAGTACAGATACTGTAGAACGTTCCCATTGTGTACTACCGTTGGTTGCAGTGGCGGCATCGCCGATACTTACATACCACTTGTCCGGATTGTCCGGAATGACCAGTCCTACGCCTTGCGTGCGTCCGGCATTCAGATTTTCGAGCTTATTATAATAGGTGGTAAAACCGGCGGTGGCTGTCAGGCTATGGTCGCCCCAGGAGTTGGTATAAGTCAACAGATAATCGCTCTGTACTTTCATCTCGGTCTCTTTGGCCTGAGTCACTCCGGTCTTGCCGGTGCCCAGTGTAGCTATATCACCTTCAGCACTGGCATCATACACTTTAATGATCGGCGTGTAAGTCCGTGTGCTGTTCGATGCATAATCCAGCGAGAACATGGCTTTGAACTGAAAGTGTTTCAGAAAGTCCCACTGCCCGTATATGTTACCCGAACCGCGGTAGTTCTCCGCTTTTGTGGTATTTGCCTTCAGTTCAACGTCCACCATCGGGTTATTCATCTGCGCTTTCTGGAAGCCGGGGAGGGAGGTATACAATCCATATTCTTTGTTATACACCTCTGCTACCGGAGCCGCCCGCAGGGCAGTGGCAACACTCTTTGAATCAGCCGGCAACATACGTGCACCGTTGAACTGGAAACCTACTTTGAAGTTGTCCGTCACTTTATAATCATCACTGATGCTCAGTGTGATTTTGCTGTACTTCTCATGCTTGATGTTTCCTTGCTCGTAGGCATAACCTGCGCCGAGGTAGAAGCTATGCCTGTCGGAAGCACCCGTAATGCTGATATTATTGTTCGTAATGAATCCGGTCTGGAAGATTTCGTCCTGCCAGTTGGTGTTACCTGTCCAGTCGGAGAAATTATATTCCGGATTGCCTTCATTTCTCAACTGTTCGTTATACAGTAGTTTGAAGCCATTGGCATCTACCATTGCAATCTTGTTGGTGATGGCTTTGAAGCCGAACGAACCGTTGATGTTTACCCGTGTCTGTCCTTCTTTCGCTTTCTTGGTGGTGATGATGATTACACCATTGGCACCACGCACACCGAAGATGGCAAGTGAGGAAGGGTCTTTCAGGATTTCCATAGACTCGATATCCTGCGGATTCAGGAAGTTGATGTTGTCATTGAACAGTCCGTCCACAACATACAAGGGCTTGTAACCATTGATAGAGTTTGTACCGCGTACGCGGATTTCCGGGTCGGCACCTGCCTTACCGGAGTTGATGATTTGTACACCGGCCACTTTACCTTGCAGGGCAGACAGTGGGTTGGCAACAGGTTTGTTGGCAATTTCGTCACCTTTAATGTTGGTGATAGATCCTGTCAGGTCACGCTTTTTGGCGCTACCGTAACCGATGACCACTGTTTCGGCAAGCATCTGCGAGTCTTCTTTCATCTGTACATTGATGACGCTCTGGTTGCCTACTTTAATGCTTTGCTTCTCCATACCTACGTATGAGAAGTCGAGGGTGGCATTTGGCGGAACTTGGATTGAATAATCACCATCCAGTCCAGTCACTACGCCGGTATTGGTGCCCTGTACCACAATGGATACACCAATCAGCGGTTCTTTAAATGAGTCGGTAACGACACCGGTTATGGTCCGTTCCTGAGAAAATGCGGCAGTGCCTATCAGCAGGAAACATACCGTCAAGAATAGATTTTTAAGCCTTAGGGCTCTCTTCATAGGAGGGTTCAGGTTTCTCTTCATTGCATTAAATTTTTATGTGAATGATATATTGCATCAGAACAATGCAAATGAAAAAAAGATTTCGAGGGCTTTTAAATCTTGGGTTTTTAACACAATTCCTTTAGCCTGCATTATTCATACGCAGGAGTTAAAGGAGTAATAGGAGTTAAGCAGGTTAGAAAGATATCTGCATTTCGGCAGAACTTTTTCATGCAAGCATGAAAGTTCTGCACTCAATTTGCATTATCTTCGTATTATCGTAACGACTGTTACCGTAATGGTTGTTACGATAATGACGGTTTGTTTATTAAAAGCATAGTTGTACTGGAATCGAAAAGAAGAAAATGAATTTGATCTTATTACATTGAATGATTTGGATAAGACGGCCGCCATTTACGAGATAAAAAGAGATGAATCCCAGTATAGCATTACCAAACTGGAAGAAAAGATGTCACCGAACTTGTCACCGAATTAGTGTGTACTTTTTTCGAGGTGACAGCCTAAAAGCAACAAAAAACCCACTAAAATTGCAGTTTTAGTGGGTTTTTGACTGTAAATACCTTGTTAGTAGTGCGGGTGATAGGACTCGAACCTACACGCCTCTCGGCACCAGATCCTAAGTCTGGCGCGGCTGCCAATTACGCCACACCCGCAGTGGCTTTCTTGTTAAGCGGTGGCAAAGATAGAAAGTTTTTTCTTTCTGGCAAACAGTTTGGCATAGAAAGTGTTTATTGGACTACTTTTAAGAGTTCCCGTGCCCGTTCAATAATGGCATCACTTTTGGTATCATCCTCATCCATATCTACTTTCTCATCCGGATCAATGCCGAATTCAATATGTTGTTTGTCTGCATCCAAGTGGGGGCTGGCAGAGAAACGTACGCCCCAACCATTCGGAAGCTCTGAAGAGAAAGGTAATCCCGAACCGCCACCGGTTTTGTCACCTACCAGAGTAACGTTAGGAAAATAGCGCATCGCATTTACGAAATCATTTGTTGCGCTATAAGAGTGACGGTTGATGAGAAGCATTACTGGTTTTTGCCAACGGATGCTATTGGAGGGCTCCAAATAAATGGGTTTGGGATCAGAGAAGTCACTGTGTCCCTTTCCGGTCTTATGCTGGATATATCCCGTCAGCACTTTCTCATTAGTGAAGCGGGCCGCTATACGCTCTGAATTAGTCAGATTTCCGCCACCATTGTTGCGAACATCCAGAATCAGGCCACTACATGGAGCAAGGTAAGAAAGTACCTCATCCAGGTTGCCGTTGCCGACACCACTGGAGAATGATTCATAATAGATATATCCGATATTGTCATCCAGAATCTTATATTTCATGCCGGCAGCGATGCGGTACGTCTTTCCGAGATATTGTCGTTCGATAATACCTTCGTTGAAGTTGCGGGGATAATCCAGATACCAGTCCCAGTAACGGGCCACATTTGAAGAACTGTACAGATTCACATGACCGTCTTTCAGTTCCGCCAGCATACTGTCAAGCACTTGGAACAATCCGTCATTACCCATGTTGGACGTAATGAGAGGTTGGTATTTATCGTGGATGGCATCCCAGTCTATTTGTTTGTAATCCAGGAAACAGTATTGCTCGTCAATGATCTTCCACAAAGCTTCGAAGTTTCCCTGTGGTGAATTGTTGAACTCTTCCTCCCGGATACAGCCGGATAGCAAAGGCAGTATCATGAACGCTACTCCCAGCCATCTAAACTTACTATGATATATTTCTTTTATTCCCATTATTCTATTCCCTTATCACGATGTTATCGCTTTATCACTTTATTTTTTCTTCTTGTCACGAATGAGAAACAATTCTTTTACGAAACCTACCATAAACACATGCGAATAGGTATGCGTCTTTATATCATTTACTTTGGATTGTTGTGCATCCCAGAGATAGGCTAAACGCATTTTGGCTCTTCCTACCGGGAAATCAACAGTCAGCATCTGCCGCAGGGATGGCTGGTTGTGTAGGGAAGTGAAATTAATTATCCCGTTCCAGTTGCCCAACGTAAATATTTCGTAGTACGACTGTCCGTAGTTGGGTGAGAACATAATACCTGCAAAAGGCAAGTTAACCTGATAGCGCAGACTAATCGGATAGTTTTTGATTCTTAAATCCCATATTGCCATTCCCGATACATCCAGATTAATGTAAGCGCGTGCCTGTGCCGGGTTATTGCCATTGCGCAGATTGTAGACAAAGCCACCATTTAAGTCGATAAGTCCTCCGGCAAGTAATTTGAAGTTGGAAGTAATCGGAAAATTATAATGTAATCCATAATTCCAGTTTGCCAGACCGGAGAACATATTGTTGTTGTCCACCCGGTTGTGTGTATAGCCTAAGTCTGCCTGGAAGAAACTTTGCAGAGATACATTACCGTTCATCCACTTCGTCATGCGCATACTTTCGCGGGAAATACGGAAGTCAACGCCTTTGTATTCTTGCGGTGACAGGTAAGTGTCGAATACATTCGTAAAGCCGACACCGTACATTGTGGCGCGGGTTATAAAGCGTGTCCTTGCAGAAGAGTCCGCCCTCAGCTCTTGCAGCGCCTTGTCTTCAACACTTTGCGCTTTTATACTTTCACCTGCCAAAAGCAGGCATCCCACTATTACACCAATCTTATATAACTTCATTGATATAGTTTGCTTATCACTAATCACTAATCGTTAATCACTTAGAACAGCTTCATCTGCCCCGTTATTTCATCCCGGATGTCATCTTCACTCTTTCCATGATCCGGATCCAGATTTTCCGGCTCTTCTTCCTCCTGATCTTCTGTGTCCTGCGAAACCTCCGGCTGTCGTGTAGGTTCCAGTTCGTTGACGGTTTCCATTGTGAACGTAGTGATACGTTTACCTTTTGCTTTGAAACCTTTTACGGCGATAAATTCATCAGCCTCTATAATCATGGGTTCACGGAAACTGTCGTGTCCGCCGAATATGATTTCCAGGCGGGGATAGTATTCATCCGTCAGTAAGATCAGGCGATTGTTCTTGTTTTCTCCCAGATAGTTCTGCTTGCGGTTGGTTGCTTCCATGCAGAAACGTTTGATATATGGGAAATTCTGTTGGTCTGCATCATAAAGTACGGCTGTCCATACCTTGTTCGGGTCAAACTTCTCTAATATACGGATATTGGCTTCATAATGGTTGCTTAGGTCGAAGTTGGTGATGTAGAAATCCCCGTTGTCATGTACCACCAGGATGCTGTCATCACTTTGGAATTCTCCCAGGTATTCGCCTCGTCCGTCATAGTTAAGGCGAAGCACATCACGGTCGAACCAGACTTTTCGTCCGCCCAGAGTAGAACCGCCACGCTGTTTCAGGGCGATCTTGTGTACCGGAAGCTTGGTTAGAATGTTGCCTCTTGCCTGGCGTCCCTTAATGCCGACGGCACTAAAGTCTTCTTCGAAGATAATGCGTCGTACCCGTGGATTGGGTTTCAGGGTTACTTTGATGACTTCCGCTTCACCGTTGGGGTTGGCAGTGAAGTACATGATGCGTGAATCGGGTGTGCCTTGCGTCACATCATATTCGCGATCACGGATAATGCTTGTCACTGCAAAACGCTTGATGTAATGTGTACCCTCTTTTCCGTCACGGTAAACCACATTGTAGATGGTACGCTTATCGTTTTTCTTGAATACATTGGCATAAAGAATATTTTTACCCACAAATTTCTTATCAGAAACAGGAGTAACTATATATCGCCCGTCGCGGAAGAAGATAATGACATCATCGAGGCTGGAACAGTTTGAGAGGAATTCATCTTTCTTCAGACCTGTGCCGATGAAGCCTTCTTCGCGATTGATGTATAATTTTTCGTTGGCTTCCACTACCTTGCTTGCCTCGATGGTATCGAAGTTACGCAATTCTGTACGGCGCGGGAAATTCTTGCCATATTTGTTTTTCAGCATCAAATACCAATCTACCGTATATTCCACGATATTAGCCAGATGATGGTCTATTTCCTCTATGTCCGCCTTCATGCGGGCAATGAGTTCTTCCGCTTTGTCGGAGTTGAACTTGAGGATGCGCCCCATCTTTATTTCCATCAATTTGAGGATATCTTCCTTGGTTACTTCGCGTACGAATTGTGGATAATAAGGTGTCAGACGTTCGTCGATGTGTTCGCAAGCGGCATCCATATTTTTGGCCTGCTCAAATTCCTTGTCTTTATAAATGCGTTCTTCAATGAAGATCTTTTCCAGTGAGGCAAAATGCAGACTTTCCAGTATTTCGTCTTTGCGTATTTCCAACTCCTGGCGCAGTAATGACAAGGTATTGTCTACTGATTTTTTCAGTATATTGCTTACGGTGAGGAAGTGGGGTTTCTGATCGTCGATGACGCAACAGTTGGGCGAAATACTAACTTCGCAATCAGTGAAAGCATACAGAGCATCTATTGTTTTGTCCGAAGAAACGCCGGGTGCAAGGTGAACTAATATTTCTACGTTGCCGGATGTCAGATCTTCTACCTTCTTTATCTTGATTTTTCCTTTTTCGCTTGCCTTTACTATGGAGTCGCAAACACTGGCTACCGTTTTCCCGTAAGGAATTTCTTTGATAGCAAGTGTCTTATTATCAATCTTTTCAATTTTAGCGCGTATGCGTACCGCACCGCCACGTTCTCCGTCATTGTATTTAGAAACATCGATGCTGCCGCCTGTCTGGAAATCCGGATACAGTTTGAATTCCTCTTCATGCAGATAGTGGATGGATGCATCGCAAAGTTCATTGAAGTTATGGGGAAGTATTTTGGATGAAAGACCTACCGCAATACCCTCTACTCCTTGTGCCAGCAGCAAAGGAAATTTAACAGGCAGGGTTACCGGTTCTTTGTTTCGTCCGTCATAGGAAAGTTTCCATTCGGTAGTTTTGGGATTGAACACTACATCGAGGGCGAATTTCGACAGGCGTGCTTCAATGTAACGGGGAGCAGCAGCACCGTCACCGGTGAGTATATTACCCCAGTTTCCTTGACAGTCTACAAGCAAATCTTTCTGCCCTAATTGCACCAGCGCATCCCCGATAGAAGCGTCACCATGTGGGTGAAACTGCATGGTATGTCCTACGATGTTCGCTACTTTATTGTAACGTCCATCTTCCAAACGCCTCATGGAGTGCAGAATGCGTCTCTGCACAGGCTTCAAACCATCATTTATGTGGGGCACGGCACGCTCCAGGATAACGTATGAAGCATAATCCAGAAACCAGTTCTGGTACATACCGCTAAGTTGGTATTTTGCTTTTACGTCTTTCGCGTCAGCGGGTTTATAATCCGAATGTCCTTCGCTCCCTTCCGGGAGTCCGTTTTCCAAGTCGTCTTTTGGTGCTTCAAAGTCTTCGCTCATATCTGTTCCGGGAATATCTATTCTGAATAATCACTGAATTTTTCAGTCGAACGCAAAATTACTAAATTTCTCGGGAAAACCTGCAAATGAAGGTTTTTTAAATTATCGGACTCTGATTTGCAGATGCTGCCGTTTGTTTGACTGGTTCGTTTAGGAGTGTAGTGGCATGACTTTCGCCTTTTGATAATCCGTAGTTGTACCAGCCTGGAAAAGTAGACACTAAAAACAAGGGTGCCGCAAATATATACTGTTTCGCAGCACCCTTCTTGGAAAGCAAACAAAGATAATCATTGAGATGAAATGATTGTCTCTTCTAAAACATATACTGGTTAGTCGGCTATTATGATGACGACACGGTTCCAGTCATTGGTCTGGAACGGCTGCTCACTGTCCTGCATGCTTGATACGCTGAGGCGGTCGCGGCTGATGCCGTACTTTTCTGTCAGTTGCTTAGCTACGCTTTCCGCACGTTGCTTGGCAAGGCGGAGGTTGATTTCACGGTTTCCCGTTCCGTTGTCGGCATATCCTGTGACGGTGGCCTTTGAATCGGGGAACTGATTCATATAGTCGGCAATGGCAAGCACGTTCATTTCCTGATTAGAGTCGACGTTTGTTCTGCCCAATCCGAAAGCGACATGGCTTTTGATGCCTTTCACTACTTTGGCGGGCGGACAGTCGGGCTCTATAATCACCGTATCGGTCTTTTGCGCTATCACTGCTTTCACTTCTTCCGTCACTTGTGCCCGTTGCTCATTGACGAGCTGATTTACTTCTTCTTCCGTGTAAAGAACTTCCGGATATTCTTCGGAGATACAGGTGACGCATTTGTATCCTGTTCTGAATTTGTAGGTAAGTCCCAGTGACAGGGTGAAGTAGGTGTCGAACGAGTGATCATCGCGTCCGTTCCAGCGGTCGGATACGCCGTTGGCCAAGGCTTCGATGTTGAAGTCCAGCGCATCGTTCAGGCGAATGGCTCCCTGCAGGCCGAGGCGTCCCATAAAGCTGCTGACGCTGTGGCTGTAAGTACGGTTGAAGCCTACGCCGGCGATAAGGCTGAGGTCGAACAGTCGTTCCGGATATTTCTTGATGAGTTGGCTGAGGTTCATCAATCCGTCCACGGTGGCCGCGCCGTAATAGAAGCCATGAGCTTGCTTGCTGACTTCCGAACCCGCGCGTCCGCGCCAGCCGCTGATCGCGAGCCGGGCTCCCCATACGGGTGAGAAGTATTTGCCGACGGCTATGGCTCCGGTAGGCGCTATCAGTTTTCCGAAAGCGGTGTCTCCGGTGGAGTAGGAGGCACCCATTTGTCCCTGAATGAACCAGGGATTCGGATTTGTTTTCTTTTCCTGTGCATGGACACTTATACAAGCAGCCGTCAGTGCCATGGCGGTAATGATAAATTTGAGTTTCATAGTAAACTGTTTTTTAGTTACCCATTTGTGCTTTTACCTGTTCGCTGTCTGTGGCACTAAGGTGTGAACCATAGTTTTCATAAATGTAGCGTCCCACTGCATTGTCTTTGTTCGACAGGATCTGTTGCTTGTAGAATTGTGAAAACACTTCTACTATTTCTTCAGAAGTAATGTCTTGTTTTACAAAGGTTCCGTCTTTGCAGTTTTGCAGAGCGTCGAGGAATCCTTTTATCTGATTGTTCAGTGGGGTACCGGACAATTTGATATATTCTGCTAATTCAACTCTTACAGTGCCATTTTCTATAGCGACGGGCATATCAAGCATATCCATAGGGTCTTGCTCTGCCTGCATGTGTATTGTGGCTACGTATGGTTGGGTGATGTTGTTTACTTCTTCAAGATAAAAGCGTCCATTTTTGATTTCACAACTGTCTATCCGGTTTCCGGAGGAATTTATCAGATAAACCATACTATATTCTTCAAAAGAAATTTCTCCTTTAATGCGGCAACCAGGTCTTTCTGAGGTGCCGGAACAAGCTGTCAGCCCTATTGTTGTGACGGCAAGAAGTAAAAGCAAAATATTTTTTTCTCATTGTGTCAACTGTATTTTAGCATAAAGGCGGTTCAGCTAATAGTGTTAGCGGAACCGCCTTCCCTGCATTACATACGTTAATTCTGTTGTCTTAACGATGTTTTTGTTAGAATCTGAAACCAAGTTTTACAATAGGCATCTCAAATAACTTAATGTTATGATGGCTGATGCTGTACTTATCAAAACCTTTCGGACAGATTTGGATCACGTCGTAGCGGTAAGCTATTGGTTGGAATTCCAAACCAAACAGCAGACCTTTGACAACACTGTATTCAATTCCGGCTACAGCGGCGCCTTTGATGCCGAACATTTGTCCGGCTTTTCCGGCAGCTACGTATACTTGTTCGGGAAGTGCTGTGTCTTCATCATCTTCACCGTCGCTATACGTCTTGCCTGTAAAGGGTTCTGTAGTCTCAATACGTGCCATCTGGAAGCCGGCTACGACTCCTAAGTAAGGATGGATGCGTGGATTGCCCGTTTTGAAATAGCGGTTTGTACCTACCGACATATACCAATTATTGGTCATTTGCGCGTTTACATACTTCTGATCCGGAATGATTACGTCGGGCACTGAATTGTCGCCCTCTATGTAATCTTTCTTGGGAGTAATGCTGATGTTCATACCAAACGAAAGGTTGATATCCCAACAATCGGAGATGAAGTATTTGGCTTGCAAGCCGGCAATATTTACTAAGCTATTATCATTGAGTCCGCTGATGTTCAGATAGCGATTCAGGTTGCCCGAGTTATCGGTACCTCCATTCGGAAGTCCTATTGAGCCTGAATTGTTGGTGTACTTGGGCAAGAGGTAACTGGTATTTTCGTTATAGAACTGACCACTGTTACCCAGTACCAATGACACCTGCCACTGACCTTTACGGGGAGCAAACACTACACCCTCCTTGCTACCGCCGGTTTGTTGCGCCCAAGTGGGCGCAACAAAGGCGGCTAACAATAAGATTGTGCAAAGTTTCTTAATCATCTTACTTTATTTAAAGTAGTTCTTATTAGAGATTATTCTACGGACAGGCTTGCTAACATTGCGTCCAAAGCTTCCTGGGCGTTATCAAGTTCTTTTTTCTTGCGGTCAACCAATGCTTGTGCTTCTTCTACAGCATTCTGCATGATTTCCAAACGAGTGAGGTCATCGCTGTTCCACTTCGCAAGTCTGTCTTTAGCCCACATAAGAGCTGTGTCTGCATCGTAGACAGTAACTTTGCAGGTCTCTACTTTGAGTTCTAATTCAGCGATGAACTCTTTGATAGTTTCTTCAGTCCACATTGTCTCACCTGCCAATTCATAGCCTTCAATAGACTCTTGAATTGCACTGTAAATGATATAAAGCGGTTTGAGCTCTTCAGCCTTCTTTTCGATAGGCTCTGTTGCAGTGGCAATATCGGTAAGCAGCGTCTCGTGGGCTACTTCAAATGCATCCAATTTAGCTTCAATAGCTTTTTCGTTTGCATCAAATGCACTTGTTAAGTCATTGAGAGCTTTCTGGGCTTGGTCAATCTTACCTTGAATTAGCTTGCCGTTGTTCAACCAAGATTTAGCGATGCGAATCATTTCTTTCACTGCTAAACGATCACCGGCGAGACCATAAGAATTACACTGGTTCATGTAAACGTTTAAATTAGCAAAGCCATACTCTTCTGCAAATTCATCCATAGCTGTGTTGATGAGTTTCAGGATTTCATCGTCTTTCAAATCCTTTAAACGTGCATCAAAATCACCGTATTCATTTCTACCATAAATAGCTGTTCCAAACAATGCTTCAGAACGAACCTTCACTACATATATCAATGCTTCTTTGTCAAGAACAATCAACTTGGTTGAAGTAAGGTCAGTCTTTCTTACACTATAACCGTCTTTATCGTTGTAGGTACCGTTAGCTAAAGTATTGATTATTGTAACGTCAATCGGTGTAGCCTGAGTATATTGCGTATATTCAGTGAGCTTGTTGTTGTAAGCGTTAGAAGCAGTAACCAAATTCTTTCTGGCTGTTTCCAGAGCTTTCTCTTTGGCTGTAACATTTGCTACGGCAGTTTTCAGAAGTGCTGCATCTGTACCGGTATTCCCCCATAGCTTATTGTAAGCATCCTTGGCAGCATCATCGGCTTTTTTCTTCTGGGCAGTTGCAGCTTCAACTGCATCATCATAAGCTTTGTTTATAAGGGTTAATTCTGCGTTATAGTTATATGCATCGTATGCTGTTTGGGCAGCTGTTTGCTCTTTCTCTGCAGCCTGCCAAACTGCCAAAGCAGCTGCTTTTTCTGCTTCTTTTTTGGAGTCAATTTTATCATAAGCTTCTTTCGCTGCCTTAGTAGCCTCCGTTGCCTTATCTAAAGTCGTTTTTAATTTAGCTTTCTTAGTGGTAACGGTTTCGTTTATTTTGTCCATTGCTGCCCTATGATCATCCATAGCCTTGAGTTTTGCAGCATCCGCAACCTCTGTATTCTTATTCAGAGCATCTGTCTTTGTCTTCTGATCAGTTACCTGTTTGCGCTCCAGTCTTACTTGCTCAGCGTTTGCCTTATTTGCTTCATCAGCAGCTTTGTTGAAAGCAGTAATTTCTGATACAACCTTGTCATAACCGGAAATCTTAGTCATGTCGCTTGTGTTATACTTATTAGTATTATAAGCATTCACAGCTTCCTGCCAAGCATCCTTTGCACTTTTAATATCTTTCTCCAATTCGGCGAGTTCTCCCTCTAATTTCACAATTCTTTCTTGCGTCCAAGCGTTGTCGTTTTCATCACGGGTCCAGCTTGTGAATAGGTTCAATAGGTAGCTCAAAGTAGCCTGCTGATTGATATAGCTATCTGTTTTTACAGAAGAGTATTCAGCTTCGGGTAAAGACATTTTTCCTCTTTGCCAGTATGTCGGATATCCTGCACCGTCACCAAAATCGAATTCAACAGCTGCAATTGTTTGAGGAGCTACCACTGCATCGTTATATTCCTTTAATAATGACTTAAGAGCTTCAAAACGGCCGCCTGTAAAAAATCCGGCAATTTTCTCTGCTGCTTCTACATTTAAGTCAGACATTTCTTTCAAAACGGTTTGAGCCTTAGCTGTCACTTCTTCACGTTTAGTGATTAAATCAGATTGCTTTAAATCTTTTTTAGCAGTAGCCAATTCTTCTTCTGCTACAGCTTGAGCATCTTGATAACCCTTTAAAGCGCTTTCTTTGAGGCTTACGTCTTTCGTTAAGCTTCTTGTTAAGAGTTCTTTGGAAGCCTCATTCTCTTCTACTGTTGCTGCTTGTTTATTTAGATTACGCTGTGCTATGCGTAAATCATCTAAAGCATCAAAATAATCTCCTGTTGCAGTATTCAATGCTGTGATATAGGGCTGCAAAACTCTTTGTTGCGCACTCTGCAAAGATACCAATGCTTGTTGATATTTAGCTTTAGCTTGCAAAGCTTTGTATTCAGCTTCTTGAATAGCAGCTTCAGCTTCTGCAGCGCGTACTGCTGCATTTTCTTCCCATTCTTTCTGCAGTCTTTGGTTTTCTTCAATAATGCCCTGTAGTCTGGCTTTCTCAGATTCAGTCTGGGCATTTAATAATGCAGCTTCTGCTTCAGCAATCTTAGCTTCCGCCTCAATTTTCTTGGCTTCTGCTTGTATTTTAATTGCTTCTGCCTCCTGTACTTTAGCTTGTGCTTGGGTTAAAGCTGCATCAGCCTGTACTTGTGCTACTTTTGCAGCTTCTACAGCTGATTTAGCCTTCAGCAGTTCAGCCTTTGCACCACGCAATACGGTGATCCCTTCCGGCTCATCATTGTCAATACATCCGGTAAATACCGGCGTCGCTCCAAGCAACATGCCGGCAGCGACTAAGTAAGTCCACTTTTTCATAATAACAAAAAAATTAATTAATTAATTACTAAATGGTTAATAAATTATCTATTTCCATATCTATTTTCTTTCTGATTTCTATACTCATGTGGTGTGCTCTGAAGTCCGTTGGTGCTATATGCTCGTACTTCATGAAAGCGGCATAAAAAGAACTTCTGGAAGCAAAACCGCATCTTTTGGGTAGGGTTTTGAGGTCACAATGCTCCATCTTCAGCAATTCTTTGGCATATTCTATGCGATACTTATTTAATAAGGTTTTTAAATTACATTTAAAGAATATGTTTATTACTTTTGAAAGATAAGTCGTGTTAGTACACAATAAAAGACTGAATTTACTTAAATTAATCGTTGTGTCCAAGTAAATCATTTTATTCTCTATGCAGTATAAAATGTTCTCATATATTTCTTTCATTCTGCAGGAAACGTGAGTCTCCTCTTCTTTACCTGCATGAGCTCTCCGTTCTGGGAGGATATCTTGGATATCTCTCTCAAATAAGATTTTATCGGTACTTTTCGTAAATGGCGTTTCCATCGTATGTTTTCTGTTGTTGACTCTACAAACTTATATATTTATTTTATAACAGAAACCCCTTTTGCGAAATATTCTTTAAATTAGTAGTAAAAAATTTAAAAAGCTGGACAAAGTAATGGTTTTCCGTTACGAAATTTGAAATGTATTTACTTTTTATTGATTTTAGGACTAATATGTGACATTTGTTGCTTGAAAAAGGGATAAAAAATAGGTTATTTGTTCTTAAAACTGGATATAATGACTTTTTGATGGATTATGTGGGAAAATCTCAGAAAAAGGTTTTGATATTTTTGCATTAAGATTGTGCACAAAGAACTTGTTAACCCATAGAACCATAATCGCATGAGATACTTAGACCCCAAAGCTGACTTGACGTTCAAGCGCGTCTTCGGTGAACACCCCGACCTTGTGAAGAGCCTGCTCAACGCACGGCTGCCGCTGGAGCCCGGTCAGGAAGTGGAAGAAATAGAATACCTCCCTGTGGAGCTTGTGCCGGACAACCCGCTGTGCAAATACAGCTCATTAAGCAATGATTATTCTCATCAAGTAACGTGCAAGTTACATATAACATATTTGTCTTATCAATCAGGTAGTGTAAGGAAACCGAAAAATCCGCTATTTCTCCTTTTACAAGAAGTTAGGAGTTTGTCGACAGGAAGTTAACTTCTTGTCAACAAACTCCTAATTTCTTGTTGACAAGAAATTGATACTTTGTAGTATCTTGATAATCAGCGACAAACTCTCCTTCTATAAAAAGGGTATTTATATATATATATTACTTGATTTTTCACATACCTCTTACATATTCTACTTGCGAAATCAGACTTGTCTGAAATTGCATTGCTTGTTGTGAATGAGAACAAGTTATTTATAAACGTTACAGACAAATCGATACCCTTTTATCGTAGGATCTTGGGTTTGATAATAAAAATGTGTTTTATGTGAATGGTTGGGGAACGTTTGGTGCCGATTATAAATCACTGCGCGATGTGCTGAGGAAGAACCCTGCTATTGCAGATGTTGCCATGAAGCAATATGACTTGCCCTTACGCATGGGGAATGGGGCGGGTGTCCGTAATCTGGATGATGATGGAGCCATTGCGGATTTCCGCTTTTTGAATCTGTCACGTGATGACCATAATCCTATTTTCATCTGGATCGTTGGTAGCCCACAGGATGCTATACAAGCGATGGAAAAGATGTGGAAGGGAATCAATCCGAATGTTCCGTTTGAATACACTTTCTTGATGAAACCTATGATGCGCAATGCAAAGCGGAAATGAATGCGCGCAATGTGCTGAGCTATGCACTGCCGATCACAGGAGCAAAAGGTACCCGTACCGTACCCGGAATGCACTTGCTCCGTACCAAGTCCGTGGTTTCTTCGCTCAGAGGTACTTCTGACCGAAGAACGTACGGAGCAAGTACGGCTCAGATACGTCTCGGGTACGGTGTTGTCTTTAGCCAATGGCGTCTCTTCTGGAGACACCTTTGAACGTGTTTTTAAGAGTATTTGTCCGGATGAACTTGAACACTGCCTTCGTTCGTATGGACAATCCATCTTATCTGAACTATCGGAGAAACAAATAGTCATAGACGGTAAAAAGCAACGTGGCGTCTCCCCAACCACACGGGGTAACGGTACTAGGAAAAATGGCTTTGCATATCATCTCAGAGCAGAAAGACAAGTTAAGTTTAAAGAAGAGGCTATATAAAGCGGCATTGGATATAGAATATCTGAAGAAAATATTGAAAATTTGATGCGGTTGCCCTGATAAAAACTAAGTTTAATTTGTTATTCAATAAAAAACAGATAACTTTGTTCTAAAATAGATAGTAGGATCAGGAAATGTGTAAGATAAAAGAGTATACAAAAAATGTCAATAGCTTAAATGAGTCCATATCTTTTCGGATGGACTTTTTTAGCGTACCTTCATTTAAAAATGAGTTCGTAGAAAACATTGGTGAGATTCTTGGATTTCCTTGTTTTCAGGAGCGACTTATAACAGAAGAGGAGAAACAAAAGATTGATATTGATTCTGTTGCTAACACATTAGACAATTCTATTGAAGAGATAATTTCTAAGAAGATTTATAAATACTTCGATTTCAAGATAAGTAATATTGATTGTGAATTATATATCAGCCATTATTATATATTTCTTTATTTAGATTATAGTGGATATGATGGTGGTGGAGATTATCTGGTCGGAGTTTGTGATATCTTCAATCAACTGAGAGAATTTTCATCAAAATTAACCCCTCAAAAGATATCATTCATAACTTCTTATCATGCACAGACAGATGACGGACAATTGTGGAAGGTTTTTGATAAGGAAGCGTTCCCTTTGATAGAGCGTGACAATCTTGTTAATGGAAGATATGCAGATCAGCATGAATATGAGGCTTTGAGTGTTTATTTAGTTAGAGAAATTCGTAAAGGATATGATAAGGAGACCCGAAATCTCATATATGATGTAAATGTTACTTCATATGCTACGTGCGCTGCTAATTCTATAAAGGATATAGATTTTAATGGTATCTTTTCTCAGATGCTGGATAATTCTCATAAGGAGGTGACGCGCTGCTTCACTTCTAAATTTATTGGTTTGCATTAAATTATTGTATATGAGTAAAGTGTTTGTCACAGGTAAAGACAAAAAAAGAGTTGTTGCAACTTCGCCTGTAAAATTTGAACCGATTGCGGAAATGAATTCTGTAATTTCCGGTATTTCAAGAAGCGTTAAGGTTACAGCTTCATTAAATAAGTCGTATTCCGTTGTCACAAAAGCGTATAATAAAAAGTGAGTTAACAGTGAAGGAGATAGAGTTTTCCATTAAAGATTTTAAATCTCTTCAGATACATTTCTATACAATAGGTTATCCGCAAGAGGGAGAAGCTATCTTAACCATAATATGTGATAAACAGGAGGTGTTGTTCACCTCATTGACGGATTGCTATAAAAACGTATCTCAAAATTATAACCACATCAATGCCATTCTGGCAACGTATGGCAATCCTTCTGTTGATGTTTTTATATGGACTCATCCTGATCAGGACCATTCTATTGGGATACCTGATGTTCTGGAAATGTACGATCCGAATCATAATGCTCTTATTTACATGCCTAGTGCTTTTGACCGGGAAGACAAATTTGCAATTTGCCCTGATGCGGCATGTGCCTTTCAGTACTTACATCGGAATTACAACAGTGGCTGCAAGTATAATATTATTCCTGTCAGTCTGAGTGATGGGGAAAGCCGAAGTTTATATAAAATGAAGTTTGTGGAAACCAGAAGCTTCAGAAGCATTCATTGCAGTTTTAATTTTCTTGCTCCATTTGGAGCAGTGGAGTGGCGCAGGAGTGCAAACCATACTAAATTCGTCATGAATGATTTGTCAATTGTTTATGCGCTGAGATTTAATGGCATGGATTTTTTGTTCTGTGGCGATCTTGCAAACCAAAGTGTGAAATTCATTAAAGAAGATTTTCTGCAGAATGTATTTTTTATAAAAATACCTCACCACGGTTCGGATGAACCTAAAAATTTCATAAGCAAACTTGTAGAAAATCAAGTGAAAAATGCGATCTCTACCACTACTGTTTATCAGAATAACCTCCCGGTACAAAGAGTGCTTGAAGAGTATAAGAATTTGAATCATGACGTTTATTGTACCGGACGTGGAGATAGCCAATTTGGCTGCATAAAGACAACTATCAATATCGTCAAACTAATAAATAGCACGAGCCTTACGGGCAATGCATTTAGATTGAACTGAAAGACCGCGTATACACTTGTTGGGAATCGCATAATGATAGAATGACTTTTTATTCTTTTTTTACTATGTGTAAACTTACTTAATACTTGTATAAGTATTACTCTTAGATAATCATCTGACTATTCGCAATAAATAAACTACCTTCAAAACTGTTTTGTTTTGATATCAAGGATTTTGAATTACCTGACCTCTTGATAGACGAAACAGGTAAAAGGAATCTCTACTTTGATGAAATTCAAGTGGGAGGATTGCGCGAAGCCATGCGTTTCTTTAAAATGGATCAGGGGTAACAATGTGCAACGATAAGATAAATTAATACCCCACTTGCCCGACTTATGATATAAATCCCTATCTTTGTGGCGCTTTCTAATAAAGAACAGGATTAAAATTAATAGATATAACAAAAAAATGGCACAAGAAGACGTTTTTAAGAAACTCGTATCACACTGTAAGGAATACGGTTTCGTATTCCCCTCCAGCGACATCTACGACGGATTGGGAGCAGTGTATGACTACGGTCAGATGGGTGTGGAACTGAAAAACAACATTAAACAATACTGGTGGCAGAGCATGGTGTTGCTGCACGAAAACATTGTCGGCATCGACTCCGCTATCTTTATGCACCCCACCATCTGGAAGGCTTCCGGACACGTAGACGCATTCAATGACCCTTTGATTGACAACCGTGATTCCAAGAAACGTTATCGTGCTGATGTGCTGATTGAAGACCAACTTGCAAAGTACGACGATAAAATCAATAAAGAAGTTGCCAAAGCTGCCAAGCGTTTCGGAGAGGCTTTTGATGAAGCGCAGTTCCGTAGCACAAATGGTCGCGTATTGGAACACCAGGCTAAACGCGACGCATTGCACGAACGTTTTGCAAAGGCGCTGAATGATAATAACCTTGACGAGCTTCGCCAGATTATTCTGGATGAAGAAATCGTTTGCCCCATCAGCGGTACAAAGAACTGGACAGAAGTTCGTCAGTTCAACCTGATGTTCTCTACAGAGATGGGTTCTACTTCGGATGGTGCCATGAAGATTTACCTGCGTCCTGAAACAGCCCAGGGTATCTTTGTGAATTACCTGAATGTACAGAAGACCGGTCGCATGAAGATACCTTTCGGTATTGCACAGATTGGTAAGGCATTCCGTAACGAGATTGTTGCCCGTCAGTTCATTTTCCGCATGCGGGAGTTCGAACAGATGGAAATGCAGTTCTTCGTGAAGCCGGGTACTGAGCTGGAATGGTTCAAGAAATGGAAAGAAATTCGTTTAAAATGGCATAAGGCATTGGGATTCGGTGATGACCACTATCGTTATCATGATCATGATAAGTTGGCTCATTATGCGAATGCAGCTACAGATATCGAGTTCTTAATGCCGTTTGGCTTCAAGGAAGTGGAAGGTATCCATAGCCGTACGAATTTTGACTTGTCTCAGCATGAGAAGTTCTCAGGTAAGAATATTAAGTACTTCGATCCCGAAACGAATGAAAGTTATACTCCGTTTGTTGTGGAAACTTCTATTGGTGTGGACCGTATGTTCCTCAGTATTATGTCTGCTTCTTATTGCGAAGAACAACTGGAGAGTGGAGAAAGCCGTGTAGTACTGAGATTGCCTGCCGCACTTGCTCCTGTGAAGTTGGCTGTAATGCCGTTGGTGAAGAAAGACGGTCTGCCTGAAAAGGCTCGTGAGATCATCGACTCATTGAAGTTCCACTTCCACTGCCAGTATGATGAGAAAGATAGTATCGGTAAACGTTACCGTCGTCAGGATGCCATTGGCACTCCGTACTGCGTGACTGTTGACCACCAAACTCTGGAAGATAACTGCGTGACACTGCGTAATCGTGATACGATGCAACAGGAGCGCGTGGCTATTGCTGAACTGAATAACATCATTGCAGACCGTGTTAGCATCACTTCATTGCTGAAGGGGTTGCAATAAGTAATACAATAAATTAATAGAATGAATAAAAGACTCTTAATATTTCTACCTTTCCTGTTACTCTTGGCAGGTGTATTTACTTCTTGTGAAGAAGTAGAGGAAGTAGGTAGGTATGATAACTGGCGAGAACGGAATGAAGCTTATATTGATTCATTGAATCTGATCATAGGTGGTCGGGCTGATAGAATCATAGAAGGGGCGAAATATGAAGGTGATAACGGTGACTCTGTTAAGCTTAGTAAGATTCCTGTAGGTGAATTATTTGCTATTAAGGATAACTACAAGAGTACGACAGAGAATTCCTTGTATATTTACTGTAAGAAAATCTCGTCGGACAATCCCGATGGGGAGCGTCCCCTTTATACGCAGTCAGTTACGACATACTATTATGGTACAATAATATTAGGGGATAGATTCGATGGTAATTTTGTTGGTTACAGCGCAATAGACCGAGGTGTACTGCTTTCTGAAGGTGAGGGTGCCAAGGTGCCCACGGACTTCGATTCTCCATCTTCTTTTAGTGTGACAGGTGTCGTTTCAGGATGGACTACGGTATTGCAATATATGCATACGAAAGAACGCTGGATGTTGTATATCCCTTACCAATGTGGATATGGAGAAAGCGGATATAGTTCAATTCTTGGTTATTCAACTTTGACATTTGATATGCTGTTAGAAGCAGTAAAGTAGACGTTCTTTTAAAATAAATAGAGAGGCTGCTCATTAAGGGCAGCCTCTTGTGTTTATAGAGGAGGAATCTACATTTTCTTTTTCAACGCTTTCACCCAAATTTTATATCCTTCTTCATTCAGGTGTAAGCCGTCACTGGTCAATTCTTTGCGAAGCACATTCGTACCTTTCTCTGTAAATAACGGGAAGAGGTTGATGAATGTAATCTTGTGATCTTTAGCTAAAACTTCCAGTTGTGCATTGATTTCGGGAACCATGTCGGTTTTCCCGGTTAGCTTTTTGTAACGTCCGAAGCTCTCATCGAAAGGCAGGAGACTTTGCAGGTAGAGTTTCGTATCAGGAGATTCACGCTGAATGCGCTCTACGGTCATGCGTATCATACTGACGATGCTGTCCGCAGTGAGGTCGTGTGAGATGTCGTTGACCCCGGCAAGGAGGAATAGTTTCTCTGGGTGTCCCGGAAGTATCTGGTGCAGGCGGTCGTAAATACCCATAACTTCGTCACCGATGATACCACGGTTACGGATGTTTTTCTTGTTGAGGCGGGTGTTCCAGTTGCCGCCACCTTCTGTAAGGCTGTTGCCCACCATGACGATGTCTTTGGAGGTAATGGCAGGTTCATCTATGAATTGGAGGAAGCGCTTATAATAATGATCCGTATAAATACGTGGGGTGGGATAGATAGAAGCTGCAACAACATTGGCTATCAGAGAGCGCAGACGAACCATGCTATGACCGTCTTCGGGATGCACGGCATTGACGAGCAGGATGACGGAAGTATCGTTGTCCGGATCTATGATGATGGAAGTACCGGTGTATCCGGTGTGCCCGTAGGTATTCGGACCAAAATAATCTCCGTTATTGGAAGCGTAGGCGGTGAAATTATCCCATCCTAAAGTGCGTCCTAATGTAGCAGTGGCACGGGGGACGGTACGCATAGCTTTTACTCCCAATGGGCTGAGGATGCGGTGTCCGTTCCATTCTCCGCCGTTTTGCAGGGCGGCGCAGAGGACAGCTATGTCTTCGGCACAAGAGAATACGCCGGCATTGCCGGAAATACCGCCATTCATGACACGGGCGAGTGGATCGTGTACTTGTCCGCAGAGGACACTGCCGTCGGATTGCTTCTCGGTAGGAGCGATGAGGCTATGCCAGTCACCTTCGGTAGAGGTTGTCCAATGGGCATCTGCTGTATTGATCCATTTCCCATCCTTGTCGCGCTTGCAGGGGAGATAGTCGGTATGGGTCATACCTAATACATCAAATAGATTTTCGCGGGCGAAGTCACGTAAGGATTGTCCGCTGACGGTTTCGATGATGCGTTGCAGGGTGATGTAGTTAAGGCAACTGTATTGGAAGTCGGTCTGCGGCTTGAAGTCGCGGCGGCAGTTGGCTATGTACTCTATCATTCCGTCGGGGCTGGGGGAGCCATATTGTTTTTCCAATTCACTGGTTGGGGCATAAGGGGGGAGACCGGAAGTATGTGTCAACAGGTCGGCGATGCGGATGATTTTCTTATCTTTTCCGTCTTTGCTCACCCAGGACTTAAATTCAGATATATAGAGGCTGACGGGATCCAGGAGGCGGAGCTTACCACGTTCTGCCAGGATATGGGTACAGATGGCAGTGGACATGGATTTACTGCATGAAGCCATATCGAAAATGGTGTTTACAGTCATAGGCTCGGTGTTAGGGTACACACGCTTGTTGCCGTATGCTTTGAGGTAGGCCATCTTCCCGTTGCGTACTACAGCGAGTACGGCACCGGGAATGTCTTTATTGGCGATGGCGGTTTCTATCGCTTCGTCAGCGTACAACAAATGACGGGAATCCATGCCGACTTGTTCGGGGGCAACACGTTGCAAGGATTGTGCATTGGCTTGCAGGGCAAGCAACACAAAGAAGAAAAAGGAAGGGAGGAGTTTCATAATGTTACCCCCCTATAAGCATCTACTGCCTTTTTCACTGAACCATGCATTAGCAACAGTGCCTTTGCCTTTCCATAGTCCAATCCCAGTTCTTCTACGATCATGCGGGTGCCACGGTCTACCAATTTCTGGTTACTCAGCTGCATGTTCACCATCTTATTACCTTTCACGCGGCCCAGTTGTATCATGACAGAAGTGGTAATCATGTTCAGTATCATTTTCTGTCCCGTACCCGATTTCATGCGTGAGCTTCCTGTTACATACTCCGGTCCTACAATCATTTCGATGGGAACATCTGCTTCGGCTGCCATCGGAGAGTCGGGGTTGCTGGTGATGCAGCCTGTAAGAATGCCGTGCTCACGTGCTTTCTGCATGGCACCGATAACGTAGGGAGTCGTGCCGGAAGCGGCAATGCCGATGACGGTATCTTTATCCGTAATGTTACGTTCAACTAACTCTTCCCAACCGCGACGCATATCGTCCTCCGCATTTTCCACCGGATTACGCAAGGCTGTATCACCGCCTGCTATCAGTCCGATGACGAGCGTAGGAGGCATACCGAATGTTGGAGGAATTTCTGATGCATCCAGCACACCCAGGCGACCGCTGGTGCCTGCTCCCATATAAAAGATGCGTCCGCCTTGCTTCATGCGCGGAACGATTTGTGTCACCAGTTTCTCGATCTGTGGGATGGCTTTTTGAACAGCCAATGCCACTTTCTGGTCTTCTGTGTTGATGTCCTCCAATATTTCGCGGACAGATTTCTTTTCCAAGTCGTTGTAGAGCGAAGGTTGCTCTGATATCTTTACGAATGCCATGATGATGATGAGATTTATGATTTATAATTTATGATTTATGGGGGGCTGGGGTGATTAGCTATGGTAGCTAATCAGGCCTTCCATGGGGCTCTGGAGGATGGTGCCTATTTGAACGCCCATTTCCTGTGCGGCCTCGGCAAGTACCTCCTTATAATGGAATGCTACGGAGCCGATGAAATGTACCTTGCTATGCTGATAATCGTATTGCATGACGTTCCTTTTCAGGAAAGCCTTGAAACTGTTTAGCACCAGCGTGCGCACGCAAGGCTCGTCCAGATTCTGAGCGAGGAATGGAGACAGGCTTGCCAGGAAGCGGTTCGGGAAAGGTTTACGGTATACACGGTCGATGATGTCTGCCGGTTCCAGATTGAACTGCTTGAGGAACTTCTCTTTCAGTTCCGGAGTCATCTGATTTTTCAGAATATCACCTACCAGCAACTTACCCAGGCAAGCACCGCTACCTTCGTCGCCAAGAATGAAACCCAGGGGAGAGACGTTGGCACCAATGTGTTTGCCGTCGTAGTAACACGAGTTGGAACCTGTGCCCATGATGCAGGCTATGCCCGGTTCGTGTCCGCAAAGTCCGCGAGCGGCGGCAAGCATGTCCGTATTTACTTCCACTTCGTCGCCCGAAACCTGGAGATGCTGGATAATGGCACGGTGTACCATGGCAATTTTGTCGGGGAAGCCACAGCCGGCACCATAAAAGTACACAGCGTTGAAGGCATGGGTCGTTAACTGGGGCAGCAGCGCTGTCGCAATTTCATTACTGATCTCCTCTTCCGACTGAAAGAAAGGGTTGGTACCTTTCGTAGAAATCTGCTGGATGAGTTTACCTTTCTCTACAACACACCAATCGGTTTTTGTAGAGCCACTGTCTGCTATTAATATCATATCGTTTTAAGTTTAATTATTTACTTGTTGTTTTAAGGAGTTAGAGGAGTTATCTCCTGTATCTCCTTTACCTCCTATATCTTGATATATATCTTCCGTTTATACAATTGATAGCCGATGCACCAGTTGATGGCTACAAAGAGCAGTGCGTAGGCCAGTGAACCGCCTGTCTCACCGAATATCGGCATAAGAACGATCTTGTATAAGAATCCGTGTATGCTGATGCTGCCATCACCCCAAGGGAAGCTGATGCTGCCGAACAGGATACTTAGTACTCCACCCAGAACGTACATGAACAGGGGGTTGACACCGAAAGCCTCGAAGAAAGTACACCATTTCTTGTATCCTTTTACGTCGATGATCCAGATGAGCAGTGCCAAGAAACTGGAGGCCAGTCCGCAAGTGGTGAGAACGAAGGTGGGAGACCAGATTTTCTTGTTGATAGGACAACCGTAGCTCAGCAGGAAGCCTGCAAAAGTAAGAATGGCACCAACCAGGAATAATTTGATCAGGTGAGAGTTTAGTAACGCTTCGCGGCTCTCGGCTTTATTGCTGTCCAGCATCATGCGACCCACGCAGAAGCCCAGCAATACGTGGGCAATGGAGGGGATGGTGCTTAAAAGACCTTCGGGATCAATGCCGTTGTCCTTGTACATGTGTGCGGGGGTGAGGATGGCACGGTCCACTATGGAGAGGATATTGGTTTCGTTGTAAGCAAATCCGTTGCCACACATCAGCAGGATGAAGTAGCCTACCAGCAATGTGGCAATGAGATAAGGGATATGACGGTGTTTCATGGTCAGCGCAATGATAGCGGTAGCGCCGTAGCAAAGGGCCAGACGCTGCATGACACCCAGGATACGGATGCGGTCGAAAGTCCAGACGGATGCCCAGAGTTGTTCCCCGAAGCTGAGACCTTCATGGGAGCCTGCCCAGTAGTAACAGAATCTGGAGAACCAGCCGATGGCAAGTCCGATCAGGAAGATGATAATGGTACGCTTCAATATCTTCAGGGCGGCTGCATGACTGAACTCGAAGTTGTACTTCTTCAGGGAGATATAGGTAGAGATACCCATGATGAACATGAAGAAGGGGAAGACGAGGTCGGTGGGGGTGAGGCCATTCCACTCAGCGTGGCGCAGGGGGGCATATATATGTCCCCAAGTGCCGGGGTTGTTCACCATAATCATGCCCGCAATGGTGACACCGCGAAGGATGTCGAGGGCAAGAATGCGCTTGTTTGTCTTAGTCTGACTGTTCATTGTAATAAGTGTGTTAAGTTATTAGTTATAAGTTATCAGTTGCTTCAGCTTTCACGCTCTTCGTGCATTGGTCTACGAGATAGGCGATAGAGACATAGGGGATACCAGAGTTGGTAGTCAGTCCTATTTCGCAGGTACGACTGTTGGAGTAGCCGATGGTGATGCCGGATGCTTCTATCTGCGGACGGAGTTTGCGCAAGGCATAGGAATTCAGTTCGGGATAGGTGAATCCACGGTCGCCGGCAAAACCACAGCAGCCTACTTCTTCGGGTACGAAGACATGCGTGGAACAAAGTTTTGCCAGGGAGACAATCGTATCTGCCAGCCCCATTCGGCGCATGGAGCAGGTGATGTGTACTGCTACGGGGCGGTCGGTCTGCGTGAAGACCAGTTTGTCCCGCAGGAAGGTGTAGATGAATTCTGCAGGTTCGTAGAGCTTCATCTTTTGAATGGTTTCGCGCATGCGGTGCAGGCAGGGGCTCTGATCGCAGAGGATAGGGAATTTGCCTTGCTCGCTGGCTTCCCAAAGGGCGGCTTCGAGTTCGGCGGCTTTGCGATCGGCAATGTCGAGCATACCTTTACTTTCCCAGATGGTGCCGCAGCAGAGCTTATCCATCTCCTTTGGGAAGATGACTTCGTAACCGCCTTTTTGCAAGAGGGAGATCATCTTGTTTACCAAAGGTTGTTCCACGGGGGAGTGCTTCGGGAGGCCCATGGTTTGGTTGATGCAGCTGGGGAAATAAACGACTTTGTTTAATGAAGAATGAGGAATTAATTCTTCATTCCTCATCCTATAGGATTTTGGCATGGCAGGCGTCCACAAAGGCACGCCCAATACATTGTGCATTCCTTTCGTAATGCTGCTCATGGCTTTGGTTCCCAATACGGAGTGTCCGAAATTGGCTAATGATAAAACGGGGCGCAGACTACTCTTAACACCAGCGAAGTGATTGGCTACGAAATCTCCTGCTTTATATCCGAGGCTGCCTTTCGGCAGTGCTTCCTGGCGGATGATATGGGTCAGGTCGCCTGTATTGATATTCATCGGGCAGGACATGGAGCATAGTCCGTCTCCTGCGCAAGTTTGATTGCCCGGGTAGCGGTATTGTTTTTCGAGTAGAGACAGACGTTCCAGGTCTGTACCGCTTTGTTTCAGACGTGATATTTCCCGTTGCAGTACAATGCGCTGGCGCGAAGAAAGGGTAAAGCCGCACGACAGGCAGTTCACTTCGCAGAAGCCACACTCGATGCACTTGTCAGTTGAAAGAGCTACGAGCGACGAGCGACGAGCTACCAGTGCTGCGCTATCATTCTGCATGGTACTCGTAGCTTGTAGCTCGTAGCTTGTAGCTCGTAACAACGGCAACGGTTTGAAGTTTTTGATGTGGCATTGCGGGTCATCATTGAAGATAACTCCCGGATTGAGCAGCCCTTTCGGGTCGAACAACTGCTTGACTGCCTTCATGGCTTCAAAAGCTGCCTCTCCCCATTCATATTTCACGAAGGGGGCCATGTTGCGTCCGGTGCCATGTTCGGCTTTCAGCGAACCGTCGTATTTATCGACTACCAGAGTCTTTACGTCATTCATCAGGTCCTCGTAGCGCTTTACTTCGGTGTCGGTACTGAAGGATTGATTCAGGATAAAGTGGTAGTTACCTTCCAGAGCATGACCGTAGATGCAGGCATCATCGTAGCCGTGGCGGGCGATGAGCTGTTGCAGGTCGGCGGTGGCTTCGGGCAGGTCTTCGATGTGGAAGGCTACGTCCTCGATGAGGCAGGTAGTGCCGGGTTGGCGTGTACCGCCTACGGATGGGAATATGCCTGAGCGGATGGCCCAATACTTGGAATATTCTTCCGGCCGGTCGGTGAAGTGTACGGGGATGTAGGTGCTGAAAGGTTTCAGACACTCTTCGATCACTGAGATATTCTGTTCCAGTTCCTCGCGGGTGCGGGCTTTGGTCTCGGTCAGCACGGCGGTGAGGCCGGAGGGATCGGAGACTTCTTGCTTATACCTTATATATATGGGGTCGTCTACGGAAGAAAGACTCTTGTAGTCCAGTAACTCGGCACCCTTCACAATGAATGAAGAATGAGGAATGAAGAATTCTTCATTTTTAAGCTCCTTCATCGCCACCACCGCCCGGCAAGCATCCTTGATACTGGTAAAGTAGAGCATGGCGCTTGCCTTGTGCGGATAGTCGTACTCGGTGCGCATGGTAATCTGGGAAAGGAACGCAAGCGTGCCTTCCGAGCCTACCATCAGATGGGCAATAATATCGAACGGGTCGTCGAAGCGGACGAATGGCAGGAGATTCAGTCCGGTTACGTTCTTGATGGAATATTTGTAGCGGATGCGTGCGGCGAGTTCTTCGTTGGCACGTATCCGGTCGCGCAGTTCGCAGATGCGGTTAAGGAAATCGGGGTGGGTGGCTTCGAAGGCGGCACGTGAAATGTCGTCCCCCGTATCCAGCACGGTGCCATCCGCCAATACGATGCGGGCGGAGAGAAGCACTTTGTCACTATTGGCATGTGTGCCGCAATTCATGCCCGAGGCGTTGTTCATCACGATGCCGCCTACCATGGCCGATTTCACGCTTGCCGGGTCCGGAGCAAACTTACGTCCGTAGGGTGCGAGAATCTCGTTGACCCGCTGGCCGATGATGCCTGGTTGCAGGGTGATCTGTTCATGATCGGGAGAAATGCTGTACTTCTCCCAGTGCTTTCCGGCTACGATCAGGATAGAGTCACTAATGGCTTGTCCCGACAAACTGGTTCCTGCGGCACGAAACGTTACTGGCAGGCTGTAACGGTCGGCAAGTCTCAACAGGTCGGAGATTTCCTCTTCGCTGTTGGAACGAATCACGATTTGTGGGATCAGACGGTAGAAACCCGCATCTGTTCCCCATGCTAACCGGCGCAGTTCGTCGGTGTATATCCTATCTTGCGGAATAAGTCCCCTTATTTCCCGCAAAAACGAAGTGTAGCTACTTTTTACCATAGTGTTTTCGCCTTTCTTTTCCTTATCATTCTTTCCCTCTTTTGCCTGTACCCCTGCCAGGGTGTGCTGTGGGGCTGCTCTGATGTCGCCCCGATGTCACCTGTGGTGAGATACGTATCTCACCACTCATGACATACGTATCTCATGACCCATGACCTACAGTACCTCATACCTCCTGACATACGTATCTCATGAGGGGTGACATACGTATGTCTTTATGGCCTCTTCGGGTGTAAGAAGCGTTTACTGTTCCCTACTTGTACAGGTAGTACTTCTTCGACAACCGGCGGAAGTCGTCAGCATCCTTATACCAATAGTCGCGCACATCTTCCCACCGGTTGCGCTGTGAGAACCGCTTGCGTATCTCTTCCGAGCCGCTTACCATGTCGAACATGCGGAAACGTCCCTTGTCGGCATGCTCAAATACGGCACGGTCGGGATAGAGCGCTGCGATTTCCTGCATCACCAGGAATTGGATGTCGCTCAGCGGGGCTTTCTGCACATCCATGATGTGTACCTGTACGCCTTGCAGCAATTCGCCCTTACCTACGGAGTAGAAGGGTTTCAGATACATCGGCCTGAACTTAACACCCGGCACGTTCAATGCGTTCAGACGTTCCGCCAGTTTTTCCGCTTCTACCCACTGTGCGGCAAACATTTGGAACGGTATCGTATAGCCTACTCCGATGGACATGTATCCCAGTTCACCCAGAATGCCGCTTACCGGATAGAACACGGCCGAGTGCGGATGAGGGATATGCGGAGAAGAGGGTACCCATTGTAACCCCGTCTGTGCATAGTCCATCTTGCGTTTCCAGCCTTTCATCTTCACAACGTGCAGGTTGCACGGTGCCGCCATCATCCGTTCTCCGTTCAGCATCAATGCCAGCTCGCCGCAAGTCAGCCCGTAAAGGTACGGAATCTTGAACTGACTGACAAAGGAAATGCAATCATCTTCTACCAGATTGCCTTCTATCTTGAGTCCGCCTACCGGGTTGGGGCGGTCCAATACGATAAATTCTTTACCGTTTTCGGCCGCTGCTTCCATAGCCAGCCCCATTGTACTGATATAGGTGAATGAACGGCAACCGATGTCCTGGATATCGTAGACTAATGCGTCAATGTCTTTCAGCATCTCCGGCGTAGCCTTGCGGGTTTTGCCGTAAAGGGAATATACGGGCAGTCCGGTGGTGGCATCGCGGATGTCCGTCACGTGGTCGCCGGCATGCACGTCACCACGAACCCCGTGCTCCGGGCCGAAGAGAGCGACCAGATTCACGTTCGGTGCTTCATGCAGAATGTCGATGGTGGATTTCATCTGATTATCCACTCCGGTAGGGTTGGTAATCAGACCTACGCGTTTGCCTTCCAGACACTTGAAGTTCTGGTCTTTCAGGACTTCGATGCCTGTCTTTATCCGAATCTTTTGTGCCTGCGATGCACCACAGAGGACGCAGAGGACACAGAGGAGAATATACTTCTTCATGATTTATAATTTATGATTTCTTGCTTACCACTTATCACTTGTTATCACTCTTCTTTTTTCCTTCCGAAGCTCGGATCTATCTTGATGAATGCACATACTCCGATGGTAGCGGCGCAACAGATAATGGTCCATACGAAGAAGTGGCGGTAACCGATGGTTTCCTGTAACCATCCGGCAGCCATTCCGGGCAACATCATTCCCAGTGCCATGAATCCGGTGCAGATGGCGTAATGGGCAGTTTTGTGCTCGCCTTCCGAGAAATAAATCAGATACAGCATATAAGCTGTGAAGCCGAAACCATAGCCGAACTGTTCGATGAAGATACAGATGTTGACTGTCAGCAACGAGTGATCCTGTGCATAACTCAGATAAATGAATGTCAGACAGGTAAGGGACATGCTCCATGCCATTGGCCATAACCACTTCTTCAATCCGCCCCGTGCAGCAACAAGACCGCCAATGATACCGCCAATTGTCAGTCCGATGATACCGATAGTACCATAGACGAAACCAACTTGTCCGGTAGTCAGTCCCAGTCCGCCTTTGTCTATTGGGTCCAGAAGGAAAGGATTGATCAGCTTCACGAGCTGTGCTTCCGGTAGACGATAGAGCAACATAAAGAGGATAGCGACTCCTGCCTGCGGTTTGGTGAAGAAGCTCTTGAAAGTATCGAAGAATTCCTTCATCAGATTCTGGGCGGTAACGTCTTTCGACGGACGGTCGGATGCGGGTTTCGGCAATATCCAGTTGTGGTAAATACTCACCGCGAAGAAGAATCCGGACAGTACGATGAATACTATCAACCAGGCAAACGGAATGTTACCGGATGCACCTTCGAAGGTAGCGGAAGTCTCGTTCTTAATCTTATGATCTATTCTGAACAGTAGGTAGGCGGGCTTGTCCCAATTCTCGGCAGTGAACTCGAACCGGGTGGAAAGGCTGTTCTGTTCCAGTTTGATACTTTGGTCACCGTCTTTGAAGGTGACATTCAATATCTTGGTTTCATCGGCAGATGGCTGCTTGGACAGGCGTACGCCTACTATGGCAACGTTATCAACAGCACCTTCGGCTACTTCGCGCTTCTCGCCGAAAGTTTCACGTACCCATGCGGTGAAAGTGCTCTCCTTTTTCTCCGCTTTTACGGTGGCATCGCCTTCTTTGGCTTCCTCGGCCGGAACGAAGTGATTGGCTATGTTGGATGCTTTGACAGCCTTTTCCAATTCGGCAATCTGTGTCTTTATATCTACCGAATCATTATCGGCGGCAGCGGTGACACCCGCTTGTACTATCGGAGAGGTATATACGAAATAGGCTTCTTTTTGTGTGTCGATATTCGTATCCTCAAAGTCGGGCAAGGTCAGGGTGTTAGTGTAAGCGGGTGAGACTTGAACTTGCAACATGGCGGGTTCGAGACCGGTTCCGGTTTCAATCAATCCCGCAATGATGACCAGCAAGCCTTGTCCGGCTACCGTGGCAATACGGTAAAATGTGCTTCGGATGCCCACATAGAGCGATTGTTCATGTTCCGTCAGGGCGTGCATATAGAATCCATCCGCCGCAATGTCATGAGTTGCGGAGGTGAAGCCCACTATCCAGAATACTGCCAGTGTCAACTGGAAAAAGAAGGGAGTGGGGATGGAAAATGCAATGCCTGCCAATGCAAAGGCAAGGATGTATTGCATGACGACGGTCCACCACCGTTTAGTCTTGATCAAGTCGACAAATGGACTCCAGAAAGGCTTAATTACCCATGGCAGGTAGAGCCAACCGGTGTAGAGAGCGATATCCGTGTTGGATATTCCCAAACGCTTGTACATGATGACGGAAATGGTCATCACGGCTACGTAGGGCAAACCTTGTGCAAAGTACAGGGTAGGTATCCATGCCCACGGACTGGTTTTCTTGGTAGATTGTTTCATGGTATTTTCTTATTTCTGTTTATTCATATAGCTTCTCGATACTTGCACCTATGTAATAGTGCAGCAGTATCGCGTCATACTTATAGCCTTGTTCGCCCATAACGGCGGCACCGATCTGGCATAGTCCTACACCGTGCCCCCAGCCTGCTCCGGTAAGGATGAAACGGGCGGGGATGCCTTCGGGAGAGACGTCTTCCTTATCTACTATGAATGCGGAGCTGTACAGGTGGGAGGTGGACAGCGTGCGGCGTATTTCCAGCTCTTTACCGATGGTGAGCGTCTTCTTGGTTCCTACGATTTTCAGTTTCCAGAGGCGACCTGAAGTTCCACGGGCGATAGGAACAAGATCAATGATTTGCCCGTAATCGATGCCGGAACGTTTCAGGATCAGTGCGGAAAGCTCTTCCTGGGTGTAAACTACTTTCCAGCGATAGAAGTCGGTGGTTTCCTGGTCGTAATTGTTCAGCACCTGCGAAAGGATTCTCTTATTTGTGGTGTTGCAGAAGGCCGGTGGAGAGGTACGAATCCATGTTTCCGCTTCCTGTTCATCCGTCAGGTCGGGTAATCCTCCACCAGGTCGGGTAGCTTCAAAGCTGAGGTCGCAGGTTTTGGGATTGAAGATGCGGAAGTCGCGTTGTTTCCGGAGATACGGATGGGGCGTATCTTCCCAGCAATACTGGAATTCTTCGAATGCACCGCCGCAGCATTTGGAGAAGCGGGCATCGCATATCTTACCGTCAGATATCAATACTTGTCCGCGGGTGGCAGCGATGGCTTGCTTTACGATTTCAGTGGAGGCACGGGTAATGCCTTGGTAACGCTGGCAATGATCGTCTGCACAGACGTCGAAACGGGTGTGGTCTTCACGGTCGTACCAACGGATTAACTCTTCATCTGTCTGGGTGAAAGCGGAATATTCTGCCTGGCTTTCCGTAATCTCCTTGTTCTTATGAATCTGAGCCAAAAGCCAGCTTCGTGAAATCACGGCATGTGCCTCCAACAGCTCTAATGAAGCCGTTGCGCTCATCTCACTGGAGATTACGCTGGTCAGGTAATCTTCTACGTGAATAACATTGATACCTGTCAGCTTCTTGTTCTCCACAATAATCTTCAGGGAACCCAGGAAGCGTTGGTCTTCTTTACGCTCCCAGTGGAAGTTGATGCCGATGGTGACATCGAGCAGTTCGAAAGCGTCGGTGGCTTCGTTTACAGGTTCAAATAGAAGCTCGTCATAAAGGCGTCCGTTCCACAGTATCCTGCCTTCGTTGTAGGTCACAACCTGCTTACCACTGATTTCCATACCGTTGATGTGGTACGGATTCAGCAGGATAAACTCTATTTGCGGCTCGAACAATATGCCTACGTGTACTTTGGGCTCTTTCATACTTATTTAAGTGTTATATTGCATTACTATCTCAGATTCCCAAGAGAAGGAGAGCTCAAATAGTATCATTAACTATATCTTCTCTTTAATACGCTGACGCACCCGATGGAAGTCTTCGGCAGAAAGCGATACCTCACTCAGGATCTGGGCTATATCTTCGGCTGTGATCTTGAGAAAGTCTTTTTCGACCGGTGTGATAAACACTCCGCCGAGGTCTACGGATGCAGGACTACTCAATAAATTGGCATCTCCTTCGGCTGTATAGCAAGCCGGACGGTGCTTCTCACGTGGAAATACGCATACGATCCATTTCTCATCTTCATACCATGCCAATACATTCATCATCGGTTCGTCATCTCCCGGTTTGATATCCAGTGAGTGGTAAATGATATCGAACAGGGCGGCAGCATGTTTCTTATTGGCTGCTTCGATGACCAATGTTGCACGGGGAGCGTCATTCAAGTACCAGAGGGTAGCTTCACCGTAATCTGCCACTTTGCCTGCTACCTGTCCGCGCCAGTCCTTTTCAATAGGCATGAAACCTTTGTTGCCTGCCTGGAAGTGAGCATGGTCGGGGGCGGAGGCACCGCACTTGGGACCATTATAGAATATCGTGTAATCCGTTAACGTCTGTGCCAATGCCAGCATATCCTTGAAACGGACAGCTATGCGTTGGTTCACGTGTGCCACTTCCGGTATCGTCAGGTGGCGGGGAAAGATGGGGAACGGATTGACCAGGATATAATAATGTCCTTCGAACGGAATCCCTTTCTGCACCGGCGGTAAATTGGCCGGGCAGAGGAAGCATTTGCGTTCCTTGATGGACTGGGCATCTACTTTAGCTCCCGAAGAAACGATACGTGCAGGATTGAACTGTACCTTATAAGGAATGCCGTTTACATCCAGTTCCTTCACCTGCACACCGCTGAGGGCGGCATAGTTATTACGTGCCGTTTCCCAGGAGGCAAGTTGGCTGGTCAGGAGGTCGTTTATAGTCTGATTCATAAGGTTGTATTATCTATATTATAAATGAACAGTTGTGAGCGATTCGCTACAGGTGGCTGTAGCGCACTTTGTCAGGAGGCTGTAGCGAGTCCCGTCAGGAGGTTGACGCGACGCGCGCGATTATCACCTCTTTTGGTTCATTGCCACACGTGCCTGGAGCTCCCAGGTACGGATGCGGTCTTTATACAGATTATGACCATTCATTTTCACGATATCCAGTGAAGCATCCGAGTTGTCTTCCCAGCGGCGGCACAGGTAAACTACGTCATACACACGGCCGATCTGGTATTGGCGGGAGAAGTTCAATCCCAGTGCATAGTCTTCACCATAGCTGGTGTTCGGAACTTTCACTTCACGCAGTACCGGAGTATAGAAAGCACGCGGAGCGCCCAGACCGTTGATGCGGAGTGCGTTGTTGCGTCCGTTCTCGGGTGTCCATTCTTTGTGGTCGATAATACCCGGAGCAATCATGTTCATATTGAAGTCCGTCATCATATAGGTACCCACCACCATGGCACAATTCTGTTCATAGAAAGCGCGAACCATGATAGTCAGTGTGTTTTCATCCTTGTATACATCATCGCTGTCCAGTTGTACAGCGAATTTACCGCACTTGGGATGATGCACCCCCATATTCCAGCAACCGCCAATGCCCAGGTCATTGCGTTCGGGGATGATGTGGATGAGGCGTTCGTCGTTCTTGAATTCGTCAATAGCTTCTGTGGTCCCGTCCGTAGAGTGGTTGTCGATGATAATCAGGTTGAACTTAAAGTCGGTCTTCTGCTTCAATACCGAATGGATGGCATCGCGGATGGTACGGATACGATTGCGTACGGGGATGATAACCGAAGCTTCGTACTCGAAGTTGCCTGCTGAGAATTCTATCTGTTTGAATTCGGGTACCAGATAGCCGCCGATTTCTTTCAGATGCTCGGTACAAGCCTGTTCCATTTCAATTTGGCGGTCACGGTTTCTGGGATCCACGTAATCGAATATCTTCTCACCGCTCTTGCGGGTATCGTCTTCGATTTCGCTGTACAGATACTCATTGATGTGTACCAGACTTTCGTTCTGGCTTACTTTCAGGCGAAGGTCATAAAGCCCGGCAAATTTATATTCGTCTTCATTCATGCGGGCAGCGGCCTCCTTGAATGCATCCGTACGGAATAACAGTACGGAACCGAAGTCGAAATCATCGCGCAATGAGCCGAATTGATAATCGATCACCGGGGCATTGGTTTGCTTGCCTTCCTTTACCTGGTAGCGGTCAGCATATACCATGCCTGCACCGCTGTCTTCAGCAATGTGTATCATACGATCCAGGGCGAATAAACCCAGTTCGAGCGTTGTATATTTTGTATAGATCAGCGTATATTCTGCATTGCTATGTCCGGCTATGTCTCTTATGGCCGCACTGGACTGGATGGATTGCATGTGCAGGGTACTGCATCCGGGCAGGTTTTCTGTAACGTCCGGTAGGGCGAGCAGATAAATGTTATTCACTAAGCCGGTTTCTTGCAGGCCTTTTACTGTCTTTTCCGCTTGTGCAGCTCCTGAAAAAGGAACGAAACAATTGATTTTATTCATAATGTCCTATATTGCTTTTAATTATTAATTCTTTAATTCTTAATTCGTAGCAGTCCCACTTCGCCACTGGTAGCTGTGAACAATACCTGTCGCCCGTTCAGCGGCACTACGGTACTGATCAGTGAGTTACCTATCTTATGTTTCCACAAGACTTTACCGGTTTGGGCTTCCAAAGCAAAGATCAGTCCTTCCTTGGTACTGCCGAACATTACGCCTCCCTTTTCCACTTGCATGGAGGGTGCATGTTCGTATCCGAAGCCGACGTTGCTTACCCATAATTCGCGGGGTTGATCTCCCTGTGTGGCATAGCAGACAATACTGTCGTTCATGGTCTTGCTGAATACACGCGTTCCATCTTCCGACAGGCCAATCGTTTCACGTACCATAGACTGGAAAGTGCGCCACACAGTTTCTCCGTTTTCTATATTGATAGCCGTCATGGCACGTTGCGGGTCAGTGATAAATACTTTGCCTTCTGCGGCTACCGGCCATACGGCTGCGGGTGAGAAGTGCATGCGCGTTAAACCGCCTGTCCACTTCCATAATTCCTTGCCGTCTGCCTTATTCAATGCATAGAGGGTATTGTCCCAGGCACCGAAGATCACTTTGTCGGCTGTTACCAGTGGTTTGGTTTCAATGTATCCTTTCACACCGGTATATGCCCAGATCACTTTACCTGTATGGATATCAATAGCACGGAAAGTAGAATCGCTGGCACCAATGTAGGCAATTCCATTTTCAACGGTTACCGCACCCAGTACCGGGTCTTTTGCTTTTACAGTCCATAGCAGTTTTCCGTCTTTACTGTTCAGGCCGTAGATGTTACGGTCGGCAGAACCGAATACTACTATACCATCTGCCGCAGCCGGAGTGCCTACAATGCGCTTACCGGACTGGAAATTCCACAGTTTCTTTCCATTCTTCAAGGCATAGCAAGTCAGGTACCCCATATCGTCTCCGACGAACACTTTGTCTTTTTCTATTGCAGGCGAACAATAGATACCTGCACCGGTTTGCACTATCCACTGTTCTTTCACATTCGGGTATTCTGTGTTGACTGAAAAGTCGGGGTATTTCTCTGCTTTTCCATTACGATCATAATAGGGCTGAGTCAGCGAGAAAGCAGCCCATTGCTTTTTCGGTTCGCTGATGCGTTGAGTGTAGACGAGGATCGAATCTTTCGTTATATCATAGATGCCATATCCCGGTTTTCCATCTTTATCACGCAGGTTGCTGCGCATCAAAATACCCGGAATGCCATCATAACGCAAATCCCGGTTACGGTGATAGTGACCGCCGATGAACAAACGAATGTTATAGGGGCGCACTGCATCTGTTACTTCATACCAGTTATCAACATCTCCGTCCAGTAACGGATAGTGTGTGACGAGTATAACCGGTTTGTCTTTTCCAAACTTATCCATTTCTTCCGTCATCCAACGGATGTCCTGCGGAACGACATGTCCGTAAGCCATACGCATCAACGGGCCGGAGTTGAAACCCAGAAACAGGATGCCTTTATGCTCGAATTCAAAGCGTTCGCCGCCGAAAATCTCACCGAAGGCAGTACAACCGGAGTCGCTCCATTTGGTTTCATGGTTACCGAGGATCACGTAATACTTCGCTTTCAGTAAATCCAATGTCTCTTTAACTTTCAGCATAGTGGCACGGTCGCCCTCTTCGGTGATGTCGCCCGTAACTAAAACAAAGTCGATACTGTCTGTCGCATTTATTTGCGCGACGGAACGTAGTAAGTCTTCCGTCGGGTTGGGGTTGTTGGGGCTGAAATGGATATCCGTTATTTGCGCAAAACGGAATGTGTCATGTTGTGCCTGTACCGCGAACGGTAGCAGACACCCCAACAGGAACATTATTAAAAGTCTTCGCTTCATAGATGATGATTGGTTTAATTAAAAAATGTCAGGATGGTGCGCATTAACGCTTCTCTTTCAGAAGAGGTGCGCAATGCTTCGAACGGAAAGCCCAGTATGCAAGTCTTGTAGTCGCCTTTGTAAGCTACTCCGGCGCTCAGGTTGTTTTCCGAATAGCGCATTATGGTGTATGCATCTTTCGTTGCAGGTTCGATGGCATCCGGTGATTCTACTACATAGCTGTCTGCATTCAGTTCATTATGGTATGTATAGTTGCCTGAAAGGGCGGGGAACGGTGAAGCTACACATTTCACCTTACCCTCTGTAGCTGCCTGCCCCACGCGCCACTTATATTTCAGGACTTCTGTTGCAAATTTCTTATCGGACTCCTGAGCCGGGGCAAGACGATTGTCCCAAAGGTCGGTTCCTACATAAGCGCCCGAGACGAAGATGTTTCCGCCTTGTCCGCAATATGCGGTGATAGCTTCCTGCATAGGTTGGCTGAATGTTTTGAACTCTAACGGCTTCACGCCGCCACGTCCCATTTTGGTCTGACATTCTTTACCTAATATCAGGTCTACATACTTATAGTCGTTCAGGTTCATTGTTTTATTTTCCACACTTTCATCGCTGCAAGATATGAAAGAATATCCGGCTTTCAAAATGGCGGCTCCATGAATAGAGGGATAATCGAATGTGTTTCCGGCGATTACTTTATCTTCGTAATTGCCATAGCTGTCGCCGAAGCCGGAAGCATCGTCGTCCATCCATGGAATGGAACGGCGGTATTCTTTCATCTTACCAATGTAGCTGATATCTTTCAGATAAGGTACGCCGTGGTCCAGATCATCTAAGAAACCGGCAAGTAAAGTATCTCCGGGAACAGGTGCGACAAAATCTGCCGGAGCACTGATGCGGTCGAAGCCGTTTACTACGAGTACTGTTCCTTTCTCGTTGAAAGCGCGTCCTGCAGAGAGTATTTCGGACGGGAAACTTTCTCCACCCTTGTTCACGGCGGTTACTTTATAACTGCATACCATGCCGGCAGGGAGGGCGGTGCGATAGGCATTCTTATCTACCAACACGCCATTGTCGAAATCGCCATCTCCGATGCGAGTATAAACAATGTATTTCTCAGCATTTGCCGTTGGCTCCAGTGGGTCGGCTACGGGTTGCCAGGTCAGTTCTATTTCATTCTCGCCTATCATTTTCAATGCCATATTGTCGACAGGCAACGGCTGAACGATATAGTCCATGTGGTATTGCGAGCAAATGAATTGCAGCATACCTTTATAGATTGCACGGCTTACCGTAAAACGGAAGCGTGGATCTAAACCATAACGCATGTCTGCAAAGTTCTGGTGAGAAAGTAATTCCAGCAACATAGTGGGTACACGGGGAACGCGTGCTTCGTAGTAGGATTGGTTCCACATACCGCGGCGTGTCCAATCCGGTTCGTATAGACTGCGGATATCCCGTACGATATTTGACTGAATCAGGTCTGTCATGTCGTGTGCCAGATAGCGGGATGCTCCGTTGGCATATTCTTCATTGTAGACGTTGGTATAGTAGATACCCAGTGTTCCGATGATGGAATCGTTTAGCGTAGTTCCTGCATCTGAATGGAAGGCGAAAGCCATATCTACCGGGATATTCAGTCCTTGTTCTGTCGGGTTAACCGCAGAACCACCGGCAAGGTAATTCACCCAGATACCACGACATTTGTAATCATCCGTATAGTCATTCTTACCCTGGCTGTCGGAATAAACACTGTCCGGAATACCTGCCCATTGAAGCCAGTAGCGTGCTGCCTCGCAGAAACGGGGATAACCGCTTATCTCATATAGTGACGAGCTACGAGCTACGAGTGACGAGTTGGCTGCGCCGTCATGCTGCATAGCACTTGTAGCTTGTAGCTCGTAGCTCGTAGCTCCTGTAGCTTGAGAACTTTTAATATTCTCTGTGGCACCTGCATCAGAGATACGGCGGGCCATATTTCCCATACCACCTCCGATTTTTACGGCATCAGCGGTAACGATACGTCCGGCTTTCTCAGAACGATTGCTTAAAACAACTTTTCCGGCATCGCTTTTTCCGGCATCAAAACCAAATGTACCCAGATAAATCCAGGTGCCGCCACCCATCTGTTGGTTCACTTTGAATTGGGATACCCCTCCTTTGTGATAAACGGTGTAAAGGGCATCATCCGTACTGTTTGGCAATGATTTATAGGATACATAAACGGCGTACTGTCCGGTTGACGGGAGTTCAGGAATCCATTCGGCAGTACTTTCTTTCTCCTTCTTACCTTTCACCGTCTCAACAGTGCGGAAGGTTCCTTCACGGAATGGGTTCTCAAAATTGATATATTGATCGCGCAGATGGGCGAAACCTTCACCGGTACCTTGCATCCAGTTCTTATCGCCTATCTTTTCTGTATAAACGGAACGGGAGTGAAGGCAACCGTCATTGTCTACGACAACTTCTGCTATTTGGCTATCCCGTTCACGGGGCATCAGCACATTAGCTCCTGCATTCTCCAACATGGGAACCAGGAAAGGCAGTACATAACTTTGCGTATATAAATCCTCCACCGTCTGGAAGATGCGGGCGCGTTGCCATTCCCAACGTGTCAGTTTGGGCTCATAATAGAAGCCGTGACTCTGCCACAAGGCAATGTGACGGTTCTTTAGGCCATTTGTAGGGGTATAGGGGGTAGAAAGGGCCGTTACTAAAGGTTTTGTTCCGGCAGGATTGAATGTTTTGGCTTTTTTGTCCTTTTTGCTGCGTAGTGCTTGGGGGATTAATTCTTCAATGCTACGCTTATTTGTGCGGATTTGCAGGTTGTATTTTGAAAACTCTGTCGGAAGCAGTGCCTGCACACCTTGATAAATCTCTGTCACATTATCTTCTCGGAAAGGAATATATGCACAGTTCATGTTAGCGAATAATTGCAACGTATTTTCTTCAATGGCGACAGAGTCAATCCGGATGCGCCCTACGGAAACTTCTTTCCGTGCGGTTGCGTCCAGAAACTTACCGATTTCCTGGCGGACATCCGTCGGAAGCTCTTGCGCGCCTCCCGTCTGGGGGATCAGGGAGGCGGTGAGCAAAGTGAACAAAAAATGAAGTCTTACATTCATGGATGATGTATTAAGTTAATTATTAGTTCTTATCTTTTCTGATCAACAGGCAAAGTCCGATAAACGTGAACAGAGCGTTGAATATCAGCAGTTCGTAGCTGAACTGATATCCATTGAACCAGGCTTCCGAATTCTTTTGCAGGATGAAGCAAAGGATAGGGGAGAGGATGGCTACCAATGGGATATATTTGTCGCGAACCTGTTGTTTCATGAATATACCGAATGCGAATAATCCGAGAATGGGGCCGTATGTGTAACTTGCGAGTATATATACGGCATCGATTACACTTGTGTTATTCAATAGGTTGAATACGAATATCGTGATACCCATAATTACAGCCATACCAATATGTACCCGCTTGCGTATCTTTACGATTTCTTCTTCCGTCCTGCCTTTTGTCCCGAGGATATCCACTGTAAAGGAAGTTGTTAAAGCTGTCAGCGCTGAGCCGGCAGCGGAATAAGCCGAAGAAATAAGTCCGATAATAAACAAGATACCTACAATTGCAGGAAAGTAGTTACCGGTGGCTATCAATGGGAAGAGTTCATCGCTCTTTTCTACCTGAATGCCCTGGTTACCAGCGAAGATGTAAAGTAATACTCCCAGCATCAGGAACAACAGAATTACGAAGAACTGTGATATAACACTCGTAATCATATTTTTCTGTGAATCTTTGAAGTTCTTGCAGCTGAGGTTACGTTGCATCATGTCCTGATCCAGTCCTGTCATGGCAATCATAGTGAATGCCCCGGCAAAGAATTGTTTGAAGAAATATTGTTTACTGTTTACATCGTCAAAGAAGAAGATGCGTGACATGTCACTATTGACTATTGTACTGATCATACTGCTCAGCGACAGATTGAGATCGGAAGCAATATAACTGATGCAGAGAACTACGGATACCACCAGGCAGAATGTTTTGAGTGAATCTGTCCAGATTAGAGATTTTACTCCACCCCGGAACGTATAGAGCCATACTAATGCTACGGTAATGGCCACATTCAAAATAAATGGTAATCCAAACGGTTCGAATACCAGCAGTTGAAGTGTCAGACATACGAGGAACAAACGTACCGCGGCTCCCAGCATCTTAGAGATGAAGAAGAACCATGCGCCTGTCCGATAGGAAGACATACCAAAACGATTTTCCAGATATTCATAGATGGATACCAGGTTCATCCGGTAGAACAGTGGCGTCAATACGAATGCTATGATGAACTGTCCCGCAACAAATCCCAATACCATTTGCAGGTAGCCGAAACTACTGGCAGCCACCATACCCGGTACTGATACATACGTCACTCCGGAGATGCTGGACCCAATCATGGCAAATGCCACAACATACCAGGCCGATTTACGGTTACCAACAAAGAAGCCTTCATTGTCGGCTTTTCTGCCGGCTATATAAGATATAGTGAACAAGATCACGAAATAAGCGGCAATAGTAATGATTACAGATATCGGGCTCATAGGGTTGATTTATGATTTGTAATAGTACATGAATTTATTCTTCGTAAAGCAGATATGGTTTACGTTGCACCTTGAATTTCTCAACGTCATCTTTCCACATAGCTTTAATTTCATCGGCACTTTTTCCTTCTTTTATCATTTTCCGTACATAATCCCTTCCTACCAGCAATTCAAAGAATGGACGGAAGAAATGATCATCCAGATTCAGATTACGATATGCATCGATGACATAAGATAAATCTACACCTCGTTTCCAAATTTCTTCATCACTCATATTGCTTAGGTCTACTCCATGGCACAGTTTATTCAGCTGCGGCGGATTCTTAGCTCCGGGAATACTTCTTGGGGTGAAACTGTAGCTATATCCGGTCATATTTGGATGTCCATAAACCTGAAATGGGAGTGAAGTTCCTCTACCCAAGCTGACGGGAGTTGCCTCAAAAAAGCATGTAGCCGGATACAGATATATCGACTTCATGTTCGGTAAGTTAGGAGATGGGGGAATTGGCAGCTGATATTTAGTCTGATGTGTATAATTCTTGCATTTGATCACTGCCAGATCACATTTGCGTGAACCAGGCAACCAACCTTCTCCATTAATCATTAATGCAAGTTCCCCTAATGTCATTCCGTGTACAATAGGAATCGGCAACCATCCCACACCTGATTTATATTTCATATCCAGAATCGGTCCATCTACATAATGCCCATTCGGATTAGGACGGTCTAATAACAAAACTTTCTTGTTATATTCCGCACAGACATCCATTAGCCGGCACATCGTTATGTAATAGGTGTAAAAACGTAATCCTACGTCCTGTATATCTACTATCAGAATATCAAATTTCTGCATTGAAGCCCTACTTGGCTTTTTATCCTTCCCTTCATAAAGAGACAGAATTGGCACCCCTGTTTTAGAGTCTACTGAACTGGATACGTGCTCGCCTGCATCTGCATTTCCACGGAATCCGTGTTCCGGTGAGAAAATGGCAACTACATTGAACTTGTTTTCTAAAAGGACATCCAATAGATGTTTATCCCCTATCATTCCTGTATGATTAGAGAAAATGGCAATCCGTTTATCCTTTAGGATGGGAAAATACTCGGAAGTTTGTTCGTCACCCAAAATAACCCGGTCTGTTTGTGCCTGACACCAGAAGGTACTACACAATAAAAAGATCAGTAGCAGAAGTTTCTTCATAATAGTATTATTGTTAAGGGGGATATTCGTAGCAACAAAGATAGATTTTATTTTAATATCAAAAACACTTATTTTATTATTTTTAGCATTATAATTAATAATTTGCAAATAATCAGATATTCACCTTATTTATATAGAAGATATATTATCTTTGCTGTGAACCAAAAAAATCATCATCATGAAATTTACTTATTTATGTGCAGCATTTGCGTGCATTTTCAGTTTGGCTGTTCAGCCATTATCAGCCGGTAAAAAAAAGAAAGTTCAAAACCAGGAACAAAAGGTTGCTTTGGGAGTCTGGGACGATGTGGATAAAAGTGCCACGGTGGAGTCTCTGATTCTCTGGATGAAGCCTTTCGATGAGGCCGGTATCAAGAATTATTATATGTGTGGCTCACCGGAAGAAGTGGCGCGTTATATTGAGGCTGCCAAGTCCTATCAGGGTGCAAAAGTGCATGCGTGGATGTTTACTGTGAATGCTCCCGGGGATTCTGCGGCGTTGGCGCATCCCGAATGGTTTGATGTAAACCGGATAGGTTATAACAGTCATGAATATGACCCTTATGTAAAGCATTATAAATGGCTGAGTCCTTCTGTGCCTGAGGCCCGACAGTATATGAAAGATAAAGCGGCTTCTTATGCAGCTTTGGAAGGACTGACTTCTGTGCATCTGGATTTTATTCGTTATAATGATGCTGTACTGGGACGACGCCTACAACAATACAAGTTTAAGATTCAGCAAGATACCTATCGCGCTGAATATGATTTTGGCTATCATCCGGTAGCAATAGAAAAGTTTAAGAAACTGTTCGGTTACTCTCCGTTAGATTTGCAGGCTCCGTGGATGAGTCCGGAATGGTTGCAGTTTCGTTTGAATGAGGTCACTTCTTTGGTGAATGAGATTGTAGAAGCGACCCATTCTGAAGGTAAATTGGTTTCGGCGGCTGTTTTTCCTTATCCCACTCGTGCCCGCATGACAGTTTATCAGGACTGGCCTACCTGGAAAATAGATATTGTATGCCCGATGAATTATCAGTCGTTTTATTCGGAAAGCCTTGAATGGATACCGTTTAGCATAGAAAACGGTTTGCGCGAAACTTTCCATAAGAATAAGTATGTATCCGGTTTATTTGTTCCCGATATTACGGCTGAAGAGCTATATACAGCTGCAAAACTATCTATCGAAGCAGGAGCAGACGGCGTGAATTTCTTTAATGCACGTTCTTTGCTGAAGGATGGAAAGTTGCAAGTGGTCAGCAGGATTAATCAGGAATATAATTTGTAATTACCATTGGAACTGATTCATCACTGACAATTTGTATAGTACGGGGTCCTGTAGTAAGGCTCTCAAGAAATATAGTTTGCCTTCTACCAGGACCCTGAATCTTGCCGATACATGTCATAAACCTTTCTACCCATGAACTGATATCCCATTCCCTCGTATTTCGTGCCGGAGAATACTGACTGGATATAGCCATTTCGCTCTACCAGTATTGTATGGTAAATCTTTTGCTCCGGATTCTTTCGGGAATGAAACTGAATCCGACGGTTGTCAGCCGTGAAATAAATAATACTATCATTTTCGGTTTTATTCCATGACAGACGTTTCATTTTCTTTTTCAAATATCGTTGCATTAAATAGGTTCTGTGCCAGGTCCCTCCTGTTTTTGAGACAAATGGCTTTCCATCCAGCAGAGCATTAGCATCATCATAACAAGCTACAAATAAGCGATTGTCGGGAGAAGCTTCCAGCCATTTTTGTAATTTATCTCCGTAACGTTCATTATCCCAGTTATAATTGCTGTCAATGAAAGAGATTCTTTTCACATAATCCGGAATTTCAGAAACTGCATCCATAAAACCGAAAATGAAGTTTCCTCCTCCACTGTGGCTGTTCAGTTCGATATGTGGATTATACTTGGAAAAAAGAGAAAGAATATACTCTACTGTTTCTTTGATCTTTTGATCCCGTGTAGGTTCAGCTTTTCTCCAACTTCCCCAGCTTTTGGTGTCTGCTTCCAGGTAAACCGTAATAAAGTTACATTCCGGATCAGTAGCTCTGATATACCGTGTTTGAGCTCCTATGTGTTGTATATGATAATGCCAGTCATCACCTTCTGCCGGCATTTTCCCGATGGTCCAATCTGTACTGTTGCCATTCGGTAGTGCATATAGTACAAGTTTTGTGGGTTTATCCTTTCCGAATTTAGTTTCTGCGGGAGCATTTATATGAACTTTGATTCCTGGAGTATGGATAAAGCTGATAACTTGTTCCTCAAAATGAGGACTGGTTACAAATCCGGGTAATTTGATTGCTTTACCGGATATTTTCGATGAAAGATTCATCTGTTCTTGTGCCCGATTGGACAGAGAAAGACAACATATAAGAATTAAGAGAAGAATATTTTTCATATTGTTTCAGATGAGAGGTTATATGTATAACAAAATGCGTAGCTGAATTACTCAACTACGCATTTCGTAAGAATCAGTTTTTAGTTAACATCCCACCATAGGTTATTTTGTATGCTGTTGCTTCCACCCATGCGCTTTTCGGCTTCTTTCACGTTAGCTTCGTTAACGGTATATTCCGAAGAAGGATAATAGATACGCTTGATATAAGCGTTTGGAGTATTATTAGCCTGATCAGAAGGATTCATGTTGAAGACGCTTGAACTTACGCTTGCGAATGGCATAAGCGTAGGTTTGTGAAACTGGCGATGATCTGCCCAAGTTTCAAAAGAACATTCCTGGAACTGAGCAATGTATTTCTGGGTAAGAATCTTATCCATAGGTGTATTGTTAGTTCCTGTAACATCGTCATACTTGGCTGTGGTTCCATAATAGTTTGGAGAAGTTGAAGCCAGATAATTTGCGATTTTGCTTTCCGGAACTCCCAGTTCTGTCATACTTGAACGTACGCCAGCTTCATATTCTGTTTTGGCATCTCCACTTGCAAGGCCAAGTTCGATGGCAATAGCTTTTAGGAAGCACAGTTCGCTGTACTTGAACAAAGGGTACTTTCTGTCAATGGTTTCATAATACCAGGGACCGATTTTAGAGAAGTCGCTGACAAACTGTCCATTGTCCATTGCAGCACCTACACCCGAAGCTACGTGTCCTGGATCTGTGCCGTCCCAATTGCCGTTCATGCTTGGAGTTGCAGGGCTTTCGATGATACCTGCGGGTTCAAAGTGGATCGGAGCGCGAGGATCGACAACAGCAGGAGCATTCTTGGCAGTAAGAATAACTTCGGTGATATTCTTATTGGCTTCGCGGTCGGCTGCGGTAGGCCATGCTTGTCCACCGATACCTTCTACAAGACGTTTGTAAGCCGTTGACATATGCAACACCGAAGAACCTTTATGATAATAAATAGGGTTCTGGGCAAATTTATCTTCTCCTTGCGTCAGGAAGGCGGCATCAGCGTCACTGCTGAATACACCTGCTGAAATGGCAGCTGCGGCTTCTGTTTTAGACTTGGCGGCATCTACGTCGGAGATACGGACAGCCATGCGTAGGCGGATAGAGTTGGCGAATTTCTTCCATTTGGTGGCGTCACCACCATAAATAAGGTCATAAGAACCGACATTATTGGCAGCCGACTCATCCAGTTTACTTACGGCATCTTTCAATTCTTCGAATATGGTATAATATATGTCCTTCTGAGTGTCATACTTAGGCTGATCAATGTCGTTGGCAGCTTCAGAGTAAGGTACATCTCCCATACAATTCGTTAAACGCAACATAGCATACGCTTTCCAGATACGTGCCATCTGAACGACATTATTGTGAACAGGGTTGCTCTCATTGGCCCGGATTAATGAATTGGCATTGGTAAGCACGGTGTAAGTCAACTCCCAAATGTTGTCCACATAGCGTGCGTCTATGTTATAGTCGGAAGCCGAGAGTCCGTCGTTAGCCGAATATTCACAGAAAGTACTGATCATCAGCTGGTCTATCTGTTGCCACTGATTGGCATACGGAATACCACGTCCCTGTATGAATATCAGTTGGAACTTAGGATCTACTGAACCTGGTGTCGGGTTGTTGGGATCGGTATTCATATCGTCAAAATCGCCTACACAGCCCGCGAAGGCCATTGAAAGACCAATAATGCTTATAATGGATTTAAATAACTTATTCATTTTATCTTCATTTTTAGAATGTAACATTAAGATTGAAACCAAATGAACGGGTAGACGGTAGAGCAGCGGTTTCTACACCCTGTCCGTTGCCAGTAGAGTATGTACATTCAGGGTCGAATCCCGGAAGGTTATTGTACAGGAAGCATACGTTGTTGGCTACAGCACTGACTTTAATACCACTGATGATTGTCTTGTTGAACCATTTGTCCGGCAATATCCAAGAGAAATTAAGTTCGCGAAGGCGTACGTTGGTAGCATCATAAACGTAGTTTCCGATGTTGCCATAGAACTGTCCCCAATAAGCGGTAGGATTCAGTTCAACGGTATTGGGAGCTCCTGTGTTTACATTAACACCCTGAGAAATCAATCCCTTACCGGTTGAATAGAATTCTTCGCGTCCGGCAACAGTTTCTTTGGTCTGGCCATTAGATTGCAGACGCATCATAGATTGCAGATATACATCGCCACCATAGCGGACATCAATCAGGAATCCGAAAGAGAAATTTTTCCATCTTAATGAAGAACCGATGCCTGCTGTCCAATCCGGGTTCATATTACCGGAAACACGGAGGGTAGGATCTACTATGTATTTGCCGTCATCACCCACAAGGCGGTTTCCTTTTTCGTCATATTTGAAACCATTCGTGTAAATCTGTCCGTAAGGTTCACCTGTTTTAGCCATGACATAACAGTTTTGTCCCATCGGGCGAGCTAATGTAATGGATTCCACTCCTTCGTAAAGTTCTACGACTTCAGAAGAATTTTTGGCGAAGTTAACCCAAAGATTCCAGTTCCAGTCGCGTGTGCGAATCGGCGTGGCATTCATCTGAAGTTCCCATCCCCAGTTGTCCACACGTCCTGCATTGATATATTTGGCGCTATATCCCGAAGTGATGGATGAAGGCATGGATATGATCTGGTTATATGCACGTTTGTTGTAGTATGTAACGTCGAATCCTAAACGGTTATCGAAGAAGCGGATATCAGCACCGAACTCGGTAGATTTGATAATCTCCGGTTTAAGGTTAGAGTTTGCTTTCGTAGAAGGTTCTGCTACGCCCATCTGACCACCTGCCATGTTAGAAACTGTAGATAATACAGACAACAGCTGATATGGATCGGTGTCATTTCCTGCTTCAGCATAAGATGCGCGTACTTTAGCGAAAGAAAGCCAGCTGGGAACATCTACTTTGAACTTGGTCAACATATCCGTCACTACCCAACCCAGAGAGAATGAGGGATAGAAGAATGAGCGGTTATCCTTCGGTAATGTGGAAGACCAGTCATTACGTACAGTTATATCGAGGAACAGGTAGTTATCCCATGACAATTGTCCCAGTGCATAGAGGGATTGAACTTCTTTTTCTGATTTGGAAGTCGAAGTAGTCTTGGATTGACCATTCTGAATGGTATACAGTTCAGGAATGTTCAAACCTTCGGCTGTGGCATAGAAACTATTGTACTGGCGGTTCATCAGGTTACCACCAACAGAAAGCATTCCGGAGATTTTGGAGTCTGCAATCTTATCCTTTTGTGCTGTAACCAGGAAATCTGCATTGTATTCAGCCATATTGTATTGACCGGTTGAGAAACGACCATCCTTATAACCTGCACTTGAAATCAAGTCATGGCGTATCCACTTTTCGGTCTTCTTGCCATAAGTGTCACCGCCGAAGCGAACCATAGCTTTCAGCCAGCTGCTAACCTCGTATGTCAATGAAGCGAAACCATTGATACGATTGGTTACGTCCTTGTTACCGCTGAGAGAAGTCAGTGCATACGGGTTATTTACCACCGTAAGCATACTGGGATACCAGTCGATAATCTTTCCGTCTTTATCAAAAACATCTTTCATCTCGTGCAGGTTGATGCTGCGCGGAGTATAAATAAGAGCGAATATCGGGTTGAAACCTGAAGCAGAGAATTCAGGACGTCCCTGACCTTTCTGATAAGTATAGTTCAATTTAGCATCGAGAGTTAGGTTCTTGATGATTTCGCCGCCTGCGCGAATAGAAAAGTTTGTTTTGTTTAACTCATTCTTCGGGATAACACCCTTACGCATTGTATTTGACATGCCTACACGATAGTTCATCTTACCAGCGGAACTTGTGATGTCAAGAGAATTGGTCCACGATGTACCGGTGTCCATGAAGTCGGAAAAATCGTTGTTTTTCGCTTCCAAAGGACGGGTCTGTCCTGTCCAGTCTGTAACAACCGTACCCATTTTGGGACCCCAGGAGTTACGTGAGGTAGCCACAAATGCTCCATCTGTACCCTGACCGTATTCATTCTGGAATTCCGGTTGAATCATTACATTTTCAAAAGTAAAGTTACTGTTGTATGACACTTTAGTTCTGCCGCCCTGTCCTTGTTTAGTTGTAACCAGGATCACACCATTACCACCGCGTGAACCATAAAGGGCTGTAGCCGAAGGACCCTTCAGTACAGAAATTGATTCAACGTCATCAGGATTCAGCATAGATAGTCCGTCACCGGTATCCGAATAACCTGCACCCCAAGAGTTTGTATTTACGTCGTCAACGCCTTGAGAGTTGTCGAACGGCACTCCATCCACTACTACCAACGGCATATTATTACCGGATATAGAGTTGTTACCACGGATGACGATACGGTTTGAACCACCGGGAATAGAAGTTGAAGAAATATTCATACCGGCAATCTTACCATTCAGTGATGTGGCAATGTTTGCAGTCCGGTTTTCAATAAGAGCGTCTCCTTTTACGTCTTGCACTGAATAGCCGAGCGCCTTCTTTTCACGCTTCATACCTAAAGCCGTCACCACTACCTCGTCCAGAGCATAGTCTGTTCCGCTTAACTGTATTTTGTACGTAGCATTATTTGTAACAGGAATTTCCTGTGCGTCGAATCCAATGAAAGATACTACCAAGGTTTTTCCATTCGACGGAATATCCAGAGAGAACTTGCCGTCGATATCTGTTGCTGTACCGATGCCTGTTCCTTTTACAAGTACAGTCGCTCCGATAATCGGTTCACCTTGGGTGTCTGTCACTACTCCGGAAATCTTTCTTGAGTTCTGTGTACTAGACGAAGTGGTATTTTGTGCACTTACACTCATTCCAGGGATGTAACCGCTACACATAAGCATCAGACCGGTTACTGATAGAATTAAAAGTTTTTGCATTAACATAGATTTAATAAGCAATAATGGTTAATAGTCCAGAATTATATCATCATATATGATTGGCCTTCTTTGAGTATTTGTAACTTGACTTGAATTTGAAGTCGTTATTCTTTTATACTCAAAGAATTACCAGAGGCTGTTGGGCAGCTGCACATTACCAATATCTACGAACAGTACACTTATAGTTACTACTGAGAGGAGTTTGCAGTTTGCGAATCCTTTTCTTTTGCGATCTTCATTCATAAAAAGTTGATGATTTTGTTGTTAACTAAAATAGTCTTCTCTGAAAGAGTAAGAATAGGTAATAGAGAATAGCTTTGAGGCTATTTCTGCTGTCAGGTGAGTTCTTGTTCCATAGGCTCTTTTTTGTTTTTAGGTTTAACTTATATTTTATCTCTCTTATTTTAATTATATGTTGGCTAAGTTCCAAGAGAACATTGCTGAGTTTTTTATGGTAAAAAGAATATAATAACACCTGTTGGTAGAATTATTTTTTTCTTTCGGGTTATGAATTAAATGAAGTATCATCCTATACCCACTATTTAATCTGAAAATACTCTTTCAGTTCTTTCAGGTCTCAGCAAATTCCTTGTTCATCGGCGTTACGGCTGAAATTTCCAGCCTTATGACTGTTTCAGGCATCTTTCAGCCGGAATGCCGATGAACAGAGCGTTTGAAGAGAACTGAAAGCCTGCAAGAAGAAATAGTTCACTGCTTTCTGCTGAAAACAAGTAATGTTGTGGTCTGGAACAAGTAATGTTGTGGATGATTACATTACTTGTTCTCATTCACAACAAGCAATGTAATTTCAGGCAAGTCCGATTTGACCTCTTTCATCCTGTTCTTTTAGCATCTATGTATCGGTGACGTTGGATATATAGATACTGCGCATCCGATATATAGATGCGACACGTCCGATATATAGATGCTGCATGTCCGATATACTTATCTTTTATGTCTTGTTTTTGTATTAAATAGAGGATCATTTAATTAAAGCCCATTTAATTAGCTAATGCCAAATTATTCTTTGTGTTTTTCTTATTAGAAATGTTATTTAGCTCTTTATTATTTGCCCATATTCCGATTTGTGGTATATTTGCCAATAAACGGAACCTGTTTTGTGGTATTTTGCCAATAATCAGAACATAAAAGTAGTTATTATGGAATTATATCGTAATATAATCGAAGAATTGAAAACGTGGAAACGCAATCCAGGGAGAAAACCTCTTATTTTAAAAGGGGCTCGTCAAACTGGCAAGACATGGATTCTTGAATATTTTGGACGAACAGAATTCAAATACACCGTCAAATTCAATTTTGATAAGGATCATTCTATCCATGAAATCTTTGAAATGACCAAAGAGCCTTCGCGGATTATCTCGCAATTGTCCTTACTGACCGATTACCCTATCTTACCCAATGAGACATTGCTCATTTTCGATGAAATTCAAGAATGTAATTCTGCCTTAAACTCATTAAAGTACTTTTATGAAGATTCACCCGAATATGTTGTAGTAGCTGCCGGTTCATTATTAGGCGTAGCTTTGACTAAAGGGGAATCATTTCCGGTAGGCAAAGTTGATTTTCTCGATCTATATCCCCTCACATTCAAAGAGTTTCTGAAAACAGCCAATGAGAAACTATATAATTACGTGGAAGAATTGTCCGAGATATCAGCTTTACCTCAATTTATTACAGACCGCCTTAGTGAGTTGTACCAGCAGTATTTGGTAATAGGTGGCATGCCTGCCGTCATCAACAGTTTCCTTGAAAACAAAGGCATGGAAAAAGTCAAAAAGGAGCAACAGGCAATACTTAACGCCTATATTTTAGATTTTTCAAAGCATGCTGAAAACAAGGATATTCCCCGTATTATCCATATATGGAATTCTATCCCAAGCCAGTTAGCCAAAGAGAACCGGAAGTTTGTTTATAAAATGGTCAAACCCGGCGCTCGTGCCCGTGATTATGAAGACGCTCTGCTCTGGTTGGAGAGCGCAGGTTTGATTTATCGGGTGTTTTGTACCACCAAGCCCTTTCTTCCTTTAAAAGCTTACGATGATTTGTCGGCATTTAAAGTTTATTTATCTGATATCGGATTATTACGCGAATTGTCCGGTCTTCCGCCGGAGGCTATCTTTTTAGGAAATGAGACTTATACGGAATTTAAAGGTGCTGTTGCCGAAAACTACGTTTTGCAAAGTTTAGCGCCTCAATATGACATCCTTCCACGCTATTGGACTTCTTTAGGAAAAGCGGAAGTCGATTTTATCATTCAATCCGATAGTGACATTATCCCTGTTGAAGTAAAAGCTCAAACCCGTTTGGGAGGTAAAAGCTTATCTGTTTATGATGCAACCTATCATCCGGTATGCAAGTTGCGTTATTCATTAAACAATCTGAAGCAAGACGGGACACTGATTAATATCCCTTTATATTTAGCAGATTGGACAAGAAAGATTATATCTTTCATCTCATAATCATTTGCTCATTATCCCTTAATCCTTATCTTTGCATAATTAAATAGCCATTAAATTAATAGCCATTTAATTAGGTAAGATTTAATCGGCAATGTTATAATATAGATTATGAGATTCTACAATCGAGAAGAAGAGATAAGATTAATCCGGCGGACAGAAGAAAAGTCGCTTTCATCTGCCTGCTTTACAGTCATTATGGGCCGTCGACGTGTAGGAAAGACCACCTTGTTGCGTAAAGCTCTTGAAGGGAAGCGGTACATTTATTTGTTTGTCTCGCGCACCAATGAAGCTTTACTATGTGATACCTTTAAAAAAGAAATAACGGATAAATTGTCAGTTCCTATTTATGGCACTCCAACCCGTTTTATTGAACTGTTTGAATTGCTGATGCAACATGCTGCCAGAGAACACTTCACTCTTATCATCGATGAGTTTCAAGATTTCGAGCGTGTCAATCCATCCATTTTCAGCGATATACAAAACCTTTGGGACAAATATTCCCCTCAGGCTAAAATTAATTTTATAGTCTGTGGCTCTATTTATTCTTTAATGAAGCACATCTTTGAAGACCGTAAAGAGCCATTGTTCGGGCGTTTAACTTCTAAGTTTATATTGAAGCCATTTAAAACTTCCGTGCTTATTGAAATTATGCAGGAGTACAATCCCGCATTTACGCCGGAAGACTTGTTATGCCTATACACATTGACCGGTGGAGTGGCTAAATACGTAAGCTTGCTAATAGATGCCGGTGCTTTCACCAAGGATTCAATGATAGATTTTGTGACGCAATCGGATTCTCCGCTTCTGACAGAAGGTAAGGATATGCTGATTCAAGAATTTGGACGCGACTACAGTACTTATTTTTCTATTTTACAACTGGTTGCCTCTGGGTGTACACGCCAAAGTGAAATAGACAGTATCATTGGAAAGAATAGCGGTCCTTATTTGAAAAACCTCAGCGAAGATTATTCACTCATTCAGAGACAGCTTCCTCTTTTAGCTAAACCGGGAACCAGAAATCTTCGCTGGTTTATGTCCGATAACTTTCTTAATTTCTGGTTCCGCTTTATTTATCCTCATCAGTCCGCCATCGAACTGGAAAAGTACGGCCAGCTAAACGAATATATCAAAAGCCATTACGTACAATATAGTGGATGGATGTTGGAAAAGTATTTCCGGGAAAGAGTTGCAGAAACTATGAATGTCACTCAAGTGGGTAATTATTGGGATACTAAAGGAGAAAATGAGATTGACCTGATTGCACTGAATGATTTCGAGAAGAGGGGTGTTGTTGCTGAGGTAAAGCGTAATCCGAATAAAATAAGTTATACACTCTTAGCTGAAAAAGTGGCTCGTCTGCCTAAAGAATTTACAAAATACAATTTGAGTCAAAAAGGATTCTCATTGGAAGATATGACGAAGTAATATTATTGAAATTAATAATCGAGTAGGAGAAAACTACTTTTGTTTCTCCTACTCTTTCTACTATATATTTTTTTACTCAACATTTTGTGGATGAGCATATTTTAATAAGTCACTGATTCCGATAAATCACTTTCTGCATTTTTCTTATTAAGTGCTGTAACAAAATAAGTTCCTCTTTCATTCAACTTAAATGTAGTTTCTTTAGTGATTCCCACTAAACTGGCAATTTGGTTGATTCCATTGTCTTTATATATTGCGTAATAAGCATCCTGCACTCCATTCCATGATATATTACTCCCATTTATTTGGATATTGGTAGGAGTATTGGGCTTTTCTGTCACAGATCTACCTAAATAGGGAAGTAAAACAGGAGTTTTATATACATTCCTGATTACGTTCATAATCCCGACTTTGTTCTCTACCATATATTTAACGCTGTACAATACACTTCCTTTAACTTTAGATTTTGTATTTGCAAAATCGAATTGTTTTTTCAGATCATCAGATGACTGGAATATACTGCCGTATGCTGGATCTCCGAATTTATAAATGCCATAGCCTACTAAAAAATGATTCTCGTAAATATATTGCGACCACAAATCTAATCTTTGATTAAAACTATTCACATCTGTACCCGTAGCAAAATATAGTTGCGGAATAATGACATCTATCCAACCTTCTTTTGACCACTTTTTTACATCTGCAAATAGAGTATTATAATTACTATCCATATTGGCAGCAGGACTGATTGAAAAGATAACGTCAGGGCGAGTCTCAATAATAGTCTTTTGAATATTCTGTATCACTACATTCACATTGTTTCGTCTGAAATCATCAATGTTATTAAATTGGCTCTTTCCATATTGGTCGTATTCTGCATCATCATTCATCTTTTCTGATGTTTCTAGCGATGGATAAAAATAATCATCCATATGGATACCATCGACATCATACTTAGTAATGATCTCCTTAACGATCTGTGTGATACGAGTCTGTACTTCGGGTAAAGCCGGATTGTAAATCCGAATTTTCTCATAATCCTTAGTCAGCTTTGCCGGTATTTTAGGATCCAACTGAGGGAATGAGGAATTTTTATTTGCTCGGGTAGAAATACGATAAGGATTTAGCCAAGCATGGAATTGGATATTTCGTTTATGGGCTTCTTCAACCAGAAATCCCAAGACATCATAAGATGGTTTTGTCCCGGCAGTTCCTGTAATATACTTACTCCAAGACTCGTATTGCGAATCATAAAATGCATCTGCCATTCCCCGAATCTGGAAGAATATCGCATTCATTTTATTCTCAACCAATAAATCCAGATAATTGATATACTTCTGCTTTTGAGCACCAGCATTGTACTCTTCCATCGGCCAGTCGATACCCCAGGCAGTAGTTACCCACACTCCCCGCAACTCCTTCTTAGGTAAGATTGAAGGCGTATTTTCTTCTGGTGGTGGTATAATATCATCGTCATTCTCTTTACTACAAGATGCGACAAATACGATGAAAATAATCAAGGTTAGATATTTCAAATATTTCATTCTTAAATTCAGAATAATGAAGCCGTCTAATTTTCACTCATTAGACGGCTCCTATGTTAATACTATAATTTATTTAATTAAAAAACGAAGACAATCATTAATCTTCTTCCTCCTGTTTGATAGGGAATTCACAGATTACAAATCCTGAATCTGTACGCGAGCCGAAAATGCAGAGCTTAGCATCTTTTCCATTTTCATCTTTCTCTATACGATAATCAGTTTGTGCAAGAGCAGCTCCGTTGCCGCTTCCACCCAAGATGAATTTATAATCAGGATTATGATTATCTCCTTCATCAAACTTCTGCATTGCTTCAGCTACTGTACTTCCCTTAGTCAGATTGTAAACAACTAAAGAAGGGGTTGCTTTGGATGCACTTCCTTGTCCGGCACTGCAAACTATCAGATAACGTTCCTCATTAAAAGTAAATATTCTGGGGGCAACCGCTTCTGTTTCTAAGTTCGATTTGTTCATAGCATATTTGCTTCCAAGAGATTCATCAACCAATGTAACAGGTAATCTTACTCCTGCCCATACATACTGGTCTGTATCTTCTATCCTATATACATTGGTAACCATAGTAGCATCGGCACTTGAAGTCAGAACTTTCGGTTCGCCTATTGCTTTATGATTGCTTACAGTCAGTCTCAAAAATTTAGTAGATGCATTATCTCCAAAGAAGATAAATCCATTGCCATTTTTATCAATGTTGACTGATATATTATCTCCATGCCTGTTACCAGCTCCAGGAATATCCGATACTTTGATATCAGCAATTACTTCAGGTTTAGAAGTAGGTGTATCCCAATAATAAATCTTTAATGGTGATGCTTGAGAACCTGATAAGGATGCAATATATACATGTCCATTTGCCAATGCTCCCATATTATAAGAGAAAGTACCACCTGTTACACCTGTAAGGTCCAGCATCATCGGTTTAGTTTCTCCTTTCTTCAAGTCAGATACTTTAAGAAGATGAGGAGCAGTTTTTCTACTGACAATCAATACATGTTCACCATCATAAGAAGCGCACCTTGTTAACTGGCTTCCATAATCAGGATAAATATTATCTCCGGAAAAGTCATATACAGTCGGCTTTTCAAAATCAGCTCCGAATACTGGAATTCTTTTCCTTACTCTTATAAAATATTCTTTATACCTCTTTTGATTTACTATCCGAAGAACCAAAGTTTTAGAAGCTGTTTCTTCATCCATAGAGAAGTCCAATACAGAGTTTTGAAGAGTTGCCCCTTCAGAAAGTTTTGCATCTAAATTCAGAGCAGAGAAATTTGTTGTCATATCCAAACGAGGGAAATTGATAATTTTGTTGTCTTCATCAATGGTTCCTTCTACAACCGTATTGCCATCTGCACCTGCATTGGTTATTTTAATGGAAAGAAGTTCGGTGTCATAAGGTGCTATATGGCTTTTCGGATAATCCTCATCGCAGGATACCAAGCCAAGCCCCAGCAATACAGCAAAAAATCCTATATTTCTTATTAATTTATGCATAATCTCATGTTTTAGTTTTAAATAATTTCCATGATTTCACTGATCCATATTGTCAGTTGATGCCGGTTGGCCAACCTTCTGTTTGAGTCAAGGTATATCCCTTATTCTTATAGTCCGAAATTTGATTCGTACCAATAGGAGAAAGATACGGATTAACATTAGGAACACTCAGGAACGGCAGTCTACCCTGATTCTGTGTAGGATAGAAAAAACCATTCATCTTGGCAGCATTAGTTCCATCGTATGTCGTAAAGCTTCCGTCCTTGGCCATTACTCTGAGTTTTCCTTTATTCTCATCCTTCAACTCGCTTTTTACCTCATTGTTGAAATTAACCCAAGTACCAATCAGTAAATCTTCATTCTTGTCGGTGTCCATGTATTCCAGTTTTTTCCAACGTCTCAGGTCAATGATACGTGAGAACTCAAAAGCAAATTCCATTCTTCTTTCCCGTCTGATTTCCCAAAGTAGTGCCGGTACGGTAGGATCTCTATGAGGATCTTGGGGGAGCGCATCCAGCTTCATTTCAGCTGTCATAGTTACTCCTAAAGCTTTGGCTTCTTCTGCCACTGGTCTTTTGCGAATCTGATTGATAGATATATCTATATCAGATTGAGAAACCTCTGTACCACCCAATGTTGCAAGTTCAGCTTTTGCTTCAATCCAGTTTAGCAGGACTTCGGCATAGCGCAGCACCGGATAACCGGTCACATTTTTCTCACTCTGGAATTCCGCAGCCGGAGAGCCACCGCTTTCAATATAGCTCAGTCCGCTTCGTGGAATAAATTTCGTTACATATAAATAGCTACTCTTGGCTCTTGGAGTAGGTTTGGTATAGAAGCTGGCTTCAAACCGAGAATCTCTTGTTTTAATCAGATTGCTAAGAGTGAAATCATCTACATTTTCCAAAGAGGAAGTCTGCCAATCTTTACCATCTGTGCAAATGAACGCTTTAATCAAATCCAGGTTCGGACCAACATCAGTAGGGTCATTCATATTACAAGTCGATGCGATGGAATGCGTTACGTTTTGACCTGCATCATATTTTCGATATAAGATACAATCCTTACTGTTAGTTAAGTCTGTGGAACCGAATAATTTGCGGAAATCTTCAACAATACCATATTTACCACTATTCATAACCATTTCCGCAGCAGCAACAGCTTGGTCGAAGAACTTCTTAGCCCGTTCGTTATTCTTGTAATAATATTTCTGCCAGCTTGCTTCAAATAAAGCCCATCTTGAAACCATGGCAGCTACAACATAACGATTAACATATTGCCCTCCATCATTTAAACGAACATTCTGTAATGCATACTCAAAATCATTATAAACTGCATCCATAACTTCGTTTCTCGGAGTGCGATCTTTGTATAAACCATCCTTATCCGTATTCTGCACTTCTGTATCGTAATAAGGAACATCACCGAAAACATTTACCAGACGAGCATATTCCAATGCTCTGAAGAAGCGTCCGACACCCGTCCAATGGTTGTATTGTTCGTTTGTCAGTATTTCCGGCATTAGATTAGTGATGCGATCAATCATAACATTTGCTTTTCTAACCCAGGCAAAATTCCATGTAGGACCGGTAAATTCACTTTGCCACATCATGTCCAGACTTGTACTTCCTTTAGATGTAGGAACCGTACGACCGAATTGTGTTTGAGTGGACATCCTCACTGCATCGTCATTAAACGTATAATTGACGTTAGGAGCATAAGTCGTTGTATACTTTAATCCATACCCTACAAAGAAGTTTGTATAAAAAGCGTTAGCATATAGACGTACTCTATCTTCGTTGGTCCAATATGCATCATCCTCAGCCGTAGTCAATGACGGGCGGTCGAGCACATCATTACAGTTCGTAAACAATAAAACGAAACCGGCCAAAATTATAAATATTTTTAATTTCATGATAATTCTATTTTAGAAGGTTAATTGAACACCACATGACAAGCTTTTGAATACCGGTGTACCGGTACCTGTACGTCCAAGGTTATAGCTAGTGGAGAACATAGAATATCCTGATATGGCTTCCGGATCAATAGGTAATCCTCTCAGGTTGTCAAATGTAAAAAAGTTCTCCAGTGACATATAGACTCTTGCTTTGCTGATGTATATCTTTGATAAGATATTTGTCGGGACGGTGTATCCCAATGTAATATTCTTGATTCTTAAATAAGACATATCCAGTAAATAGCGGGATTGTTTTTGCATGGCAAATCCAGTATTGCTGCCACCTAAGTTCCATGCTCTGGGATAGAAAGCGTTGGTGCGTTCTTCTGTCCAATAGTCTGTTGTAAAAGTTTTAGGCAATGCGCCTTCCTTGGCGTTATATCCCGGGATTGCCAACTGGCCATTACCCCAGATTTTACGTTTTCCAATCCCTTGGAAGTAGATGGAGAAGTCAAAACCTTTATAGTCGGCGCCCAATCTGAAACTGTATTCATAACGAGGAGTAGTATTACCGATAACAGTCTGGTCACCCGGATTGCCATTTGTACTGGTTCCCGGAGTGATGTAACCATCACCGTCAAGATCTACAAATTTGGTATCACCAGGAGAGAATATCAGCTTATTTCCATCTTCATAATGCACCTGATAAACCGGATACTCTGAAGATTGCTTATAGGTGGTACGAGCTGTTCCGTTATAAATAACGATAATCTTTTCAATCTGGCCGTCTGCTCCATATACAAAGTCTTCTTTTTGGAATAACCTGTCGGTTACAAAACCATAAATATCACCATAACGTCTTCCGGTTGAGTAGGTAGTTCCTAAACTTCGATCTTCCCACGGAGTCAAGTAGTCGGCTCCTCTTGTAATAAAAGTTGAAGCGTCAGATATAGAAGCCGTTACATTAATGCCTAATCCGTTGGCAAAACGATGATTGAAGTCAGCAGACAATTCCCATCCTTTAGTTCTCAAACTACCATAGTTACCACTGGGAGCAGCGGCACCAAGGGTTACCGGCAGACTTTCACCGGGGATAATCATATTTTTCGTATCGCGTTGATACCAGTCGAAAGTTACTCCGAACTTGTTATTGAAGAATCTGAGATCAATACCGAAGTCCAGTGTCTCGATTTGCTGCCAGCTGATATCGCTGTCGACCAACGAGGGAGTACCGAACATAGGTATTTTATTTCCACTTCCATCCAGCCATGATGATTGACCATCTGACAATATGGATTTATACAGAGTGTTTGAAACGGATTGGTCACCAATACTACCCCACGAAGCTCTAAATTTACCGAAACTTAAGATATTATTAATAGGTGCCATAAATTTTTCATTGGTAAATACCCAACCTGCAGAGAAAGAGGGGAACCACTTCCAACGCAGATGCTCGGGGAACTTAGATGAACCATCCCGGCGTATATTAGCTTCAATGAAATATCTGTCTTCAAAAGAATAATTGAGACGACCGAAAAAGCCTAACTGTGCTTCCCAGTTGCGGTTTCCTTCAATAAACTGATCTCCGGATGCCAATGGAAATTGTGGATTTGTCAAATCAATTAGATTTGTTTTCCATCCTTTATATGAACTCCATTTATTGGTAACCCTGTTCATACCTGCCATAACCTTGAAAGCATGTTGCTTTTCCGGCCCCAACAACAAGTTGTAAGTAGTATAAATATTAAAAGTATTGTTGTCAATAGATTTGCTGTTATTGCCTACCTGACTGGTGCTTGGACCGGAACTGTTGTAATATTTGTTCACAGGGAAGCGATATGCCGGCATACCGTCGGAATCTACTCTTTCTCCTTGTTCGTTAACATACACCTGACTGCCATTCTCTATCCAGGCAGTGGGAGCGTACCACATTTCTCCGGCTTCATATTGCATGACGGATGAATTAGTTTCAGTAGTTTGCCTGTCATACGTATAGTCAAACTTAACATCCCAATTCTTGGTTAAATTCAATGTAAAACCTAAATTAATGTTGTAGTATTTATTTTGTAGATTATCTGTATTTGCAGCTGCCATTTCGTAACTTGGTTCCTTCAACGGATTGCCATTTTCAGTCACTCCCATAGGCATTAGCGGACTCCAACGATAAAGATATAACCATGGGTCGGCAGTTGTATTTCCAATTCCCGGATAGCGTTTGTTACGATCTGAATAGATTGAGCTTGCTCTTACAGTAATATACTTATTGATTTCTGAAGTGACACTAACTGAGGCATTGTATCGTTTAAAGTCATCTTTCTTAGCCGTTTTCGACATACCACTCTGATCCAGATAGCCTAACCCGATATTGTAGCTGGTCTTACCACTCTTGCCATTAACAGACAGGTTATGGGTCATTGTCGGTGTCCAATTTTTAATCATGGCCTTAGCACCGTCATAAAGTCTGTATCCGTATTTATCTTTTCCGTCATAGAACCAGTCGCGGCCATATACTACCGGATCATTCCATTTTACTTTTCCACCGTATAGGTTTTGCCATTCAATAGCCTTTTCTAAACTTTCAGGACTAATACGCCAGAAACCACCGGCCGGCATTGGTTCTCTTCTGTTTGTTTGCGCATCCAGTGTATATTGTAAGGCTTCTATACCGCCAATCTCGATTTTCTTAGCAGGGTCTTGCCAAGAGAAGTTGTTCGAGTAGCTTACTTCAAATTTATCGCTTTGTGCTCCTGATTTTGTGGTTATTAGGATTACGCCAAATGCAGCTTTTGAACCGTAAATAGAAGATGAAGCAGCATCTTTCAAAACAGAAATGGATTGAACATCATTAGGATTCACCATCTGAATACTTGGAATCTCCACATTGTCCAATAAGATGAGTGGGGTATTGTTTCCTGAAATAGAACCAACCTGGCCACGAATTTTAATCAAAGGGTCTGATCCTACTTCACCAGTTGGAATTGTGATATTAACTCCCGCTACCGCACCCTGTAATCCACGACCAATATCGGCGATAGGACGACTGTCTAATGTCTTATTTACATCAACTGTTGCTACCGCTCCTGTCAAGTTAGCTTTCTTTTGCGTACCGTAACCTACCACTACTACTTCTTGCAGTAATTCACTATCCTCTTTCAGAATAATTTTCATAGTCCGGGCAGCTTTCACTTCCTGAGTCTGGTAGCCTATGTACGAAATCTTTAAAATAGCTCCCGGTTTTACAGTCAGCGTAAATTTACCATTAATATCCGTAATACCGCCATTTGTAGTTCCTTTCTCTATAATACTGGCTCCAATAACAGGTTCACCGTTAACATCTACAACCAAGCCGTTAATCGTTTGAGTTTGTAGTTGCTCTGTCACTTCCAAAGGGCTGTCGGAGGTAACTTGAGTAGCTAATACATTTCCACTGTTTAAAAACAGCGTACTAATAGCTACTGCCATGAGGAGTTTACTATGCGTTAATCCTCGTTTTTTGCGATCTTCATTCATAAAAGATTGATGATTTTGTTGTTAATCAAAATAATTTTCTCAAAATTTAGGGTAAGGATAGTCAGTTAGGAATAGCTAAGGCTACTTCTTCTGTTAGGTAAGCTTCTGTTCCATAGGCGTTTTCTCAATTTATAGGTTTAACTTATATAGTATCTCTATTTGTTTTCATTTACCGTTCCAAGAGAACTTGGTAAATACAT
>NZ_CBVI010000100.1 GCF_000513195.1 Bacteroides timonensis | reverse complement strand
CAAGTTCTCTTGGAACTTGGTAAACCTCTAAAGATAATAAGAGAGATGAAATATAAGTTAAACCTAAAAATAGAGAAAATGCCTATGGAACAGGAATTTATCTGATCAGAAGAAATAACTCCGGTTATTCCTAAATTGACTATCCTTACCCCTAATTTTCGAGAAAACTATTTTAATTAACAACAAAATCATCAATCATTTATGAATGAAGATCGCAAAAAACGAGGATTAACAAACAATAAGTTCCTCACAGCAGTGGCTATTAGTTCACTGTTTTTATGTAGCGGTAATGTTATGGCTATCCCAACAATGCCAAGCATTGTTGCAGGCGTGACGGAGCAATTACAGACAATCACTGTTACAGGTTTGGTAGTGGACGCTACGGGTGAACCGGTTATCGGTGCCAGTGTCGTGGAAAAAGGAACTACTAATGGTGGAATTACTGACATTAATGGTAAATTCACATTGAATGTGAAATCTGGTGCCACTCTGAAAGTCTCCTATGTAGGCTATCAGACTCAAGAAGTTAAGGCTGCTAAAACGATGAAAATCCTTTTGAAGGAAGATAGTGAAATGCTGTCTGAAGTTGTAGTTGTAGGTTACGGTTCACAAAAGAAAGAAAGCTTAACAGGTGCTGTTGCATCAGTGGATGTTAGTAAGACTTTGGAAGGACGTCAAATTCCTGATGTCGGGCGCGGCTTACAAGGAACGACTCCGGGGTTATCCGTCGTGATCCCGAGTGGTGAAATCGGTTCTGATCCTACTATAAAAGTTCGTGGGCAGATTGGATCTATTGATGGTAGTTCTACTCCATTAATCTTATTGGATAATGTTGAAATTCCATCTATTCAAATGGTTAATCCTGATGATATAGAATCTATTTCTATATTGAAAGATGCAGCTTCTTCTTCTATCTATGGTGCAAAGGCAGCCTTTGGCGTAGTCTTAATAACTACTAAGAAAGGAGCTAAGAGCGAAAGAGTAGAGGTTAGTTACTCCGGTAATTTCGCTTGGCAGAATATTTCTAAAGACATGGAAATGGCTGGTGTTGATGGCATTCAATACCGTGTTGATGCTTTGAAACGTTCTGGCGGTACAATTGCCGGCGCTTTTTGGTATGTAGATGAAACAAGCCTGAATAGAGCAAAAGAATGGCAGCAAAATTATGGCGGGAAAATTGGAGTGAACGATCCGTTTGTCTATGGTCGTGACTGGTATGTAGATGCCAATAATCGGAAATTCTCTATGCGTACTTTCGATCCGTATGACTATATGATCCGCGAATGGACACCTTCCCAAACACATAATATCTCTGTAAACGGAAAGAGTGGCAAGACTACTTTCAATATTGGCTTAGGCTATTTGGATCAGAATGGTTTGATGAAATTGGCCAAGCATGATGATTTCCGCCGTTGGAATGGATCTGTTCGTATTAGTACTGAAATCAACAAGTATATTACTGCTCGTGCCGGAGCTAATTACTCCAAACGTAACAAGCGATATGCTTATGCTACTAGTTCCTCTACGGCCGATCCTTGGTTATATCTTTATCGCTGGGATACGACTTACCCGATGGGGTATGATGAAAATGGGAATGAACTTCGTAGCCCGGCTTCTGAAATACATCAGGCAAATACGGCAAATAAGGAGAATAACTATTTGAGTTTTAATGTGGGGGCAACTTTACAGATTACGAAAGACTGGAAGTTCGATATCGATTATACATATGCCGGTGAAGACCAAATCTGGAAAAAAAACGGTACCAAATATACGGCTGCCAATACATGGGGGGCACCGATAAAGAGACTGGATGGCAATGGAAATCAAGTCTATGTAAATAATCAAGGACAAGTTGTGCCAGTTGGTACAGAAGGTGCCATGACTGCATATGACTTGCAATATTATCAATATACTTCGAACGGTTCTAATCCTGACCATATTCGTCGTGAAGTAACGAATGCAAAACGACATACATTAAATATAACTACTGATTACAATTGGCAAATCAATACTAATAACAACTTGAAGGTGTTGCTTGGCGTTAACCGTACTGATTGGGAGTCTGAAGATAATTGGTCGCAGATTACTAACCTAACTGATATCGTTAATCCCAGCTGGGACAAGACTGCCGGGACGCAAACTGCCAGTGGTAATTTATATTGGGAGGGACAACTTGGCTTCTTTGGTAGATTGAACTATAGCCTGATGGATAGGTATTTGTTGGAAGCTAATGTCCGTTATGATGGTTCTTCTAAATTTCCAGGAGACCTGCAGTGGCGTACATTCCCGTCTTTTTCTGCCGGATGGCGCATTAGTGAGGAAACATTTATGAATTGGGCCAAACCGGCTCTTTCCTCTTTGAAAGTACGTGGCTCCTGGGGTATGATTGGTGATCAAACTGTGCCCAATACACTGTATGTGCCAACTATCGCACAAGGCACATACTTAAACTCTAATTCAATGAGTTCGATGTGGCTTGGTTCAGATGGTAATAAGTTAATCATGACAGGTACCCCGGCAGCTGTTGACCCCAATATCACTTGGCAGGATATTTATACACTCGACTTTGGTTTGGATGCTCGTTTCTTTGATGGTGCGCTGGGGGCTACATTCGATTGGTATCAGCGTGATACTAAAAACATGATTGTTCCTGGTGCAGGTGTTTCACCGACATTTGGTGCCACTTCTCCAAAAGGAAACTTTGGCTCTTTAAGGACAAAAGGTTGGGAGCTCTCCATCGATTATAATCACCGCTTCAACAATGGACTGAGTGTTAATGCAATGTTTACATTGTCTGATGCTATAACAGAAGTTACAGCCTATGGGGATACAAAAAGTATCGACAGTTGGTATGTAGGAAAAACCTATGGAGAAATCTGGGGTTATCGCACAGACCGCCTTTATCAAAAAGATGATTTTGTTTATGATGGTGGTAACTTAGTAACCACTTGGGCTTTGAATGGTAAAGAAGTTGCGGCAGGTACTGCTGGAGCAAAACAAGTTAACAAACTTAAGGATCCTAATGCTATTTATCAAGATTATTTTCAAAGTGGAACATTCCGTTTTGGTCCTGGTGACGTAAAATTCAAAGACGTAAATGGTGATGGTAAGATTGATGATGGTGCACGTTCTGTAGGTACTATTACAGATAAGGATGATCCTAATTATGGTAAGCAAGATACAGGCGACTTGGAGGTTATCGGTAACTCTACTCCACGTTTTGAATATGGTTTGCGTCTGGGAGCCAACTACGAAGGTTTTGACTTTTCCATCTTTATGCAAGGAGTAGGTAGCCGTAAAATTTGGGGAGCCGGTTTCTTGGCTATTCCGGGATTCAATACGGGTGATGGTGCTATGCCTCAAGCTATTGCTGGAAATTATTGGACAGAAGAAAACACAGGAGCGTTTTATCCTGCTGCAGCCAATATGGGCGGGTCTAATACTGGGTATAATTTGCAGCGCCAAGACCGGTACTTGCTTAATATGGCATATTTCCGCATAAAGAATATAACATTGGGATATACGTTGCCGACAGAATGGACAAAGAAAGCCTTGATTAATAAAGCACGTGTTTATGTAGCTTGCGAAAACTTCTTTACTCATGATAACTTGAGAGGTTTGCCTATTGATCCCGAAGAAGTTTCCGGTGTATCAATGTTCAATTCGTCTAACTACAATTCCGGTCGTACAGGTGTGGGTACGCCAACGATGAAAAATGTATCTGTAGGTATTCAATTAAACTTTTAAAAACGTATCAATATGAAAAATATATTAGTCATACTTGCTGCCTTGTCCCTCACATTCACGGGATGTGATAGCATTTTGGATCGTCCGCAGTTGAACACTCCGACGGATGAAACTTATTGGAAGACCGAAATGGATGCCAGATTATTCTCCAACGGTTTTTATCCGAACTATTTCATTGGTTATGGAGCTGGTTGGTCTACTTCTTATTCGCCCTTGCGCGGTTACACGTTTTCAGATGATCTGGCGTCACAGGGAAAACAAAGCACGTTTGAAAACTCGATACCCAGTAGCCGTGCCAGTACAAGTGAAACGGCCGTAGCTACTTATCTAACTCAATATGTAGGACCGCAGTGGAACTTTACGTGGGTTCGTAAAGCCAATGTCTTTATGGAACGCCTGGAGAACAAGATGAGAGGTAATGTGTCCGAAGAAGCTTATAACCATTGGCACGCTGTGGCGGCATTCTTCAAATGTTACTCTTATGCTCGTTTGGTCGCTGTGTTTGGTGATGTGCCCTATTTTGAAAAGGATTTCCCGAATACAGATAAGGAAACGATGTTTAAAGACCGTGACAGTCGTGTTTATGTAATGGATAAAGTACATGACATGCTGAAGAACGAAGTATTAGTCAATATGCGCACCAATGATGGTACTAATGTTTTGAATCGCTATGTTGCTGCTGCTTTTGCTTCTCGCTGGATGTTGTTTGAAGGCACATGGCAGAAATATCATGGCGGTGACCAAGCTGCAGCTACTAAATATCTGGCTCTGGCGAAAGATGCGGCGGAAATCGTTATCAATAGCGGTTTGTATGCCATTGATACTCCACTTCGCGAGTTGTTCGGTTCGCAAGATTTGAAAGGGAACAAAGAGGCTTTGATGTACCGCCATTTTGATGCAGCTCAAAATGTGACACACTGTATTGCATCTTATTCCAATGGGCAGGAAAGTCAATCGCCGGCTCCGAATCTGGCATTAGCCAAGTCTTTTATCTGCCAAGATGGTAAAGTTTACCAAAATTCAGATATTGTAGATGCTAAAGTTCTAAGTATCGCTAATTTGGCGAAGACTCGTGACCCGCGCTTTGAAGCGACGTTTATTGATCATGTAAATACTAATTCTGTAACTCTGTTATATGCAGCCAAGTTCATAGACCGTGATGCATTGACATTGGAGAATCCTGGGGCTAATCCGATTTACGGCAGCAACACAAATACGAATGATGCTCCGGTTATCCGCTATGCTGAAGTTTTGTTGAATTGGATTGAAGCAAAGGCTGAATTAGGCGGTGTAACTCAAGATGACATAGACAATTCTATCAATCAGTTGAGACGTCGTCCATTGGATGCTACGGCCATAGCCAAAGGTTTGAAAAATACGGCGGATATGAAACTGGCAGATATAACAGAAACCTTTGACCCTGCCAGAGATACAGATGTTTCTCCATTGATTTGGGAGATCCGTCGCGAGCGTCGTATGGAATTAGTTTATGAACATTGTCGTTTACATGATATAAAGCGTTGGAAGAAGTTGGACTATATGGATAATGAAAAATATCCGGATACCATGTTAGGACCATGGGTAGACATGCCTGTAGAAGTACCTTCCTATCTGGATTCGCAGTATATAGGTGATCGCCAAGTAAAGAAAGAAGATGGTACAATTGTCACCTTCAACGGGGCCAATGCAGCAGAGATGGTAGGTTTCTACATCCCTACCAATGCCCAGCCGCGTGATGTATTTACAGATCGCAGTTATTGTTCTCCAATAGGTCTGCAAGATATACAATTATATGAAGATAATGGTGGTTATAAATTAACCCAAACCACTCTTTGGTAGTATAATAAAACGATAGTAAATCTATTCGCCCATTCATTTTCTGATTCCAAAATCAAAATAGATGGGCGAATATTTATTTTTTCAGATATAATAATTGAAAAATCGATACTGTGAATACCTACACTAATTCTCTTTTAAGTAGCAAGATATATCAATACATTAAAAGATGTGTATTTATTATCTGTATTATAACATGTGTTGCATGCGAACAGGATGAGCATGAAGAGCTTCTTCCCTTAATGACCCGAACTATTCCGGGGCAGATAATAAGTGGAGAAAAAAATCCTTATGTAGGAGAACTCTATTATACTTATACCCTTGATTTAGGAAAGAAATATGATAAAGAGGCACGAGTTACAGTATACACATCCAAATTTAACGGCTATTTTAGAGGGAATGGTCAGAACTTTAACGTAACGAGCAAAACATTGTCAGTACCTGTAAATACGTCTAAAGTTACTTTTGATATATATTGGACACAAGAAGACCCCAATGCCGAAATTTATATTTCTAATCTTACTAGTAATGTACAAGTGGATGCAATGTTGACAGGAATAAATGTCAAAAAACAAAATGTTCCAATCAGTGCATCTTTATTAATAGGTATAGGCGATAATGTTACCTTAACAGCTCCATATCATCTTATTAATAACTACCACAGAGCAGTCTGGAATTATGATAAAAATCTTTTTTCTTTAGTATCAGAAGATTATTCAATTGCTAGCAGTTGCTATAAGCTTGTACTAAAAGCCATAAAAGGAGGAGTACAAAGCAAAATATCTGTAAATATAGATGAGACTTTTCTACAAAATTGGCTAACTGTCAGAAAAGGCGAACATTCTATAACCATAAATGATCCATTCAAAATTACAGTAAATAATAAATTTATAGCAAACGGAGAAGCACTAATAGCAGAACTGCCCAATTTGAGTCTTGCACCTAAAGCAACAGTGACTTGGGAGGCTGGCACAGGCCTATCGATTATTTCCGGTCAAAAAAGCTCTAAAGCTGTTTTTGAAGCGTCAGCAACGGTAAACGGCTATTCGTCTATCTGGGCTAATATTAATGATAATGGCAATAGTTATTTGAGAAAAATTGATTCTATATGGATTGGGAAACCTGTAATTACCTCTGATGCTACTAAGTATTTCATGCAACGCCGGAATACCGTAACCATTTCTCCTACTATAAAAGGGGCACAGTCCATCTCGTGGAGCATAGTCTCCGGTAATGCAACTTTAATGGAAAGCAGTGATAAGAAGCAAGTAACTATACGTTCTAATGCTCCCTTTACTTCCTCTGATACCATTGTTGTTTCTATGGTTGCGAGCAATCGCAGTGGCAGTAAGTCACAACAATATCAAATAGATGTACCATCATTGGCAGAGATCAACTTTACAAGAATTATAAAAAGCAATAATTCTATAAGTGGGGAAATATTTTGTAATAGGAATGATGTTGATATTACATTAATGTTAGACTGGGGATTCTCAGAAGAAGGCTCTATTACTTTCAAAATACAAGATAAGTTTTATATTTATAACGAAGGGGCAGACTCTAAGTTTGTCACTATTCATTTGGATAGCACGAACAATTTCGTGATTGTAGCAGACGGTGCAAATAGCGATGTAAATATTGGAGCCATATATATTGTAGATACTAATGAAAATGGATATTTGGGGCAACAAACGGCACTAAGCCTTCAATAAGAATAGGATGAGTTAGTTTACAAATAGAAATGTACTGATGTAAGATTCTCTTCTTAAATCCCCTGATAATGAAATTGTAGTGCCAAATTTGGCTTATATAAGCTAAAATACCAATTAAATATAATATTCTATGAAACGAATTTCAATCTTATTTGGCTTAATGCTTCTTATGTGCCTTGTTAATGCTCAGAACAAGGAAAACTCTCCTTTCCTTTTTCCTGATTTTCAAGAAGTAACAGTTCTTTTTAAAGACGGTTCACAGTACAATGAAAAGATGAATTACAATCTGTTAGTTGAGAAATTCTATTTCATAGACCGTGTGGACAAGAGAGTAAAAGAATTGAGTAATCCGCAAGATATACAAGTCATCAAGTTCGGTAACCGCGTATTCTATACAGAAGGGAACAAAGGTATTGAAATACTGCCAACAAATCCTGTATTACATGTACAATATAAGGGAAATATGCGCAAGGAGGCTTCTATAGGCGCATACGGACAATCTTCAGAAACTTCCTCAATGAGAACATACGGTGGGACATATGGCAATGGAGGTGAACGTTATAATTTCAGCCCAGAGAAACTGATACTCGGAAATCGGTATAACATTTATTGGTTGGAACGTAAAGGAAAAAAGAAAGCCTTCAAAAACTTCAAGCAATTTATTAAGTTGTATCCGAATCATAAAGAAAGTTTGGAGAAATTCATAAATGATAATCATGTTAATTTTAATGATGTGCAACAAATAAAGATGTTGTGTATTTATGCTGATGCACTATGAATATGCTCATGCTTTTATTTAGCAAAAGGGTGAGAGCATATTTGCCCTCACCCCTTCAATAGTTAAGATGATTTTAGTTTTGATACCTGTTTTGTTGAACTTTAAATAATAACTCTTTATTACAGAGCATTCTCTTTTACCAAATATTCTGCAATCTGTACTGCGTTCAGTGCAGCGCCTTTCTTGATCTGGTCACCCACAATCCAGAAAGTCAGACCGTTTTCATTAGCCAGATCCTTACGGATACGACCTACATAAACGGGGTCTTTGCCTGCAAGGAACAAAGGCATCGGATATTCCTTTTCGGCAGGGTTATCCTGCAATACCAAGCCATCGCCTTTTGCAAAAGCTTCACGAGCTTCTTCCACTGAAATAGGACGTTCTGTTTCTACCCAAATACTTTCAGAGTGAGAACGAAGAGCAGGAACGCGTACGCAAGTTGCACTTACTTTTATGTCAGAATGCATAATCTTGCGGGTTTCGTGGAACATTTTCATTTCTTCTTTGGTGTATCCGTTATCAGTGAATACATCAATCTGAGGAATGAGGTTGAATGCCAACTGGTATGCAAACTTTTCAACAGTAACAGATTCACCTGCTAACACCTGGCGGTATTGTGTGTATAATTCATCCATAGCGGCAGCACCTGCACCGCTGGCAGCCTGATACGTAGAAACGTGTACAGTCTTTATGTGAGAAAGCTGTTCGATGGCTTTCAGTGCCACTACCATCTGTATAGTGGTACAGTTAGGGTTGGCGATGATGCCACGTGGACGATCTTTTGCGTCGGCGGCATTTACCTCGGGAACTACCAAAGGTATGTCATTATCCATACGGAAAGCACTGGAGTTATCGATCATCACGGCACCATGTTTGGTGATGGTCTCGGCATACTCTTTAGAGGTACCAGCGCCTGCGGAAGTGAAAGCGATATCAACCCCTTTAAAGTCATCGTTGTGTTGCAAGAGTTTTACCTCGATCTGTTTACCGCGGAATGTGTATTTTGTTCCGGCACTGCGTTTAGACCCGAACAACACTAACTCATCCAACGGGAAATTTCTTTCATCGAGCACACGCAGGAACTCCTGTCCCACGGCTCCGCTTGCTCCAACAATAGCTACTTTCATTTTCTTTTGTTTTTTAATTAAGTTTATAAAAATGTTCTTCTATGCTTAAAAACGATAGAATTGGCTGCAAATTTATAACAATTTGCTGTATGACAACGTATAAAATGAAAACTTTTTTGTTATTTTGCAACGTAAAACCTAAAACTTGAAGCCCATGGACTTATTTGACTTCAGTCTGAAACTTCCGATTACTGATCCTACATGGATATTCCTCCTTGTACTGCTTATCATATTGTTTGCTCCCATTTTGTTGAATAGATTGCGTATTCCACATATCATTGGTATGATATTGGCGGGATTGGTTATTGGTGAGCATGGATTTAATATTCTGGCGCGGGATAGTAGTTTTGAACTGTTTGGTAAAGTGGGTTTATACTATATAATGTTTCTGGCCGGTCTGGAAATGAATATGGTGGATTTCAAGCAGAATCGGGGAAAGGCCGTAATGCTGGGATTATTAGCTTTTATTATTCCAATCATGATCGGTCTGGTGGTAAACATGACTTTCTTGAAGTATAGTTTGATCACTTCAGTCCTGTTGGCAAGTATGTATGCTTCACATACTCTGGTAGCATATCCCATTGTTATCCGATATGGTGTATCCCGACATCGAAGTGTCAGTATTGCCGTAGGAGGTACAGCGGTGACTGATACACTTACGCTGTTGGTGCTGGCCGTAGTAGGTGGTATGTTTAAAGGAGAATCCGGTGGATTGTTTTGGGTATGGCTGGTGGTCAAAGTCGTTTTCCTTGGCGGATTGATCATGTACTTTTTCCCCCGTATCGGTCGTTGGTTCTTCCGTAGGTACGATGATAATGTAATGCAGTTCATCTTTGTGCTTGCCATGGTATTTCTGGGGGCAGGATTGATGGAATTTGTAGGAATGGAGGGTATCCTTGGTGCATTCCTTGCGGGGCTGGTGTTGAACCGGTTGATCCCCCATGTTTCCCCGTTGATGAATCATTTGGAATTTGTAGGTAATGCGCTTTTCATTCCTTACTTCTTGATTGGTGTGGGAATGATGATTGATATACATGTGATTTTTGGTCATGGTGATGCTCTGAAGGTGGCAGGAGTAATGATAGCGGTTGCTTTGACCGGTAAATGGATTGCCTGCTGGCTGACACAGAAAATCTATAAGATGGGAGCCATTGAGCGGGAGTTGATGTACGGCTTAAGTAATGCCCAGGCTGCTGCCACACTGGCTGCCGTCTTGGTCGGATATAACATTATCTTGCCCAATGGTGAAAGATTGCTGAATGATGATGTGCTGAACGGTACTGTGTTGCTTATCCTTGTGACTTGCGTGGTGAGTTCGTTTATTACTGAACGCGCTGCCCGTAAAATAGCTATTGATGAGGCTCATTTGGAGGATGAAAAACGTCCGGCAGAACTAGAGAAGATCTTGATACCGGTTGCAAATCCGGATACGATTGAAGACTTGGTAAATCTGTCATTGGTGATACGTGACCCGAAGCAGAGGGATAATCTGTTGGCACTGAACGTTATTAATGATAATAATGCATCGGAAACTCTGGAACTCCGTGGAAAACGTTATCTGGAGAAAGCGGCGATGATAACGGCTTCAGCGGATGTTCCGTTAAAGTTGATTAGCCGTTATGACCTAAATATTGCTTCGGGTATTATACACACGGCTAAGGAACATGGAGTGACGGATGTAGTAATCGGTCTGCACCGTAAGGCAACTATTGTGGACTCTTTCTTTGGCATGTTGGCTGAGAATTTACTGAAAGGCTTGCATCGGGAAGTAATGATTGCTAAGTTCCTGATGCCGATTAATACTTTACGGAGAATTAATATTGCCGTTCCGCCCAAAGCGGAATATGAAGCCGGTTTCCAGAAATGGGTGGAACATTTCTGCCGTATGGGAAATACATTGGGGTGCCGGGTGCATTTCTTCGCTAACGAAGAAACAACCACGCTTTTACAAATTCTGGTGAAGAAAAGATTTAGCTCCACCATGACTGATTTTTCTCGTTTGGACGATTGGGGAGATTTGCTGTTGCTGACCGGGCAGGTGAATTATGATCATTTACTCGTGATTATCAGTGCCCGTCGTGGTTCTATCTCTTATGATCCTGCATTTGAGAGACTTCCCGCGCAATTAGGAAAGTATTTTGCTAATAATAGTTTGATAGTGCTGTATCCGGATCAATTGGGTGAGCCTCAAGATATGTTGTCATTCTCTAATCCGCGTGGCAATAATGAGGATCAGCATTATGAAAAGGTGGGTAAATGGTTCTATAAATGGTTTAGAAAGAGTGATAAGTGATAGGGGGATAAAGTGAGAATGGAAGATTGGCGGCAAAGAACACAACTCTTGTTGGGTGATGAAAAGATGGAACGGCTACGGCAGGCGCATGTGCTTGTAGTAGGCCTGGGTGGAGTAGGAGCGTATGCGGCGGAAATGATTTGTCGCGCGGGAGTAGGGCGTATGACGATTGTGGATGCAGATACGGTACAACCAACGAATCTGAACCGTCAGCTTCCGGCTTTACATTCTACGCTGGGGATGAGTAAGGCGGAAATTCTGGAGAAACGCTTCCGGGACATTAATCCGGAGATTGAACTGACCGTATTGCCCGTATTTCTGAAAGATGAAAATATTCCTGAACTGCTGGACGCGGCCTCCTATGATTTTGTAGTGGATGCTATTGATACATTGTCCCCAAAATGCCATTTGATTGCAGAGGCTATGAAGCGACATATTAAGATAGTTTCCAGCATGGGAGCCGGTGCAAAAAGTGATATAACCCAGGTTCACTTTGCCGATATATGGGATACCTATCATTGCGGGCTGAGCAAAGCGGTCAGAAAACGACTCCAGAAAATGGGAATTAAGCGTAAACTGCCGGTAGTGTTCAGTACGGAGCAGGCAGATCCGAAAGCGGTACTGCTGACTGAGGATGAAATGAATAAGAAATCGACATGTGGAACTGTTAGCTATATGCCGGCGGTATTCGGATGTTATCTGGCGGAGTATGTGTTGAAGAGATTATAATCAGCAAGCACATCTTTTGCCATCTTATTGGCAAAGAATCAGTACTTAAGTAATCATTCATTAGATAAAAATGAAGCATGTATGATACAATTACAAGGAATAACCAAGAGTTTCGGTAGCCTGCAAGTTCTGCGGGGAATCGATTTGAACATAGATAAGGGCGAGATCGTTAGTATTGTTGGTCCGAGTGGAGCGGGAAAGACTACTTTGCTTCAGATTATGGGAACCTTGGATGCCCCTGATAGCGGAACGATAACGATCGACGGTACTTTGGTCAGTCGCATGAAGGAGAAGGAACTGTCGGCTTTCCGTAACAAACATATCGGGTTTGTCTTTCAGTTCCACCAGCTTTTACCAGAATTCACGGCATTGGAAAACGTGATGATACCTGCATTTATTGCCGGTGTGGGGCAGAAAGAGGCTACTGCATCTGCGCTGGAATTGTTGGAGTTTATGGGACTGACTGATCGTGCCGGGCATAAGCCCAATGAACTTTCAGGTGGGGAAAAACAACGTGTGGCCGTAGCCCGTGCTCTTATTAATCATCCGGCTGTGATACTGGCTGACGAACCTTCGGGTAGCCTGGATACTCATAATAAGGAAGAATTGCATCAGCTTTTCTTCGATCTTCGCAATCGTTTCGGACAAACATTTGTTATTGTCACTCACGATGAAGGACTGGCACAGATTACGGACCGTACGGTGCACATGGTTGACGGGGAAATAGTTTGATCTTATTTCCCCGTACTCATTACTCCTGATTCATTATCGCTATTGTTTACTTTTCTTTGTGTTGCTTTGAACTTACGCCCAAAAGAAAAATTGTAGGATAAGCTGACTAGAAACATACGTGAGCTTTCTTTAATATAGCTTTTAGTCTTGTACGAGGCAAATTGATTCCAATTCTCATTCTCTACTTTATAATTATCAGTGAATGGGTTGAAAGCACCTACGCCTAAACGGAGATCTTTATATTTATAATATAGACCTAATATCTGGATGTTTTCTCCTCCTGAGAGGGTTTCTCCCCAAAAGTTGTTCCAATTGGTATTGATCTGCCAGAACAGGGAGAATCGTTTGTAATTGAATGAAGCTTGTCCTTCGTAATACCAGTTGGTATAAGTATGAGAATAATTGTTTCCATGACTCATATAATGGTTCACTCCTCCTGTAAATGAAAGTTGTAGCATATCCCATAGTGGACCTACACGAAGCATCAGACGTCCGGATAATTTTTGCCAGTCTTTCTGGTTATCCCATGTTTGTACTATTTTATTGTCTTCCTGTAACTTTTCATCCATAATGGCATTGGGACGGTAATCATATGCACCCCATAGATTGCTGTAGAAAATGCCTTTCTTCCACTCATAAGTCAGTTCCGTGCGATAGCACATGTACGATTTCAGATTTGGATTACCACGGCGTATCTGGAAAGAGTCTATAGTTTGTTCTATAGCACTCAGGTCACTCAATGAAGGAGTTGCATTGAATACTTCGGCTTTCAAACGGAGGTATGAGTTCTCGGAAAAAGTGTAATGCAATGTAGCTTTCGGGTTTACACTGTACTTTTTAGAAGAATCATCATTCCCGCTTTGGTTGTAATAGAAACGGGTTAGACTGATTCCTAATCTATAATCCAGTTTGTTTATCTTACCACGGTATTCACTGAATATGTAACTGTTTCCCTGGTTCATCCGGGTATCATAATTATGTCCGTTTCTGTATTCGTTGTTAGAATAGGACTGGGTGTGCTGTAAGCCAAAACTCAATGCATTTCCTTTTGAGAACTGCTTTTCGTAAATGGCTTCTCCGATTAAGGAGTATTTGTCACCCAATACATTGTTGTTAATGTCAGTCAGCATTTCGTTGTGTAGGCTTTCCTGATAGATGCGGTGCGACTTCTCCCGGTTGTAAGTTCCTACCAGATTGAATACCAACGTCTGCTTATTTTTTAGGTTTTGCTGATAGTAGAGGTCTAAAGAGGGGCGAGTCCAGCTATTCTTGGTGCGGTCTATCATATTTACCATATCTGTTTCATCATTCACATTATAGAGCACTCCCTGGTAATCCCAATTGGGCTGATTATTCCCACGCAGGCGGAATGTGGCACTGAAGAGAGAGTTCTTGGATGCCTGAAGGCTGTAACTGACATTCAGATTTTGCATAAACAACATGGCATGGCTGGGTTCTCCCTTTTCTACGCGCTGAATGGTATTTCCATCTGCTAAGCGGAATGTTTCTTCATTATCCCGATACATACCGTAGAAATCGCGGGGACCCATGTAGTAAGAAAGACCGAATTCTGATTTTTTATGATTGACTTTACCGAATACGTTGTAGTTTCCCCACATTGCATTGATACCTTGACTGAGATCGGTGCCGAAGCTTCCTCCCGTATCGGGGCGGCGAACGATGTAATCGAGTACGATTTCCGCATTACCATAACGTAATCCGGGATTGTCATGATATTCTATACGGATGATATCGGCGGGGCGCAGAGCTTTTATCTCATTGATATCTGCCTTGGCTCCGTTGATACGTATTTGTAATTCACCTCCACCGGATATTCCGATTTCGTTATTCATCGGATTGACCTGGATACGTGGGAGCATCAGTTCTTGTAACAGATTGACTCCATTGGTGGAGACTTTCATCTGGCGTTCGGAAGGGAATACCAGTTTCCGGTCGGGACGGCTGATTTGACTGGAACCATTGATGGTTACACCCTCCAGGGCTACTGAGGCATCTTCCAGAAGAATATCTCCCAGATCTGTGTTACGTTTTACTCCGTTCAATGTGATGTATTGTGTGTTGTATCCAACACTGGAAAGAACCAATCGGTAATTGCCAGCTTCTACTTTATTGAAAATGAAACTTCCGTGATTGTTGGTAGACACGCCATTTACAAAGACGGAGTCGGTTGTTTGCAGCACGACGTTTACAAATTCTGTGGCTTCATTGTCTGTTGCATTGCGTACAGTACCTTTTATCTCTATTTTTTGAGCAAATACTCCCTGTACCATACTGACCATCAGTATGGCTATTAATAATCTTTTCATTGTGATTTTTTTATTTTAATTCCTAATTCCAGAATGGCCTGTCCTGTTTCAGGTTGTTTTCTATTGATTAGACGAAGAAGAGGAGATTAAAGTTGCATCAGAGGGGAAATATTTTATTTATTCAAAGCAGATATAGTGGCTGATTCTGTCCAAATCAGCTTTTGTAAATTCCTCGTAAAGGGAGAAAGGTTTAAGGCTTGTTAGCGAGCCTTTTTTCTTACGATATTCTACAATAGCTTTAGCCTGATAGAAGTTGATGTAAGGGTGGGAGCGCAATCTGTCTACACCGGTGCGGTTCAGGTTAATGCGGTGAACATTCGTCGGGTCGATACTGAACCATGCTTGCAGTTGCCGAGTATCCAGATTGATATCCTTTAATTGTTCTATTTGGTAGAATCCGCCAAGGCGTTGCCGATAACCCACAATCAGGCGGGCAATACCGCTTCCGATACCCGGAATCTTTTTTAATTCGGTTGTGTCAGCGCGATTAAGATCAAGAATAGTGCCGGTTTTATATTTTATATTTTCCACTGGTACAGTTTCTGTAATATACAGTTGTGGTGTATGACGTACTGTGTCTTCCGGTGGGATATGTATGTAAGGTGACAGAACAGAGTATTGATCTTCTGTCATTCCATATATCTTTTTAAAATCTTCCGTTTTACGGAATTTGCCGCCTTTTGCCCGATAGTGCAGGATATTCTTTGTCATCCATGCTGGTAGTCCTAAGTGTCGGAATGTTATGGAGTCTGCCGTATTGGGATTGAAAGAAGCCAGGATGACGGGAATGCTTTCTTCTTTCTTTTGCTTATAACTCGTATATTGTTTTTCATCGGATTGCTCTTTTTCTTCCAGTGAAGCTATGAATTCTTCATATTCCTGTTGGGCGGTAGCTTGTATAGCCCTGTCATTCGGGGAGGTCTGATCTCTTCGTTGCCAGGCGGATATAAGATACCCTGCGAGAAAAACGATACAGATAGTCGCTATGAGCATCAGGATACCTCGCTTTTCTCCCCGGGAAAAGTAAAAGAAATCTTTAAATAGATTCTGCATCTCCTACAATTTCAAGAATCCCAATTCCTTAATAAAGATGAGTGAAATTGCTATCGGAGCTATAAACTTCAATATGAAAATCAGCAATTTGTAGAACGTTACTTTCAGTGTTCCGTTGTTGCTGACTTCTTCCCAGACAATCTTTTTATTCAGATACCAACCGGTAAAGATAGAAATGCACAGACCACCTAACGGCAACATGATCTTAGCTGTGACAAAGTCGAACATGTCGAATAAATTCAAGCCGAACAGAGTATATCCTTTACCTACTCCCAATGAAAGAGAACATAAGGTTCCCAAAAACATACAACCGCCCGTAACGAAGCTTGCCGCGCGTTTCCGGCTCAAGTGGAATTCCTCGTGCAGATAAGCCGTCACCACTTCGTGCATAGAGATGGTGGAAGTCAGTGCTGCAACTGCCAGAAGAATATAAAACATGACTGAAAATATATAAGCTAATAAAGGTATTCCGCTAAATGCCTGTTGGAATACATTGGGTAGTGTAATGAAGATAAGACTCGGACCGGCATCCGGCTGAATACCCACCGAGAATGCAGCAGGAAAGATGATAAGTCCTGCCAATATGGCGACGAATGTATCGATAATACTGACGCTGAAAGCAGTTTTCGTCAGATTCGTGTCTTTTTTGAAATACGATGCATAGGTGCAAAGGCATCCCATTCCCAGACTCAGGGAGAAGAAGGCCTGTCCCATGGCACTCAGGAATACGTTGGTAGTTACCTTATCCCATTCCGGTTTTAGAAGAAATTCCAGACCGGCATCGGAGCCTGGTAATGCAATGGAACAGCCTGCCAGTATGATTAACAGAATAAATAACATCGGCATCATAATTTTGGCAGACTTTTCAATACCTTTTTCCACCCCTTTCACGATGATGAAGTGGGTGGCAAGAAGAAAGAGTAACAGCCAGATAACGGGACGCCAGGGATTAGAAGAGAAGGAATTAAATGTATTGATATAATCGGCTGCCGTTTTTCCGGCAAAGTTATCGGTAACAGCTTCACCGATGAATTCCAGTGTCCAGCCAGCCACTACGGAATAGTAGCTCAAGATCAGAAAACCTGCCAGTACTCCCATACGACCTACCCAACGCCAGTGTGTACCCGGTGCCAGTTTTTGATAAGCACCGGCGGTGTTGGCGCGTGAATGACGTCCGATGAGAAATTCGGATACCATGATAGGAATTCCCAATATAAGTACACATGCTAAGTAGATGAGAATAAACGCAGCACCGCCGTGATTACCTGTCTCATAGGGAAATCGCCAGATGTTACCCAGACCGACCGCGGAACCTGCCGAAGCAAGTATGACACCTAATTTGCTTCCAAAATTGGCTCTGTCATTTTTAGTCATAAAAAAGTAGATTTTTCTTTCATTTCGTTATTATTCTCTACTAGAACATGCAAATATAGAAAATGTTCTGTACTTTTGCGCGCAAATCGTTCATAAATTGAGATATGCTATACTATATTAAGAAATATCCGGTATCATTACTGATTATACTGACGGTAATCTATTTGTCGTTCTTTAAACCGCCTACCACCGATTTGAGCAATATTCCTAATATTGATAAAATCGTACATATTTGTATGTATTTAGGGATGTCCGGTATGTTGTGGCTGGAATTCCTGCGGGCGCACCAAAAAGGAGATTCTCCATTGTGGCATGCGTGGGTAGGAGCGTTTGTCTGTCCGGTATTATTTAGTGGAATGGTAGAATTGTTGCAGGAATACTGCACTACTTATCGTGGAGGCGATTGGCTGGACTTTGCTGCAAATACAACAGGAGCGCTGATTGCCTCGCTGATAGGATATTTTGTATTACGTCTGCGAATGGCAAAGAAACAATAATGGTGATTGACTATAAATAATCAATCACCGTACTCAGTTTAATTCCGTTCGATCCTTTGATAAGGATTGTTTTTCCATGAGGCTTACTTTTCTGTAAAGCTTCGATGACCGCCGGGGCATTCGGATAAGTCGGGAAATTATGCTTGGCAGCGGCAAATAGTTCGCCTACCAGCATTACGTCCTTGAAACCGCATTCCGCCGTCAGGAAGTCTGCGATCTTCTGATGCTCTTCCGGTCCATCCTTCCCCAGTTCCCTCATATCTCCTAAAATCAGCATTTTGTTTTCTGCCTGCATGTTGCGGAAGTTGGCAAGCGCGGCCATCATGCTGGTGGGATTGGCGTTGTAGGCATCGATAATCAGGGTATTGTCGGCGGTCTTTTTCAGCTGCGAGCGGTTGTTCTGCGGCACGTACTGGTTCAGGGCACGGCCTATCTTGTCCGGTTCCACGCCGAAGAAGCGGCCGATGGTGACGGCTGCCAGGGCGTTGGGGAAGTTGTATTCGCCGATGAGTTGTGTCTGCACCTCGTGGCGTTCGTTTTCTCGGCCGGCTCTCCACTCAAAGGCCAGGTAAGGGGAGTTTCCGGTGATGTGGCCGTTGACGTACAGTCCGTCTTCCGTGCCGTAGGGAATCAGATTCAGTCCCCGGGAGATTTCCTTCAGGTAGGGGTTGTCGTGATGGATGAAGACGGTGGAATCGCCGCGGCGGCGCAGGAAGTCGTAGAGTTCGCCTTTGGTCTTGATGACGCCGTCGAGGGAGCCGAAGCCTTCCAGGTGGGCTTTGCCCACGTTGGTGATGAGGCCGTAGTCAGGTTCGGCTATCTCCACCAGTTCGCGGATGTCGCCGGGGTGGCTGGCGCCCATTTCGATGACGGCGAGGTCGTGGTGGGCTTGCAGGCGCAGCAGGGTGAGGGGCACGCCGATGTGGTTGTTGAGGTTGCCTTGCGTGTAGAGTACGTTGTGGCTTTGCGAGAGTACGGCGGAGAGCAATTCCTTGGTGGTGGTCTTGCCGTTGGTGCCGGTGATGCCGATGATGCGGGTGCCCTGTTGGGTGCGGTGATAATTGGCAAGTCGTTGCAGGGTGTGCAGGCAGTTGTCCACTAATATATAATGTGTATCTCCGGCAGGTGCGTAGGCGGGTTCGTCCACCACGGCGTAGGCGCTGCCTTGCTCCAGGGCTTTGGCGGCGTAGGCGTTTCCGTTGAAGGTCTCGCCTTTCAGGGCGATGAAGAGGGAGCCTTGAGGGCAGTTGCGGCTGTCGGTGGTGACGCAGGTGCATGCCAGGAATATCTGATAGAGGGAGGTAATGTTCATAATCTTCTTTGTATGGTTTTGATTCTGGGGTGCAAAGATAGGGCTTAATTTGCTACGTTAATCTATTTCATCCGATAATCTACTCTCTTGAGTTCCGCGTAATTCCGTGCCTGAACGAATGCGCGACAGAAGTTCCCGGACAGTTTTGGGGCGTTAATAGCCTTGAGGGAGATCTTGCTGTATATCGGTTTGAAGTATCCCGTACTGGTACGGCACCCGTACTAGGTCTAGTACGGCACCCGTATCAAGTCTAGTACGGCACCCGTATCAAGTCTAGTACGGCACCCGTATCAGGTCTTATACGATACCCGTATCAGGTCTTATACGATACCCGTATAAGTGCCGTTCCGCAGGAACTTCATTTTGCAGCGGGGGGAGGCGATGCATCCGGTGCATTATAATTCTGCCCGCAGGGGTATCTCGAAGTAGAACGTCGTTCCCTTTTCCGCCTTGCCGGTGGCGAACCACACTTTCCCTTTCAGGTAGTTCTCGCCGAAGAGCTTCATGCTGTACGTCCCTATGCCGCGCCCTTCGCCCTTGGTGGAGAGGCCGAAGTGGAAGATGGAGCCGCGGAAGTCCTCGGGTATCACGCTGTCGTTGTGCACCGCGAAGCGGACGGCATCCTCGGCGGGCGTTGCGGTGAGGGTGATGTCGGAACCTTGGGGGGATGCCTCTACGGCGTTCTTCACCATGTTCAGCACGATGCGGTGCAGCAGCTTCATGTCGGTGCGGATGGTGATTTCTTCCCGGCAGTCGTTGCGGATGACCAGCTCGTGCTCCCTCGCCTCTGCCATCGGGCGGAGCGAGTGGGCGGCGTAGGTGAGGAACTCCTCTACGGTGATGTCGCCCGGCTGCAGGGTGAGTATGCCGTTCTCGGCATAGAGAAGTTCTTTCTGGGTGGAGAGCTCGTCCATTATCTGGTCGGTGAGCTTCTTCACTTCGTCCAGTATCTCTTGTTCGGGAGACTCCCTGAGGATGTTGACGAAGCTGCCCAGCGCGCCCACCAGGTTCATCATGTCGTGGAAGAAGACGCGTTCCAGCATCTGCTCCTGCTTGCGGTCGGACACGTTGACCACGAAGATGGCGGCGTACCGGTTGCCCTCGAACTCGAAGGGGGTGGCGGTCTCCTGCAGCACCAGCTTCTGGTTGTCGTCCAGCGAGAGCACCACTTCCTCGTTGACGGGCTGGCTGGTGGAGAGCGCCTTCTTCACGGAGTTGCGGAGCTTGCATTCGGCGCAGTACTCGGAGGTGCCGCAGCCGTCCGGGCTGTGGGTGGCGTTGGTGCAGTGCAGGAAGTCGCCCGGCTGCTGAAGCTTCTTGTTTACTTTGCATACCTCCTTGTTGTTGTGGTAGAGTATGTTCAGGTGATGGTCGACTACGATGAAGGCTGACTTGGTGGTTTCCAGCCAGTGGCCTTCTTCGAGTATTCTCTCTACGTAGTTGCTTAAAATGTCTTGCTTTGTCATATCGACGTTTGTTTAAGGATTTATATCTTGTGCACGATGCGCGGGTGGCACGATGCGGGGGTACTTTGCTATGCTGTGCTATGAGCTGCTTGCGGGCAGTATGAAGAGGAATCTGGCCCCTTTCCTATAGCCCGTGTCCAGTTTCACGGTGCCGTTCAGGTATTCTGCTATCAGGCGGCAGATGTTCAGCCCCAGTCCGAAGCCTTGGGTGAAGTCGTCCAGCTTCTCGAAGCGTTCGAAGATGTGCTCCGCCTGTTCGGGCGGGATGCCGGTGCCGGTGTCGGTGACGGAGAAGGTGACGTGGCCGGGCGTCTCGGTGAGGGAGCAGTGCAGGTGTATCTCGCCTTGTCCGGTATGTTTCTCGGCGTTGGTGAGGAAGTTGATGAGCACTTGGCGAACGCGTTGCCCGTCGGTGGTGAGCTGGTAGTCGTCGGACGCGTCGGAGGTGTAGTATAGCTTGACGTCCTGCGGCTTGCGGTGGGTGACGGTGGCGATGGACTCGCGGCATAGCTCGTTGCAGCTGTGATGCGCCATCTTGGTGACGTACTTTCCGCTCTCCAGTTCGGCCAATCCCAGGAGGTCGTTGACAAGGGTGGTGAGCAGTTCGGAGTTGGTTTCTATCAGTTGGCTGTATTCCTGCGCCTCTTCGGGTTCCAGCTCCATGTCGGGGTTGGCGATGAGTTGCGAGAAGCCCACGATGGAGTTGAGCGGGGTGCGTATCTCGTGGCTCATGTTCTGGATGAAGAGGGACTTCATGCGGTTGGCGGACTGTGCCTGGTCTCGCGCCACGGCCAGTTCCTCGTTCTTCTTCTGCAGGCGGCGGAGGTTGTGGCGGCGGCGCAGGTGGAGGAATGCCATGAAGGCGACGGCGATGCCGAAGAGCGCCATCTGATAGCGGGAGGCGGTGCGTTGCTGGTCAAGCCGGGTTTTCTGCTTTTCGGCTTCGGCACGCAGTTTCTCGGTCTCCGCGCGTTGCCTTTCGGCTTCAGCGTGCTGCTTTTCGGTCTCGGCGCGTTGCAGCTGGGCTTGTGTCTTGAGTTGGCTCACTTCCAGCGCGCGCTTGTCCAGCAACAGACCGGTGTTCTTCAGGTCGAGACGGACATTCTCCAGTTTCAGGCGTTCGTTGCCTATCTGGGCGTTCAGCTCGGCGAGGTCGGAGGATTGAAGCTGGTTGGCCCGTTCCTGCATGTGGTAGGCTGTAGCTTTCCGGGCATCGTTGGCGAGCTTGTAGTTGCCTTCGGCTTCCGCTATCATGATATAGAGGCTTAGTTTGGTAACTATGGAGCCTGCGAGGGAGTCGGCCAATGCGTATGCCTGCTTGTAATCCTTGTCTATCAGTTTCTTGTAAACCATTACGTAGGGGAAATTTGGCTCGGCCGATTTATTGCCTTTAAGTGCTCTCGTGGCTTCTTCGTAACAACGGCTGAATTCATCGAACTGCCCTTGCATGAAACGCAGCATACATTTCTCCAGCAGGATGCGTGCCTGCATCTGTTCGGTCTTCACGCTTTTTTCGGCTTTCCTCACATACTCTTCGGCAAGCTTGAAGTCTCTTTCGCCCCGATAATGGGCTACTATCTTCAGGTAGACTTGCGTGGGGTCTTGGTCGGGCAGTCTTTCCTGCATGAACTTCAGCAGTTCCAGTTGGTAGCCTACAGCCATCTTGCTGTTTCCGCGTGACTGGTAGATGTTGGCCATGGTGTTGATGCAGGTATAGATGCCGTAGTCGTGGTGGTCGTCGAAGGCTTGCAGCTTCATCTCCTCGGCCTCCTTGAGGGCGGTGAGGGAGTGGTTGTTGTTCAGCAGATAGACGATGTAGTTGTTCCAGCCGTAATAGTAGTATTGCAGGTAGCCGTTGGCGCGTGATATTTTTTTCAGCTCCTCCAGGGCTTTTAGAATGTTCGGCTCGTCTTTCCGGTCGGTGTAGTATTGCAGGGGGATGATGCGGGCCAGGCATTGCGCCTTCTTGTCGCCCAGTTTCGTGGCGCGGTGGTAGAGCGTGTCGGCTGTGGCAAGGCTTTCGGGGAGGGAACGCAGGCGGGTGGCACGCTGGTAGAGGGGGTAGAGGGAGTCTGCTATCTTGTAGGGGTTGTTCTGTGCCGACAGGGGCATGCCTGCCCCGGCTGCGAGAAGCATCAGGCAGAGGAGGAGGCAATGTGGCGTGAAGGTCTTTGTCGGCATAGTTTTTTTATCTTTTCCCGGTGTTATACTGTTTCGTTTATCTTTTCAGCGTTTTCGGCGTTAGTACTGCCTTTTAGCGGCAGCGTCAGCACAAAGCGGGAGCCGCCGGTGTATTCCGGATCCAGCGTCAGGCTTCCGCCCATCCTCTCGGCGCAGGTGCGCCCGATGGAAAGCCCCAGTCCGGTGCCCTGTACGAAAGTGTCCACCTTGGCAAAGCGCTCGAACACGAAGTCCTGCTTGTCCTTGGGAATGCCGATGCCCGTGTCGGTGACGGTGAAGAGGATGTGCGTCTTGTCCCTGTGCCACCCCAAGGTGACGGTTCCCTTTTCGGTGAACTTGACGGCGTTCCTCAGCAGGTGCTGCAGGATTTGCGTCAGGCGCAGCGGGTTGCTGAGGAAGTAGAACTCCTCATCCTGAGCTTGCAGCACAAGGTTGACACCCGGTTTGAGGTAGGGTTTGATGTGGACGATGCACTCCTGGCAGGTGGCGGTGGCTTCCACGCCGTGGTTGGTGTCTATCCCAATGCCGCTGTCCAGGTTGGAGATGTCCAGCACGTCGTCCACCAGATGCAGCAGGTTATTGCTGCCCTGCTCTATGATTTCGGCATACTCGCGGGTATCATCGTTCTCCATGCTCATGCTGCTGATGATTTGCGAGAAGCCCACGATGGAGTTGAGCGGCGTGCGTATCTCGTGGCTCATGTTCTGTATGAACTCGGTCTTCATGTTGCTGGCTTTCTCGGCTTGCTCCTTGGCTACAAGCAGTTCGGCTTGCGAGATGCGCAGTTCCTGCTCCGAGGCTATCAGTTCCTTGTTCTTGTCGGAAAGCTGTTTCTGGGAGTGGCGCAGCCGGTTGTTGAGTAACCGTTCGCGGTAGAGGACAATCAGTCCGAGTGCCAACGTGACGGCGAGGAAGAAGATGACACGCTGTTTGTTGGCAAGCTCTTTCTTCTGTATCTCTTGTTCCAGCTCGCTCTTTTCGTTGCTCAGGGTTGCCACGTTCAGCATGGCGGCGTATTCGCTGGCGGTGATGTCTGCCTGCACCTTGGCGAGGGAGTCTTGCAGAAAGATGTACTTTCTGTAATATTCCGTGGCCTTTTTATAGTCTCCCATGTCGCGGTAGATAACGGCTTTCTTAACCAAGGAGGTTATTTGTGTATCTGCCGTGCCTTTCTTTTCTATATAGGTTTGCGTCTGGAGTGCCTTTTGGTATTGTTCCGTCAGCATATAGTAGTCTCTCAGGCGTTGGTAATATTCTGTTCTTTTTGGAGACAATTCCTTGTGGTTGTCCAGCAGGTATTTCATCTTTTGCAGGCATTCATCGGCTTTCCGATGATCTCCCTTTGCTAAACAGTAGATGGCAGATCTGCTGTAAAGATAGAATTCCTGCTCATTGCTATTGACAAGCCTCGCGGCTTCTTCCAGCGCTTTTTTCGCCTCTTCCATCTCGCCCAGCTGTACAAGAAGGTCTGCCAGCTGAGAGTAGTTGCTGGAGAGGTTGTAGGTATCCGTCCGGTATTTCAGCACAATCTCGATTTCTTTCTTTTTGTTTTCGGCGGCAAGCTTGTGCAGTGATTTCAGCTGATAGATGGTACTCAGGGTGTTGTATCCGTTGGACATGCCTGAGGGATACTTCTTGGCTTCGGCATCTTTCATCATCTTGTCCGCTTCGTAGAGGGCGGTGTTGTACTGTCCCTGCTTGATGTAGTAAGTGATGAGGCGTCTGCCCCAAGCGAAGTAGTAGTATTTCAGCTGGTCGTTGTCTTCTGCAAACTTCTTTACTATATTGACATAATATACGATGCTGTCCTTGTTCTTGTGCAGGTAGTAATGGTAATCCAGCTTGGTGGAAAGGGCCACGGCCTGCATCCGCGCGTCTTTCTTCTCGCCTGCCATGCGGAACAGCGTGTCTGACATCTGCATCACGATGGAGTCGTTGATACAAGCTTTGCAGCGCATGTAGTAGGCGTACAGCACTTCATCCACCTTGTATTCCTTGGCAACGTCTTTCCGTTGGCTTTGGATTTGGATACTACAGCTCAGTGCGAATAGGAGACATAACGCATGGCGTAATATAATAAGTAGGCAGTGTTTTTCCATTTCAGCAAATTAGCACGAACTTTCTGCTGTAGTGCAGTTTCTCTTCGTATTTGTTGCAAAGATAGTTTATTTTGTGATTGCCGATATGCATTAACTACCACTTTTTTGTTTACATTTGCAGAAATATAAAAGAAAAACTGTTCATGGATGCGCAGAAACCTAAGTATATAAACGTCAACGGGCGGTTAATGGATTTGTCCACCCCTTGCGTTATGGGGATATTGAATGTCACTCCCGATTCTTTTTATTCCGGCAGTCGTATGCAGACAGAAGCGGAGATCTCTGGCCGTGTGGAACAAATTATGGCGGATGGTGCCGGAATCATCGACATTGGTGCTTACTCTTCCCGTCCCGATGCCGTTGATATTTCTGCCGGAGAAGAGATGGGACGCCTGCGTTTCGGGTTGGAAGTCCTTCGCAAAGCCTGTCCCGATGCTGTGGTTTCCGTAGATACTTTCCGTGCCGATGTTGCCCGAATGTGCGTGGAAGAGTACGGTGTCGCAATTGTCAACGATATTGCTGCCGGAGAGATGGATGCGGAAATGTTCCGCACCGTGGCGGAGCTAAACGTTCCTTATATCATGATGCACATGCAGGGCACTCCGCAAAGTATGCAGCAGCATCCGCATTATGATAACCTCCTGAAAGAAGTTTTCATGTATTTTGCCCGGAAAGTGCAGCAATTACGTGATTTGGGTGTAAAGGATATGATTCTCGATCCCGGTTTCGGTTTTGGGAAAACAATAGGACATAATTATGAACTGCTGGCGCATCTGGAAGAATTCCGAATTTTTGAATTACCTTTGCTGGTGGGTGTCTCCCGCAAGTCGATGATATGCCGTTTGCTGGGAAACACTCCGCAGGATGCGTTGAACGGAACGACGGTGCTTGATACCATCTGTCTGATGAAAGGTGCCGACATCCTCCGGGTGCACGATGTGCGCGAAGCCGTGGAAACGGTGAAGATTGTGGAAGCGATGCGAGGATATAGTGATAAGTGATAGAGTGATGAGGAAAAGTCACTTCGTTCATAATTAATAGTTCATAATTAATAGCTAACTACCGTGTTTTTTGATATTGGAGTAAAAGATATTATCGACGTTTTGCTGGTTGCATTTCTGCTTTACTATACGTATAAGCTGATGAAAGCTTCCGGTTCCATCAATGTGTTTACGGGTATCCTGATATTCATATTGATCTGGTTGGTAGTGTCGCAGGTATTGGAGATGAAGTTGCTCGGTTCCATCTTTGACAAGTTGGTGAGCGTGGGTGTGGTAGCGCTTATCATCCTTTTTCAGGATGAGATACGGCGTTTCTTACTGACGCTTGGTTCGCATCAGCATGCCAGTGCATTGGTACGCTTCTTCACTGGGAATAAGAAGGAGAATATGCAGCATGATGAAATCATGCCGGTGGTCATGGCATGTATCAGCATGGGTAAACAGAAAGTAGGAGCTTTGATTGTGATTGAGCATAATTTCCCGTTGGACGATGTGGTACGCACGGGTGAAGTTATCAACGCTGATATCAACCAGCGTTTGATAGAGAATATCTTTTTCAAGAACAGCCCATTGCACGACGGTGCGATGGTGATCAGCAAGGGGCGGATAAAGGCGGCAGGATGTATTCTGCCGGTATCGCACAATCTGGACATACCTAAGGAACTGGGACTGCGCCATCGTGCAGCGATGGGTATCTCTCAGGAATCCGATGCATTGGCTATTATCGTTTCCGAAGAGACCGGTTCCATTTCCGTAGCTTATAAGGGACAATTCCATTTGCGCTTGAATGCGGAAGAACTGGAAAGCCTGTTGACGAAAGAAAATTAGTTTCAGTTGTGACAAAATGATATTAAATAGCGTCATATATACTGAAAGAATATATACTTGATTATTAGTAATCCTAAAAGAATAAAAAGATGGATAGACGGAATTTCTTACGGATGGGGAGTCTGGCAGTATTAGGTTCGCTGGCTGCTCCGTCGCTTGCCTTGCCTGATACGGTACGGGGAGCTTTGGGAGGCACGGATAACAAATCTGCTGTAGCTGCGGCTATGAACCATTTCGGTGTAACGGAGGCAGACCTGAAGAAGGTGCTGGCTGCTGCACTTGAAAAAGGTGGAGATTATGCGGACCTTTATTTTGAACACTCATTTAATAATGCTGTAGCCCTGATGGACGGTAAAGTGAACAATTGCAGTTCAAATATTGACTTCGGTATGGGGGTGCGTGTGTTAGCCGGTGACCAAAGCGGTTATGCTTATGTGGAAGGTGTGACGTTGGAAGAAATGTTGCGTGCCGCACGTACGGCTGCCCGTATTGCTTCTTCCGGTAAGGCTGGAAAGCCTGTTGCATTTAAGGAAAAGACGATTGAAAGAGATCGTTACTCTGTAGTTACTCCCTGGGAAGAAGTGAGTCTGAAAGAGAAAATGCCTTATCTTCAAAAACTGAATGATAAAGTCTTTGCGTTGGATAATCGTGTACGTAAGGTGCAGGCTTCTTTGAGCGACAACACAACACATGTGCTGTTCTGTAATTCAGAAGGTGTGACTTACTATGATTACCGTCCGATGGTATCCTATATGGCTTTCTGTATTATGGAAGAGAACGGACGTATGGAAAATAACTACGCCACTCGTTCCTATCGTAAAGGATTTGAGTTTATGACGGATGATATTATCGAAGTGATAGCTCGCGAGGTTGTAGACAATACAGCAATCATGTTTAAAGCCATTAAGCCTAAAGGTGGTGAACTCCCTGTGGTGATGGCATCCGGCGGTTCGGGTATCTTGTTGCACGAAGCTATCGGACATGCGTTTGAAGCTGATTTCAACCGTAAGAATGTTTCTATCTTTGCTGATCAATTGAACAAGAAAGTATGTAATGAACATATCAGTGTGGTAGATGACGGTACGATTCCTTTCAATCGTGGTTCTGTAAACTTCGATGATGAAGGTATAGAAGGACAGAAGACTTATATCGTGAAGGATGGTGTGTTGACCAGTTACCTGCACGACCGTATCAGCTCTAAACATTACGGTGTGGCTCCTACCGGAAACGGACGTCGCGATACTTTCCGTAATGTGCCTATTCCTCGTATGCGTGCCACGTATATGGAAGCCGGAGATATGAAGGAAGAAGATATCATCTCTACTGTAAAGAATGGTATTTATGCACAACAATTCACCAACGGACAGGTGCAGATTGGTGCAGGTGACTTTACGTTCTTCGTAAAATTCGGTTATATGATTGAAGACGGTAAGCTGACGCAGCCTATCAAAGATATCAATATTATCGGTAACGGACCGAAAGCATTGGCAGACATCACAATGGTGGCAAGCAATGACCAGATCGATAACGGTACGTGGACATGCGGTAAGGACGGACAGTCTTGTCCGGTGACTTGCGGTATGCCCTCGGCTTTAGTAAGTAAATTAACTGTAGGAGGAGAGAACTGATGATAACAGATAATAATAAAAAACTGGCTCAATGGGCGATGGATTTCGCTCTGAAGAATGGTTGCCAGGCAGCCAAAGTTGTATTGTATGCCAATTCAAACACTTCTTTTGAATTGCGTGATGCTAAGATGGATCGTCTGCAACAGGCTTCTGAGAGTGGCATGGGAATCAGCGTATACGTAGACGGACGTTACGGTAATTATTCTACCAACCGTCTGGATAAGAAAGAACTTGAAACATTTATCAAGAATGGTATCGAGTCTACCCGTTATCTGGCTCCGGATGAATTCCGTGTATTGGCAGATCCTGCCCGCTATTATACAGGTGGGAAACCCGATTTGCAGATGTTCGATGATAAGATCTTTGGTATCAATCCGGATGATAAAGTAGCTTTGGCCCGTGCTGCCGCTGGAGAAGTTATGGGTAAGAATGACCGTATCATCTCAGTAGAGACCTCATACAGTGATGGTGAGAATGCTTCTTACCGTCTGATGAGTAATGGTTTTGAAGGTGAATCCAAATCAACCTGGTATTCAGTTTCTGCCAGTGTAGCCATCAAAGGTGAGGGTGAAGCCCGTCCGTCTGATTATTGGTATGGAAGCTCCCTATTCTATGATAAATTGCCTAAAACGGATATTGGCTCAGTAGCACTGGAACGTGTATTGCGTAAATTGGGACAGAAGAAAGCTAAGTCTGGTAAATACACAATGGTGGTTGATCCGATAAATTCGGGACGTATGCTAAGCCCGGTATTGAGTGCTCTTTATGGTTCCTCTTTGCAGCAAAAGAACTCTTTCCTTATTGATAAACTGGATCAGAAAGTATTCTCTGATAAGCTGACCGTAATAGATGATCCGCACGTGATAGGTGCCAATGGTTCACGTTATTTCGACAACGAAGGTGTGGCAACGGAACATCGTCCAATCTTTGAGAATGGTGTGTTGAAGACTTACTTCTTTGATACTTATAATGCCAAGAAGATGGGGGTAGCTCCTACTATTAGCGGTCCGTCGCGTCTGGTACTTACTCCGGGTGATAAAGATCTTAATGGTTTAATTGCTGATGTAGCGAATGGTATCCTTGTTACCGGTTTGAATGGTGGTAACAGCAATAGCAACACAGGTGACTTCTCTTACGGTATCGAAGGATTCCTTATTGAGAATGGTAAGTTGACGCAGCCTGTCAATGAAATGAATGTTACCGGAAACTTCCTGACGCTGTGGAACTCGTTGGCGGCTATCGGTAATGATGCTCGTACGGATCGTAGCTGGCTGGTTCCTTCATTAGTGTTTGAAGGAGTTGACTTCAGTGGACTTTAAGAGATTCTAAATATAATAAATCCCGCTTTTCTATGATGTTTATCACGGAAGAGCGGGATTGATTAATAATAATATAGGTATGAAAGCAATTGACTGGATAAATCATCTGAATATGAGTCGCCATCCTGAAGGTGGATACTACAAAGAAATATTTCGTTCCGAAAAACTGATTGATAACGATAAATCAGCCATGACCTCCATTTATTACCTGTTGGAAAATGAGGATAAATCAGCTTTTCACAGACTGACTTCTCCCGAGGTGTGGTACTACCATGCGGGATATCCCCTGATGCTACATGTGATCCATCCCGATGGTAGATTAGTTACTCACTTGATGACTGCTGACTTCTCGGGCGAACAGCAGGTTGCCATTGAACCCGGATGTTGGTTTGCTGCTGAATTGCCTTCGCATTTCGGATATGCATTGGTCAGTTGTGCCGTTGCTCCCGGTTTTACCTTCGATGATTTTGAGTTGGGTACGTTCGATTATTTATCGAAACTTTACCCGGATCATGAAGATTTGCTAAAACGGTTGTGTCAATAAAGAATTTATGGAAGAAAGTATTATGCTTCTTTGATAATATCCAGTACCTTTATTGCAGCCGGAAAACCGATATAAGGCATACATTGTATGACAGTGGCAGTCAGCGTTTCCTTACTGTTCCCTACTTTCAGATTGGCTTGAAGATGTGATTGAAGTTGGGGTTCTGCACCAATTACAGTCAGTACGTGCAGAATTCAATTCTATTCTCATCCTTTCCATTCTTACTGCTTCTGTCTTTTACAGCTTCCGCATATTCTTCATCATTCACCACCTCAAGCCAGGTATTCTGATTCGTTTGCGGATTGCACGCTATGGCAAGGTGTGAGAACCAACTATCGGGTGCGGCACCGTGCCAATGTTCTATGTTGGGAGCGATTTCTACTACATCGCCGGGTAACAGGCGGCGTGCAGCCTTTCCGCGTTCCTGATAATAGCCTACACCACCTACGGCAATCAGTAGTTGCCCGCCTGTGTGGCTGTGCCAGTTATTGCGGCAACCGGGCTCAAACGTAACGTTGGACATCGGTACATTTAATTCTTTGCTGGTAGTCAAAGGTGCCAGCCAGGATTTACCTGTGAAATACTGTGCGTAGCCAGTATTCTCTTTCCCTACCGGGAAGTCACTGATTTTTGGAACTTCTGTTTTCATATCTTGTGCGTTTATATTGCCTGTACCGATTAAAACAACCGTTATGGCAATGATTATTCTTTTCAAATTCATAATATCTTGTTTTTATGGTGGTAGATTCTATTGTCTCGGTTGTTCTGTATCCGGTTCTTCAAAACCATTGCAAGAATTGCTGCATGCCGTTATTGTAAAGGCAAACAATAACATTACTTATCC
>NZ_CBVI010000099.1 GCF_000513195.1 Bacteroides timonensis | reverse complement strand
TTTTTTTCTTTTTTCTTTTTCTCGTCGTCTCTCTTTGCGAAAGGGAGATAAAAGAAGAAGAAGTTCTTAGCGCCGCTTCTATCAAGGAAGCCGACTCAATGTCAACCTCTTCTCGGAAAGCGGGTGCAAAGGTAAGAACTTTTAAGCATTACTTCCAAATGTTTCCGGAAGTTTTTTCTTTTTCTTTTCGGATGCCGCATTCCTAATTGGAATCAAGGCAAAAGGAAAGAAAAAAGATAGGGTTCTTACACCGTTTCTGTCAGAATGTCAATTTCAAGGCTGACCGTCTCTTGGTTAGCGGGTGCAAAAGTAGCCGATATATCTATTCACTCCAAATATATCTATCACTTTTTCTATAGTTTTTTGAAACAATTTTGTAACTAGCTGATTGATAGGGATGTTGTAGAACATAAATTTGGAAGGGAGTGTGCGCGATAACGGAATACTATACATTATGTATATACGCGCGCGTAATGAACTCACCTCCCCCTACAGGGTAATGAGTTTTCACCACAGAGTAACACAGAGGCTCACAGAGTTTAATCAATTTGAAATCAAAAGAATAGAACTCCGTGATACTCTGTGTTACTCTGTGGTGAATGAATTTATAGATAGCCTGGATTCGGAGGCGGTGGCTCCTGCAAAATTGTTGCTGCATCAAAGCAAGGGCACTCTTTTATCCACTCCTCCGGTTCTATTTCACCATTATGGTTCAGGTCGGGACTAAGATCACGATGCCCTACCACTCTACTGCCGGGATAATCTCTTAACAGCAGCATCACCAGCACCCGAAGCGAATGTTTCTGAAAATCGGTTCTCGTATCGGCAGAGTGGCCGGTAATATCCAGTCCGCCTTCGTAGCATATACCAATACTGCTAGAGTTGTAGCCGCGTGCATGCGCACCGAGCTGTTCTATCGAACGGAGATTTTTGACGGCTCCGTCTTTCCTTATATAAAAATGATAGCCTGCGCCGGAGAAGCCCCGGCGCAGGTGATCTGTGATTAAGTCATATTCCGTATAGCAACGGTCAGCGCGGGTGGCGCTGCAATGAATAACGAGTAAATCAATCTTTCTCATACATACAATTTTCTGCTCACACTCTACCCGTCATGGCATGGGCGCCCAAAGCACCCAATAAGGCAGAAGCCAAGGCAATAACGACTTTCAAAACGGTATCCCAAGTGATTTTCTTCATAATAGTCAATGTTTAGGTTATTTATCAATGATTAGCCGAGAGGATTTTCATCCAGACCGCCGCCGCCACCGGAGTTTCCGCCACCGTCTTCCGAGGATCCGCCGTCTTTATCTTCCGATTTCTCTAAGGCAAACACTACATTAGCCGGGCTCCTCGTCTGCGCATGGCTGTTGTTCACCAGCTTCAGCCCTTTGTCCGGAACAAAACGAATATTCACCCGTTTGATATTCTTCACCGTACACTCCTCCGAGGTGGCTACGCCCGGACAGCTAAATGTCATGTGAAAGGTTCCGAACTGATTCATTTTCACCTTGTTTCCGTTGGCCAAGTTCTCCTGTACTTCTTCCACAAGTGCCTCAATCACATGTTTCACATCTCCTTTCGTCATTGCGCAACTCTTCTGTATGGCTGCGGCAAGCGTATCAATGTCTACGGTCTTGCACGTGCCGGGTTTCTGACGAAGATAAAAGAATTTGGGAGAATTGACGTCAGTCACGATTTTTCTGCGCAAATAGCGCTCTACGGTTACATCCATAAATAAAACAAATTAAGTTAAGGTTTAAGTTATTATTACCCTTCCAAGTAGAATACAAAGATACTATATAGAGGAGGCAAAGTCAAGTGTTTCGACAAATATTTTCAAACCATATACAACCGATTCCAACCGATTCAGGCCGCATCACTTCGCATGCTTCGTCAGCCACTCGTAAGGTGGAACATAATCGCCCATTTTCGTCAGGCTGGGGTTGTGTCCGAAGTAGATGTCGCCTGTTTCTCCGTTTCTATGCTTTGCCACGATCACTATCCCGAGTCCTTCGGATGGATATTTACTCTTATGCTCCGTCTTGAGGCCATGCATGGCAGGGCGATAGAGGAGCATAACCATATCCGCATCTTGTTCTATAGCGCCGCTTTCACGCAGGTCGCTCAGCAGCGGACGACAATCAGGACGCCCCTCGCTCATGCGGTTCAGCTGGCTGAGCAGCAATACCGGCACATCCAGTTCCTTTGCCATCAGTTTTGCTTTCCGGGTGGCTTGCGCCACCTCCTGTTCGCGGTTGCGGTTGGCTTGGTCGGACTTCATATCACAAAGTTGCAGGTAGTCCAGGATAATCATATCACACTCTCCCTTGCTTTTCAGCATACGGGCCACCGCACGCACATGTTCCATGCTCACCACCGGGCTGTCGTCCACGTGGATAGGCAGTTGCGAGAGCTGTCGGGAAGCTTCGCGCACCTGCCGCAACTCACCCGTATCGAGCTGCCCCCGACGCATGTGCGAGGCATCCACCTCCTCAGTGGCCGTAAGCAACCAGCGATCTCCCAGACGCTCTCCCTGCATCTCCAGGCTGAAGACCACCGTGTGATAGCCGCTCGTGGCGGCGGTCTTTGCCAGATGCAGGGCAAAAGCCGTTTTTCCCGCTCCCGGACGGGCGGCAATGATATTCAAATCCCCCCGTTGCCATCCCGCAGTCAGTTCGTCCAGGCCGGAAAGGCCCGTGGAGATGCCCGTAATTCCATTCCGGCTGTTCTCTATGCGGGCTTCCACTTGCGCCAGGGTGTCTTCCATCAGTTGCCCCATGGCGCGGAGGCTGTCGGTAGCCCCCATGTCTCCCTGAAGGCGATCCAGCAAGTTGTGCATGTTCACCAGCACATCCATGATGTCTACCGATTGGTCGGCGGCAGCGGCCAGCTGCTTGTGCGAACCGATAATCACCTCGCGCCGGATAAACAGCTCCCGAAGTATACGGGCATGATATTCCAGGTGCGCTCCCGAGGCAATGCGCGCGGCGAGCCTCGTCAGGTTATACGGTCCGCCCACCTTCTCCAGATTGCCACATGAGGCCAGCTCGTTTCTTGCCGTCAGTATATCTATCTTTTTCCCGGTGCGAAACATGGACAGGATAGCTGTGAAAATCATCCGGTTCTGCTCGTTGTAGAACATTTCCGGGCGCAACTTATCCGCGATCAAAGCGATCGCCTCGCTCTCTACCAGGCAGGCGCCGATCACGGCTTCTTCCAGTTCGGCATCTTGCGGGTTCAGATACTCAGTCTTCATACTCATCTTGAAACAGTTTGTCTGCCAGATACTTTGCCGCCTGTCTGCAAAACTTCGTATCACGCAAGTGAAAGAAATACTCGTCAATATGCTCCACCGCCTGCTTTCGTTCGCTCTGCGAGAGCTTCTTCCATTCCCTGAGGGCGCTTTCGCGGTTTTGCCGGGGCATGCGGGTGGTTTCATGATACTCAATCCAGAATAGTCCGAAAGCCTCTTCTACTGCAGATTGGCCGCCATTTCCGGTCTTCCTCTTGCCTGTCCATGCGTCATAGCCGGGAATGCGGATATGGCTGGCGCAGTCTCCCTTCACTTGTTCGATACTGCCGTCTGCCACCAACCGCACGAAGTAGCGGCGAGTTCGCCCGATGCTCCACCCCAGTATTTCCGCCCAGTGTCTGTAGGAAATCACTGATTCGCCACGGGCACAAACCACATTCCTCTGCTCGCGCGTCACTACCATTTCCGCATAATTCACATAGGTCAATACCCTCAAAAAGGCCTCCATATCTCCTCCTGCTTCTCGGCGTTCGTCGAACACCTCCAGCAGCAAGGCGCGAGGCACCATCACATAACCTGCATTTTTTAAATTCTGATCCATTGTTTATTTCTTTTTTTGTGTTGACAAAGGTAGGGCAAGAATCCGACTTTGGTTCTCTGCCCTGCTTCGGATGGTTGCGATTAAAAGATAGTGGTTTAAACGGGTGAAATCCGGTTCACTCCGCACACCATCTAACCCACTGAACGGCAATCCATTATTCATGCGCGCAAGCCACCAACCGTACCACCAACCGTACCCGAATAAATAATATAAGAAACTAAAAAAGGATATATTAAAAAATATATCCTTCGCTTTTCCGCTTTTTCGGAAGTTCCTATCCGGCATCGTCCATGTGCTTATCCCACTCTTCCCGTGCCTGATTGGGAAGCCCCAGATGCCGGATCACCACAGCAATCTGCAACGGAGTCAGAACAGTGGTTTTGTCGGTGTATTCCGCATCCAGCAACTCCGCATACATTTTGGGGATTTCCTTGACACGTTTCCTGAATGACCGAATGGACGAACTGTTGTGTACACATGGATAATACGCCTGCGCCACTTCGGACAAGGCATGGCAGCCTTGAAGCAGCCAGTCAAATTTTTTGTCTTTCATTAGAACTTTGTTTTTAGTTGATGCAGGATCAATGCCCCGCCTTTATTAAAAAATCGGGTGCAAAGTTAAGGAGAACTGAATAGTAATAAAATACGAATATCACCAACCCGGTTTCACCTTCCTCTTTCCCTTTTGAAGTAAGAGAGCACAGTGGCCGGACTGATAAAGCGTCGATTCGGAGTATGTAAACGGCTTTCGAACAGATAGCGGGAAGAAATCACGCAACAGAAATACGTATAATTGAGGTGCATGTGCAGGCGGTGCTGAAGACGATCGTAAACGTTCGAAGCATGGATAAAGAATTCTTCCACTTCCGCATTAGAGATAACCCGATGGCGGCGATGCTGTTTACAAACACGCTCCATCATTTCCAACGCATATTCCATTTGTATGATGTTTTCCTCATTATTCTGCATGCTGCGCTGCAACATTTCCAGCCGTTCCTGCTGGCGGGCATATCTTTGCCTGGTACGTTCAAGACGTTCTTCTAATGTTTTTTTCGTTATTAAATTCATACTTATTTATAGGGTAATGAGCTAAATTATCATTTAACTCATTAGTTTTCCGGGTTTAAATATATTTTGATCACGGGATTACATAT
>NZ_CBVI010000098.1 GCF_000513195.1 Bacteroides timonensis | reverse complement strand
ACTCATGATTACATATCCGCCGGGACGAGTATAATAGTGTTTCAATTCTATCCCTGTTCAGTCGGCTTTTTCCTGTACGCAACGGGTAGGGTGGGCATCGGACTGATATTTACCTAGAATCTCAAATTTCTCATCAGGAGCCTTTCCCGAATTAAACCAGCCCGCATATGCATAATAGGCACTACTTGCTTTATTCCGGGTCCATATCGTACATAATTTTCCAATATGCTCAAAGGTATCAAAATACCTGCCATAGCCCGTGAACCGGAAGTAAGAAGCATATCCCCCATTCGCCTTTTCGAAATAAAGCAGATAGCCTCCATCCTTATCCCTGGTATTATAATTCTTTATATTAGCATTAGACAAACCATTACCATTCTGATATACGGCAGCCAAATCAGACCGGGAGACCACCCTCCATCCGGCAGGACATGGATCCCACACCGGTTTATTCGTTTCGTCCCATCCACTGAAATTATTATTAGCGACATTTGTCCACGCAGGCCCTTGCTTATTGGCAGCATAAAACACAAGCGGATTCCGGCAGGAGTTTTGCAAACTTACTGTTCCACTCTGTCCGTCGTTCACCACATAGGTTATCCCATCCGCTCCGTAACGGTTCAACATCCCTTCGGGAGGCGTGGTTGAATTCTTATTAGATATCTTGCTGATCTCTTTAGTCGTATAGTTGCTCGGAAACGGGTCCTTGCGCCCCCATTGATAGTGGAAGCCATTGGTTTTGGACATTTCCACAAACGTAGTCGGAGCCGCATCCACATACCCCGCCATGGCTCCCAGGTTACGGTCCATCATCGGAAGCACACCACTAGTATTGTTATACGAAAAGAGCAGTTTCCGTTTATTGACCGGTTCCAGCACCTGTGTGCTCCCTGTCGGGTCCGGCTTATAATCCGTCACCCATACGTGCCAGCTCCAGACGATATTTCCCTTGCCGTCGACGTCGTCATACGCCGCAATCACTCCGTTGCCTCCGGTAGTGTTGGCTGCCACACGACAATAGATGCGGCATTGCCCTTTATCGTTGGCTGGAGCCGCAGTGATATCACTGCCGTCTGTTCTCTTGATATCTACAATATTGGTATGATCCGTATCGGAATCGGTGGCTATTCCCATCACGGGATCGCCCACGTCACCATTCTCGCGGGTTTGCCAAAGCAACTTTACCGACTTTATGCCTGTACCTGCAGTACTATACCAGCCTGTCATTTGTGTATTGGTTATCTCCGCACCATTTTGCTGGAATGCAAACGGATCGAAACAGAATGCACCACCCGGCTCTACCACAAAACAGTTGGCGGTAGGCACCAGGTTGTCGTTGTTGATTGAGGCGGGAATGGGGTCGATATACGTCACGCGTTTGTCATCCGCAGGAATACCTGTGTGGGAGAAATTTACCGTATAGTCATAGTTTTTATTGCGATATACATTAAAGTCGGTTGAAGGTCCCGAGCCAATGTAAACACGGTAATCCAGTTTCTTCTTGGCATCGTCGTTATTCACCGCTACGAAATTGAAATAGGTGCTGCCCATAGGTGCATTGGCCTTGATGCGCTGCGATTCTGTTGTGGCGGCGGCACTTTCGCCGCGAACGTTGGCAGGCACCCAGCAAGAGTAAGAGCCTTGTTCAGCATTTCCATCTGCGATGGGGACGGACAAGATTGTAAACTGCGAAACGACGGACGGGTAGGTACCGTCGCCTTCCGGCTTGTCCACGATTGCATAATTCATCGGTACGCTCTGAATCAACAGCTGTTTCAGCTTATAGCCTGCCACGCGGTAATCCCACGTCACGGTCAGGCGCGTGGCCAGGCGTTTCAGCCGCAGGCGGACATCGTGAGCGCCTTCCGGGCTTTGAATAATATGTTTGCCGCTGTTATTGGCGTCCGCCACCACCTTCACGTGCTTCAAGTGGAGTACGTAGGGCATGGCATTCATAGCATCTGCCGTCGAGGGGTCGATGGCATTGATTACGGATGATTTCACAAGCATGTCTTGCACTTGTTCCAAAGTTTTAGTTCCCAAAGCGTCCACGGCAGGAGTGGTGCCGTTGCCACGCGCCACAATCACCAGTTGGCAATCCTCACTTGGTGTCAGTGGTACTTCCAGAGCTGTACCGATTGTAACCGGGTTGGGAAACGCAGCTCCTGCCAGATGCGCGCCTGCAGAGCTGTATTGCCTGATTTCCAGATTATACAAGGCGTCCGGAGCTGAATCGGCAGTACTGCGGGTTGACAACCGGGGAGACAAGCTTACCTCGAAGGCAGCCGCATTTCCGTCTTGGAGGCGAGCTTGAGGAGAGCTTGAAGCAAGCCCGAGGCCGGCCTGAGGAAGGTCATAACCATTAAGTTCGGGGGCAAAATCAAATGCTATCGACACTGGCACCAGCCCGTCATCACCTGCCGGAGAGTCTTCGTATCCCATACGGTCTTCACATCCGGTCAGTCCGCCCGCAAGCGTAGTCCACACCAAAAGCAGAGCACAAAAGCTCCCGATTTTCATTCGTTTCATGTTTATATTCATATTAATTAATTTTCCTCATTCATTCTTCCGAAACAGACGGTCTATCTGCCTGAAACAGACGGTCTATTTCACCCTTACAGACGGTCTGTTTGCCATAAACAGACCGTCTGTTTTATTACATTTTGCCGGAATAAGGGGGAAAACAAAGCGTCCCGCCTCATGCAGCTGCGCTGCACGGGGCGGGACGGAAAACTGTATTTTATATAAAAAATTATTAAAACAACATTCTTTCTATGGTCTCTACTAACTCTAATGCTTGAGGATATAATGCCGAAGTGGTTTCTTCATCAAAATAAATAAAATCCTCATAATCTCCAATTTGCCGATTATCAAATAGATCCGTATAAAATTTACTTAAAGGTATAGGAAATTTCCCAGTTCTAACAAAATGCATACCTAACATCTGTCGTACTCCAGCGTGAGTTTTTGTTTCAATCCCTTCATTTACTAATAAAGCAGATACTGCGTAGAAGCATGCGTAATACATACGGTTCTAAAACCCCTGCTTAATATGGAAAGTCACCTCATCTAATGTACGACGTGCATTTTCCATACGGTAAGCAACCACAGCAATCCTATCTTCATCTGCCATCATAACAAAATCCCTTCTTTCATTACGTTCTTATAAAATGGAGTAATACGATGTAATGTCTCCCATATCTTACGAGAAAGTACTATTGGACTGATAATGACACCACTTTCAAACTCAATATCATAAAGCGGATATGTTATCGCCCGTCTATCTTCTAATGTCACTTGCTCCTTTTCAAGTAGAATTAACACATCAACATCACTATCGGGACGCGCTTCTCCACGAGCTTCTGAACCATATAAAATAGCTTGAGCATCAGGAGCGATACTTTTCAATGTACTGCGAATGGCTTCTATAATTTCAGGTCTTTTCATTCGTTTATTTCATTAACTCGTTTCAATGCAAAAATAGTCAGTTTCTCACTGATAAGCAAACTTTCAACGCAAAAGATAATAAGCTCAAGCAATTTATCTTCTTCGTTCTCGTTCAATCAACTTTATTAGATTAGTCAAATCATTCCTTACGCAACAAATCAATGTCATGAGCTATAGTTTGCTCCGGTTTCTTGCTGATCAATGTAAAAGTCTCGTTTTAGTGCATCGTCAACGTATATGATAGTCTTTATATGCGACCAACTCAATTCTATACACAGTGTGTATAAAATCTCCTCATCAACAAAAACCTCGGCACAACGCATACAGTGTCTCAATTGCTGTTCACTCCATCCTTTTCCAAAAACCGATGTTAACTCCTTACTCAAGTTAGCCACAACTTGTTTGCCATACCCGGCACGTTGGTCTTTCAGAACTTCCTGCTTTATACGTTTTCCTATATTCCAATATAGTAATGTAATAGCACTATTTACCTGGGTAGCGACCTGTTGCTGACTTCTTGCTATCAGTTGCTTTATTTCTGCGGCAAGAGGATTGGACGAGATACTCTCTAACATTATATCTTCGGATTCATTCATTATAGTTATTCTTTTGTTAATCAATATTCTACTAATCAATTATACAACATACGCGTTGTCTTACAAAGATACTAATTGTTTTCCGTTATTCCAGCATGTCAAAGAGCGAAATCCCGTTTTCTTTTATTTGAACTCCACAGTCTTTTCAATCGGCTCCACATCATCAAACACTACAACATTGCCATTGGTAATGGTGACGCGGACGTCAGCGCTATTAGCACCGCTGATCTGGGCAGTTATCGTATAATGATAACCACGACGAATATTATAATCATTTATCAGATTGCCACCCAAATATAGGCGGCAGTGTACGGAGATGGGAGATGTTGCAGTAGGATTACTACTATCATAACTATACCAGTACAAACCTTCCAAATCAATGTAAGTGCAACCAGCAAGATTATTATTTGTTTCCGTCGGCACACCATCAGCACCTACCGCAGGCGCCGTTCCATCAGCTTTAGGCCCATAATCCGGAAGATTCTTTTCCTGAAAGGATTTTCCACATCCCATGCCACGAAGATTTTCGGGCATATAGAAAGTATAGGTACTACCTGTCGCGAGACTGGCATTGTCCCCACCGCTTGAAGCAACTGTATAGCTATTTGATGCCGACTCCGGATAAACACCGGAAGCTGCACCGGCACGAGTTGCAAGAGCAAGAGTCGAAGGCAGATTATAAGCTTTGATAGATTGAAGAGTGAAACGGGCAGGAGTAACCACTTTATTTGCCCACTTTACGTCTAACCACACATAAGCATAATTCAAGGGAGCCATAATGACAGCTTTGCCATCGGTACCCACTCCTTCAAAAGCAAGATTATCCGAAATAAGATAATTCGGGTTATTCTGATAATTGGTATAATCTACCACTATCTGCTCCAGTTCAGTTAACGTGGCATTCTCATTTTGGGAAAACGCAACCAGACCGGACTGTTCCCCACCAAAATTTACGATTATCCGGAACGTACCTTTAACATTGGAGAAACCACTCGTTTCAACTTCAACAAGAGCTCCTGTCGTTCCTTTATCCTTAATCTTATCATCGCTAAAATGTACAGCATGTAACTTTTTCCCTTCCGCATTGAATTGCATCACCCACACATCGCTGATAGACACTCCGCTAATGGAACCGGCACGCGTATCTACCGACAGTGCCGGTGGAGAAGTCATATAAATGGAAATTCCGCTGTCAACGCCATCCACAGAAACCGAAGATTCACAAGCTGTAAGTATCAGCATGAGTACTACGCAAAAAGCTGTCATTATCCTATTCATGAGCATATACGTGATATTAAAATTAATCTTTTCCCATATCTTCACCATTCAGACTGGAAGTAGTCCACTCACGGATACCAAGCGTCAGGTCAGAGGGAACTATCGCACCATAGAAAGTGAGAGAAAAGTCGAACTGATAAGTCATACCCGGCAACAAGGACTTTTCGATAGTAGCATAGTAAGAGGAGGTAGACCACCTGGTTTCAGCACCATCTTTATAGCCCACGGTCAGGTTCACATCAAACTTTAACTTTTGCGTTTCATTGACAGGCAGCAACACTCCCGGACTACTGGTACGAGACAGATAGACATCGTAATCAACGGTGTTATTACTGAAACCATTAGAAGAAAAGGTATAATAACCATCAGCACTCCCTGTCGGCGTTTCCCAAGAGATATTATTCAATTTATAAGTGAGCTGATTATACAAACCGTCTACTTTAATATAGTTGACCACTAAATTAGTAGGGGTCACAGGTTGAGTACCGTTCCTCGCCTTCACCGTCGTAACCACCTGTGCCCCCATCCTCGTAAAAGGTCGTGGCAACGCTACAAGCATAGTGTTCTCTCCTGTTTTATCCGGCTGCACCACAATGCCTTCCAGCTTGGTATACATAAAGTCCTTGCCGTTTCCCACCGTGAAAGACCCGTCGTCACTTAACTCCGGTACTTCGGTAGACGAATTGTAGGACACCAGATAAAGGTCGTAGCTTCCCCGGTAAAGGGTAAGGTCACCCGTAGCCTTGCCGGGCTTATCGGGATGAGCTGCGTCTGATGCCTGCACGGTATAGACACGTCCGTCAAGTGGAGCACCGAGATTCGTGGCTCCCGCCTCGAATGCATAGACGCGAAACCTCTTACCAACCGCCATGTCCTCCGCAGTGGAAACGGTTTCCGCAGCATCTGCCCTGGTCACCGATGCAGTGTATATGTCGAACGCCAATGTCACCGGCTCTCCCCTATCCGCATCCGGACCGGCATCAGGCAATCCCGGTTCACCGGAACTGCATGCCGCCAACAGCACCAGGAGGGCTGAAAGCTGAAAATTGAGAGTTGAGAGTTTATATTTCATCACCTTATCACTTTAATCACCTTTATCACCCTAAATACCAATCCCCGTATTCTGATTCGCGTCATTCTTCCAGGCGTCAATCTGTATATTGGTCAAGCTGCCTCCCATCTTATCCACCGTGATGGCATACACATAATGATAACCGGCTTTCCACTGCACCTCATTCACGGTTGCCGTCTCGAAAGACCGTTGTTCGGTAGAAGTTCCATCCGCTTCCGCAACATCCACCGTCAGGCGGAACGAGAGGCGGGTTTCCGTGGCGGGCATAGGAGCTACCAGCGCCGTGACATTGGGTTGGCTCTGGGTAGTGTTGAGCACCGTGCTGCCTTCCAGAGTAATGGAGTTGGTGGACGCCAAACCGTTCAATGCGCCGTTTGTCAGATTCATGACACCATTGTTTCCCCACTGCAAACGCGAAGTGCCGCTCACAAGTTCTATCTTCTTCAACGTGACGGTTTCTTGCACATGGTCCGACTTCAGAATGCGGAAGCTGACCTTTGCCAAAGCATGGTTCATGGTGAAGATGACCGCGCGGGAAGAAGCCCAAGCTGTATTCGGATCGGCATACAGATAGTCGGTCTGGCGCGATGCCGAGAAGTTGTCCGCCACCACCTGAACGGGAACCGTATGATGATTGCCGCCGGCACCGTTCGTCACGGACAGGCCGGAAGGCGAAAAGGCATACAGACGACTGGGAGCCGACTCTTCCGAGAGTATCGCAGGAGGAGTGTCCGAACTCCACGTTTCGCTCTGCAACTTAAATACCGACTTGGCATTCGACGCCAAAGCCGCATGTTCATGATCCGTGGCGTACACGCCGATTTCAGTCAGCTGGGTGGCTGTGGCGCCCTGGATACGGGTGGCGGAAGGCTCGGGAAGCTCTACCGAACGTACCTGCAGCGCCTTTCCGCCGGACAGCGGTTCCTGAACAATCACTTCTCCGGCACACGACGACACCATAAAGGCCAGTGCGGGCGTCAACAATATATGGGTATGTTTCATTTTCATCTTTCTCATCTTTTTTATCATTTTCAAATTCATCAGACTCACGTCTTTTTACATCAAGTTGCATTTCCGGCATCTTCTTCGGGCTGGTCCGTGAAATCCTTCACCGTTACGTTATTCAGGACAAGCTCATTGGTAAGGGTAAACGTATATTGGTACTCATGTCCTGCCGCCAATGTAAAATCCCCGCCCTTCTCCTGATAGGATTCGGAACCTCCCGTCATACCGCTGGCGCTCACGGTTATGGTATATGCAGTGGCTGCCTGAGGTGAAAATATGCCCGTGTAGGTGTGACGCCTCAAAGAGGAATTAGTGTTCAGCAGTGTGATGGTTTCATCTTGAGACTGATCCCCGGTACAAAGCCCCTTGCCTGCCACCGTGGCACCTTGCGCCGTATTATCTGCCTCATAAATGATAATAACCGTAATTTTACAGGCAGCGGGAGCAAACCTGAAGCTGACACGGTTGCCGGTAGCGGTGGCAGTGGCGGTAAGCCGGTTGCTCTCCCAAAAACCGGTGGGAGTACTTTGGTCGGCCTTTATTCCGGCAAATGCGGAAGGGAAAGTTGCGGTGAAGGTATCTCCTCCCGTTGTCGTCATCGGAGTGGCAAGGTCGTCAGGCGTCCACGCTCCAGCGGCAGTGCGCTTATAAAGGACGGATGTCGTTGGCGTCCCCGACTTGGCTATCTTTATGACATCATCCGTTACAAAACGTTTCTTGTCATAGTCCGACGCATGAGGATCATCCTCCGCACGGGTGCGGGCACCGCTTATTTCGGCAGACACCTCCAGCGGCAACGAGACGCTTGCAACCTCATTCCGCACACACGAAGCGGGCAAGGCAAACGCGCATAGCAGCAATATTTTATAAATCTTATTCATCATCACTCGCATATCTGTTTAATTGGCCGAGTCAAAGCTGCCGTTATGCCTCACGCTTAATGCCCAGTCTTCAATCTCCGCCGCCCCCACAGGGACAAGGATATCATTTCGAAGCTGCAAGGTGTAGGTATAGCTGGAGGCTTTCTGCATGCCACATGAAATTTTTGCAGTATAGGTGACATTGTTGGCGTCTGTCACGCTCACCGTTATATCCGTAGCCTGATTGCGGGGGTAGATGACGGCGCACCAGGTATATTCATTGGCAGCGGGGCGGAAAGGAAGGATGGTCTCCGATGCGCCGCCGCCTGTTCTCAATCCGGTGGCTTGCAGGGTTATCCTGCTGAAGGCGGGCAGGCTGGCTCCACCCGAGCCGAGAAACTTCAAAGCCAGTTTCGCATTCTCATGTCCGAAGGCGTTATCTCCGGTGAAGTTGACTTCAGCGCCCGAGACCGGTATCTGCGGAGTCAACAGGTAGTTGCTTTTCAGGAAGGCGCTTCCATCTGCCGCCTGTTGGTCGGCACTGATACCCTCGTAGGCTATGGGAAAAGAAGCGCGGCAAACAATGGCAGGAAGGAACCCCAGACCACTGCTGCCGGATGCCACCTGCCAGGCAGTGGCAGCGGAGTTCAGCGTATAGCCCGAAGATGCCAGTTGCACTCCATTACGGCTGCACACCACGTTTATCTGATCTCCGGCGACGAATGCGCTGCGGTCGTACAGATTGGGCACAACCTCAGCCCGCGTGACTGCGGAAGAGGACGTGCCGATTTCAGCCATAATAGTGAGCGGAGTGCCTTCGGCAACCGGAGACACAGACAGTTCTTCGCCGCAGCCGGCCAGCGGCAGGAGAAAAGCGAGGGCTATGCAGGGCATTATGTTCTGTTTCAAGTTCTTCATGACTTCATATCTCTGTATGCTTGTTTCTTTTATTCGATAACAGGGGGAACTATAACAGGCGGATCGGTCGGAACCTCTGTCCAGCCTTTTATTTGAACGGTTTTCAGGGTGATGTCATTCTTGTCGAGCAAGAGGTGGTAGATGTAACGCTTCCCTTTTTCCCATGCGGCGTTAAACAAATCGGTGGCGACGGTCAGGGTGCGGTCATTAACTGTATCATCCGCTTTTCCTAAGATGAGCTTCACGGTAACACTTCCCGTAGTGGCTGCCTTGGGGGCTGCCAAGCCGTAAGCAACTATTTCCGGGCTTCCGATAGCACCGGGAAGCTGCGGATGGGCCGAAACGGAAAACTTGAGAGTAGCGGAGGATTGCGACAGAGCCGACAACGTACCGTCGTTTAACTGCATGGTTCCCGTTCCGGCACGGAAAGGACCTGTCAGGCTGATGCTTTTCACCCGGTCATATTCAGCGTCGGGAACACGGCCTGCCTTGTATTCGATGGTGAAAACAAGTTGGGTGAGGGCGTGTTGCAGGTAGATGGTAGGGGAGTTAGTATTGCAATCTACAGTAATTGCCGTGGCATCGCCGGCGGTTGAGTTTGCCGAGCCGTACAGATAATCGGCCTGTGAGCAGGCGGTGGCGCTTGCTCCGTCAAACGTTTGCTCGGCGGGCAGGGAGACGGGGATGGTGCGGGTGCTGCCGCTGTCTGAAGGGATGCCGCCGCCTTCAGCAGGGTACCAAGCATAAAGCCGGGCTTGCTCAGTACGCAAATTGACAGTTTTGGCACCTGTCCAGGTGCTTCCGTCTGAGGTAGTGAAGATGGTATAGGAGTCAGAAGAAGCGGCATAAGCCGTATGCCCGTCAGTGCTGCGTGTGAGGAAGACACCGATATGGTTTACCTTTCCGTCGCCCGGGCCCGTTTCGCTCACAATGGAGCGGGTGACGGAGGCAGTGGCAGTGGAGAAAGAGGGCTGCAAAGGGACAAGAGTCTCTACATCACTGATACAAGCACTATCCGAGCAACCGCCTGCGGGCAGGAGGAGGCAGATGAGGGAAAGGGAAAGAATAAAGGATCGGTTCATACTGCAAATAAGGGTTATGAGTTAAATGGGAGTTATCTGTGTGATATACGGACTATCTCAATTCCCCTCCTCCATCGGAGGAGGGGTGCCCAAAGGGCGGGGTGGTAGGTAGGAAAGAATACCTTAATATTCTTATTAATAGGTATTTATTATTTTACCTACCACCTCCCCCTACGGGTACTCCTCCTCCCGGGAGGAGGAGAATTGAGATAGTTCTGCCTATTCATTCACGCCGCTAAATTATCATTTGATTC
>NZ_CBVI010000097.1 GCF_000513195.1 Bacteroides timonensis | reverse complement strand
GATGGGTTATGAATAAGTACTTATTATTTAATTTCCAGATCACCGGTGATCTTTTCTTCAGTCCAATCGGTTACCGTCACAGAGCTGATAGTCAAAGCAGAGCCGCTGAGTTTAACGGTATAAAGGTAATTTTTACCTTGCTCCCAGGGATTGTTTTCGCTAACCTTAGCCGGTTGGGAAAGATCTACACTATAGTCTGCACCGTCAATGGTGAAAGTGGCTTTTACTGAATTGGCGGCAACCGTAGCAGCAGGCAATACCAGCATACTCACCTTTTTGGAGGCAGCGGCGGCGGCGACATTAGGGTCATAACTAGCATCACCTGATTTAGTTTTAGCTACTGCCGTCTCACTGGCAGCGTCCGCAACAGTTATCAAAGTATAGCTGGAACTGGAAATGGTACGGGTATATGTAGCAGCCTGGGCAGTACCATTTGTAATAGCTCCAGTAGAGATATTCATCGTATGCCCGTTGCTTTTACTCAGAGTAGTACCACTACTGTTGTTCGCCAATTTAATCTGTGTCAGCGCTCCCGTGTTCTTGTAAGTACCGTCATTATATACCCTGAAGCTGAGCAAGGCAAGGGCATGTTTCATGGTAAGCGCTGCGCTCGCATTTTTAGCATCACTTCCTTTTCCATTATCCACTTGGGTAGGATTGGAAGTAGCCCACATATAGTCTACCTCACCCGGAGCGGCGGCAATGAGTTTCGTGGCATTGACTGTTGAGTTGTCTTTCCACTCGCTACTTTGCCACGTCTTCTCAGCATTATCACGTAGGGTAATGGTATAATCAGAAGCAGTACCGCTACCTCCTTCGTAAACGGTAAGGGGGATTGTAGAACTGCCACTGGCATCGCTGCTAAGTTTCAAGGGAGTAGTGGCGGCATATTCGCCATTCGTTCCCGGAGTATATGCCGGATAATAAGCATACACCGTAGCATCTTCGGAAGAGAGGAAAATCTTGTCCGTACCATTATTGGTCCAAGATCCACCGCTCTGTGTATAAAGAGCATAGTTATTGCTCTTCGCTGCCGTATTGGTAGTCGTGCTCTGTGCATATACAGCAATATTTTGCATCATATTATCACTTCCGCTTTGAGTTCCCCCATCAATCACGCTACGCGTCAAAGTGACTTGAGGAGACACTTGCAGCTCCACCGGAGTGTTATCCACCGGTTCGGGTGTTTCATTCTCGCTACACCCGGCAGCCAATAGCAGACCGGAGATAAAAGCGAAATTAATTAGTTGTTTGGTTTTCATTCTTACTTATTCTTTTAATTCATCAACGTATAATTTATTCAAGGCACCAACTCCAAATCATCATCTACATTCACCGCATCCCAAGGCGTAGCCGTCACAGACAGCACCCCCAGCGAAGAATCGGATATGTAGAAAGTGATTTCGTGAGACATACCGGCCTGCAACTTCTCAGCAGGCAGAGCGGCATCGCCACCGGAAAACACTATCGGGATGGAAGTAAAAACACCAATTGACGTTTCGACATCCAACGTATAACCGCTCTCCGCCGACAAAGCCGACAAAGGCGGCAAAAGCAAATCGCCCAACGCTACGGCTGTCCCACCGGCAGGCACTTCTTTGCCCGCGCCACCATCTCCGGGACGCAGGGTAAGCCCCGCCGTACCACCGAATGACGGCTCGCCTGTTGCCAACGGCACACTGACCTCCGGCAATGCTTCATTCACCTTTACAGATTTAATCGTAACCGCCAGCCCACCAGCCTGACGCTTGCAAGCCTTGAACTGCAAGCGGGTAAGTAAGTGAGCAAACTCCAGCGGTTTGTCACGACCGGGAACTTTGTTACCCGAAAAGCGGTCTCCCTCCCACTTGTTACCCCGGATTTCCGGAGCATACAGCAAGTCTTCCTTGCCGGTGAGTGTATAAGACACGTTTCCGACGGCATCGGGAGTTGCCTTCGGCGAAACGGCCACCGCATACAGCCAGTCTCCCGTTTCGGGATAGACCGGCTGCGCAGCATCCGGTTGCAGTTGCCAAGAGACGCCTCCGTCTGTGCCGACTGACACGGCATGACCGCCTTCATACCGTCCCGAAAGCCTGGAATACTCCCCCTGCCTCATGGCAAGCACCACCGTAGCGTCGAAAGCCGCTTCCGGCAAAGTGCCCACACGAGTGACGGAGGAAGATAACAGCGCATCGCCCCCCGCACAAAATTCCAAAGGAACGGCCACTTCTTCGGGAAGGGAACCCTCAGCGGAACAGGCAGCAAGAAAAGCCGGAACAGCGGAAAGCGCGAAACGAAACAAACGGTACATACGTCTCATCAATAATTAATTAAATGTTTTTACAGATCAGCACTGCCGGAAGCACCCTGGGTCCAAGGCGTCACGGTTGCAGTGGTCTTGATGGTCACAGCATCGCCGGCATTGGCGGGTTCCTGAATGGTAAGCGTGATCTTGTGCGACTCACCTTCTTTACGTTCCAGATCAACAGCAGCGCCTGCCTGTCCGGTGGTGACACGGACATTCTTGAATAACTTCTCGGCGCCATCCACAGCAATCGCTACATCCAGCACAACTTCCGTATAGGGGTTAATCATGAACGGCTCGCCCACTTCGGCAGGCGTTGCAGGAATAGCGGCTTCTGAAATGCCGGGAACTGCAAGAGTTACCGGAGTGGTCCAGGTGACGGCACCCGTAGCCACACTTACAGATTGGGGCACGGAAGCCTGCTGCACGGCAATGCTCTTCAAAGCGATCCTTTTACCCTGCCACTCGCCACCACCGTTTACGCGGTTCAGGCCGATGCTGAAGTTAAGCTGGGTGGTTTTGTGAACAAACGCCAGGTTGTGTCTTGCGCTTCCGTCAGCATTGGCTTCATCATCGCCTTTACCTACAGCTATGGTTGGAGCCCACATCACATCCTGCGTACCATCCCTCTGGCTGAATTCTACAACAGCGGCGTCATTCGGCACTCTACCTGCCGGAGATACGGCGGCGATGAAAGAATAGACACTCGTGTTTAATGAATAATAAAGCAGCTGGTTCAATGAAATCTCACTGGCCGGAGTGGTGGTCACCATAAACGAGGCGGCAGAAATGTTGGCACGGCTCGTCAACTGATTGCTGAGATCAATAACATTCTTCTCTACTTTAGAGAATGTGCTCCAATCGGCAGTTTCTACACCTGAGCTATTGCCGTCGCACATCAGCAACGTAGCACTTACATTGACGCCTTCCGCAGCCACTGCCCGCGTCACAGCGTTCACTTGCTGTCCCAGATTAATAGCTACTGCATTTACCGGAGCATCCGGTAGATTGACCTGATCACTTTCACTGCATCCCGCCGCTATCAGCAGGCTCAGTAACGCTACGTTCATTTTTGTTTTCATATTCACATTTTAATTAAATGATTAATAATTATTTTAAGTTCTTGAGTTCTTAAGTTCTTGAGTTCCGGCAATACGATTTTCACCTCTCCCAGCCGGGGATGTTCCCGCTACCTGAGTCTCCGACATGCCAAGGAACAACGCTGGCAATCACCCGGACAGGCAAAGGATCGGGAAAAGTGGGCACAGGCGATTTCACATGCACGGTATAGGCCGTTCCGCCCTCACCCGTTCCGCCCTCAAAAATGATGGGAAGGGCTTCGTAAACAAGGTCGTGCGAACGGTCATTGTCTATAGACAGCACCATGTCCAAAGTGAAATCGGCACGGGGCTGCACCAGCACGTAACCGGGGAATTGCAGCATATCATCTACGAACGGGAGTCCTTCGGAACCGTCGGGAGCCGAATAGATCACAACCGAAGTGGTGGATGAACCATAGCTCAAAGCACCGGTGCTCAGCGCAAGTGTGACCCGGCTGGCAAGCCCGTTGAGCGTCAAGGCGCGGACACGCAAGGAAGAGGTGTTGCCATCTTCCATCTGAATCATAAAATTCAATTTCACCAGCAGATGACTGTACATCAACCGTCCGGCACCTCCATCGGTAAAGGGCGAGGAAAGGGAAGCGCTTTGCTCGTCACTGAGCAACAGGTCTTCATCACCCGTCAAAGTATAGGTCAGCGTACCATCCGCAGCAAAGGGGGCGGGAGGATAGTAACCGCGCAGATAGAGCCGGGAACCATCGTCGGGATAGTAACGTTCCGGTACGAGACGGATTTCACCGGCAGTGGCCACGCCATCCCACCTCTCGGCATAGCCTCCGGAAGAGAGGCCGCAAGCGATATTGACAGGGGTAGCCTCGAAAGCATCGACCAACGCACGGGTACGGATACCTGCATACAGACGTATAGGTACGGGATCGGGACGGACTTCGAGGGTACGTTCGGTACAGGAAGCCGCCGGCAGGAGCAGGAACAAGCCTATGCCATATATGATATGTCGCATTTTTCTGTTCATCATCTTCTTGTTTTGTTCCACCATCGGTATGTCACACTAAAATCCAATCCCGTGACGCCCCAACGCCCGGAAGAGAGATCATGGTGATAATAAGCATGGGGCGGCTCGTTGTCGTAGGCTTTGCCGGAAGCATTGCGATAACCGCCGCGAAGCCCCGCCTCCAAGCCCCAATGACGGGAAAGGCGAAGGTGCAGCCCCAGGGAAAGCCCCGCACTCCAACAGGTGCCGGTGGCACTGGCCCCCATACGCCCGGCATCGCCGTCCGGATGCGGCTGATAGTCGAAATCGCCCAACCGGCCGTATGCGCCCACATAGAGGAAGCGATAGGTTCCATCTCCCAGAAGCCACAGACGGGGTTCGAGGCTATAGCCGGAGATGCCCCAGAACTTACGGTCTGTCCCACCCCGCCAACAAGCATATTCGCCGGAAGCGGAAAGAGACCAACGACGGGCAAAGAACAGTTCCAGGGCAATGTTAGGACGGAAAGAGGTGACTTTTCCATCCGAAGCAAGGCCTGCCCAGGAGAGCAGATTCGTCTTCAGGGAAACCAAAGGACGCACACGGCGGAAAGCACCGGGAACAAACGGAGACGCCAACGAAGACGCCGACGGACTGTGTACGCGGGCGAAAGACTCTTCGCCACCACAGCCCGCAAGCTGCGAACTTTCATCCACCCGCAGGAGCGAATCACGACTCGCCCACATACGCTGCGCAGCCCTGTCTTTCATTTTCATCATGCACACTGCCGCATTGCGCAGCTTCGGCAACAAATTCTTATTAATATATGTATAAGCATACCCGCAGTTTAACCGGCGCAACAGTATCTTGCAACGCTCGGTATCGGGAATCTCTTCAAGTATTTGCAGCACATCCTCACGGTCGGGAACGGAAGTATCAGCCTCTACCAGTTGCCGGAGTCCCGTCCAGTCTTCTCCCTGCGGACGGACAACGATACGGTATTGGTCCAGATGCGGATATTTCCAAAGAAGATAGCCTTTCACGGCAACGGCACGGCGATGGGCCAGCCGGGAATTGTAACGGGCGGCACCTTCGGGCGACGCATAGGATGTAATGGTGATCGTGTCAATACAGGAAGCGGAAAGACTATCGGAGAACAAGGCGTGGAATTCATGCAATGTGCGCGGGTTGTCCATATAGTCATATTCTACCAAGGAACGGTCGAAACGGAAATATAACAGCAAGGGGTGCAGGCAAATGCTGTCCGCGGCATGCGATACAGCTTCTCCGCCCCACACACCGATAGAGTGAATGAGCGGCAGCATATAGCACAGGCTACTGAATAATACGAGCAAGCGCCTTTTCATTATAAGTCGATCAATTTGATTTCGGACAAGTAGAGACGCGTCATCTGGTTAACGATTCCCAAACGCTGAGCGGCGGCACAGTATTGTTCGTACATCTCTTCTTTGGTAGGGGAATTGCAATTCAGATGTTCGCCAAGGGCTTCCAGTATATCGAGCAGGGAGATATCCATATAGGAACGGGTTAACTCATAAGAAGAGAGGACGCCGGAAACAGGAACCTCTTTACGGCGGATCAAGCCGCCCGATTCTAACTTGGTTAGAATACCTATTAATTCCTGAGGCGCAATAGACAGTTGCGCTGTACGGTAAAGATTGCCATCGGTATGAATATCGTATAGTACGGCAATAGCTGTTTGTGTCAATGGTGTAAGCATAATTGTTTGTTTGGCCGTTACTTCGTAAGTAACGGAAGCGCGCAAATACGAAAAATATAAAGCGTTATAGGCATACGACGGACACTTGAATTGTAAATTACGCAAAAAAATAACGTAAGATATCACAAGTCCATGTTAAAGGTAAAACGTGGAGAGGAGAATTTATGCGTATTCTCATAGCCGGAGAGGCAGTAATATGTCGGTTTGTTGTTTGTCTTGGTTACTTAAGCCGTGTTTTTCGTTAAACAATAGTCAAATTTATTTTTTATAATTTGTTTTTATCATTTTTTTTATATCTTTGCGGCATGATTACATTTCCGTTACTTACGAAGTAACAGACTTCTCAAGCCCTGTTCCAGATATTTTTCTTTCCGGTAGCTATGTAATCAATGATTATCCGATTTGCTTTTTCAAGTTCGTCTCCTCCAAAGCTTTTCAGGTATGTGCGTGTAACTTCCATCGAGGAATGTCCCAATCCTTCGGAAATGACTTCTTCCGGTACCTGACAGTACTTGGCAAGCGTGGCCCATGTATGGCGCGCAGTATATGAACTAACCTTTACCCCTTCTACCCCACACAACGCGGGAAGTTTAGATAATTGCAAGTTCAGATTGCGCAGGCTGCCCTGATATTCCTCAAAAGCCTCTTTCGCAGAGCAAGCGCCGCTCAAGATATCCAGAAGATAAGGTGAAGTTGATTTACGGTTGCGGTAGCGTTCAATCAGTTCCATCGCTTCAGGAACTACTTTCACACAAAGTTCCGTACCCGTCTTCCGGCGATGACAGGTCAGCAGAGTGCCATTCAAATCGCACTTATGCAGGTGCGCCAGATCAATGTAAGGCATTCCTTGCAGAAGCACCATCAACGAGAGAAAATCTTGTGCACGGCACACTTTAGCAGAAAGCGGCGGTTCATCGGAAGTATGTACCAGCTTCTGCATTTGTGAAGCCGTGACAGCCAGTTTCTTCTCCGAAACAACGCCCGTTTTCAGGTTTGCGAACAGGCGGAAACGGCCTTCTACCAATCCAAGGTCTACGGCCCGATTATACACCGCACGCAAGGCACGGATATAAGTGGAAATAGTGTTATAACTCTTTTGCTGATCTTCCATATAAGTCTGGAAATGCCGCAAAGAATGTCTGTTAACTCCTCCCCAGAAGATCTCACCACCTCCTGCGGATTGCGTGAATGCACGTAAGGCATACTTATAGATTTTGGCAGTAGCAAAACGCCCCTCTTGCTCCAAGCATACAATGACTTCGTTCATGAAGCCGGTCAAACTGTTTGGTTTCATAATTAATTAATGGTTTTAGTAACGCTTTAAAAATAAGTTGGCACAAAAATGATAGTTTAGCGGATTATTATTAAAACGCAGATTAACGCAAATTTTCGCAGATTAAATATTCAAGTTTCGGAAGTATTGCGAAATGCCGGGGCAACCTTAGGCTGAAAGCCTTTTATCTTGCAGCTTGGGTAACCTTAGGCTGAAAGCCTACTTCCGAAACTTAAGTCAAATATAAGGCTGCACTGTGCGATTACAATATTCTTTGCGAAAATTTGCGTTAATCCGCGTTTCGATAAATTATCATTTAACGATGCATTTTCCAGATAAACCTGAATTTTCTATTTGGATAGTGTGACAAAATGAAAAACCTTGCGACAGATAGAGCAAATATCAATTCAATTATTTATCTTTGTTAGCTTTTATAAGTTAGCATACAAAAAACAATAACTACAATGAAAGATTTTTTTAAATTTACGCTAGCCACCATCACAGGTATTATCGTGTCAAGCGTCGTATTGTTTTTCGTCAGCATCCTGATACTGTTTAGCATGCTGTCCTCGTCAGAGTCTGAAACGCAGGTGCGCAAAAACTCTGTGATGATGCTCGACATGAGAGGTATGCTCTCAGAACGGAGCCAGGACAACCCTTTCGACATCTTCCTGAGCGAAGATGAAACTACGTACGGACTGGATGACATTCTTTCGTCTATACAGAAAGCCAAGGAAAATGAAAACATTAAGGGGATTTACCTGCAAGCCGGTTCAATGGGCATAGGATTTGCCTCTTTGGAAGAAATACGCAAAGCGCTGGCTGACTTCAAAACCAGCGGTAAATTCGTGGTAGCTTACGGTGACCAATACTCACAACGTCTGTATTATCTGGCAAGTGTAGCGGATAAAGTGTTGCTGAATCCGCAAGGCGCAATCGGCTGGTACGGTTTGGCTTCTACCCCGACCTTCTACAAAGATTTATTGTCAAAGATTGGCGTTGAAATGCAGGTATTCAAAGTAGGTACTTACAAATCGGCTGTCGAACCATTCATTTCTACAGAAATGAGTCCGGCCAATCGTGAACAAGTAACCGTATTCCTGGATGGTATCTGGGGACAAATGCTGAGTGATATTTCAGAATCAAGAGGCGTAAGCAAAGAAAAACTGAACGAGGCTGCCGACAAAATGCTGATGTTCTATCCCGCCAATGACTGCGTGGAATATGGTCTGGCAGATACTCTGGTATACAAAAATGACGTACGTAACTACCTGAAAACAATGATGGGAATAGACAAGGATGACAGTATGCCAATATTAAGCTTAAAAGACATGGTGAACGTGAAGAAGAACGTTCCGAAAGATAAGAGCGGAAATATTGTCGCTGTGTACTACGCATATGGAGCCATTGACAGCGGAAGTTCGTATGCAGGTAGTGAAGATGGAATTAATTCTGATAAGGTAATCCGCGACTTGCGCAAACTGAAAGATGATAAGGACGTGAAAGCTGTAGTGCTGCGTGTGAACTCTCCGGGCGGTAGCGCTTTCGGTTCGGAACAAATATGGTATGCTGTCACCGAACTGAAAAAAGAAAAACCGGTGATTGTTTCCATGGGTGACTATGCAGCATCAGGCGGTTACTATATCTCTTGTAACGCGGACAGTATTGTAGCTGATCCGACTACACTGACAGGATCTATCGGTATCTTCGGAATGTTCCCCAATGTGAAAGGATTGACGGATAAGATCGGTCTGTCATTCGATGTAGTAAAGACCAACACATACGCTGACTTCGGAGCAATGGGACGTCCGCTGAATGACGGCGAGAAGGCATTGATGCAGAATATGGTAAATGAGGGCTATGAACTGTTCGTGAAACGTTGTGCAGAAGGCCGGGGCATGACCACGGATGAAATCAAGAAGATTGCCGAAGGGCGTGTATGGACAGGCACCAAAGCCAAAGAACTGGGCTTGGTAGACGAACTGGGTGGACTGGACAAGGCTTTGGAAATAGCTATCGGAAAGGCCGGACTGGATGCCTACACAGTAATGTCTTATCCGGGCAAGAAAAGTTTCTTCGATATGCTGACGGATACGAAACCCGGTGGATATATCCAATCTCGGATACTGAAAGGCAAAGTCGGTGAACTTTACAACCAATTCGACTGGCTGAATAATTTTGAGAACTGCGATAAAATTCAGGCACGCGTTCCGTTCGAGTTGAACATCAATTAAAGAAAGGAGTGGATGGAAGAGCCGCTGGTTAAGATACACTATTGGCTATACCCCATCTCGTGGATTTACGGGATGGGGGTACGCCTAAGAAATAAACTCTTTGATTGGGGATATTACCGGTCAAAGAGTTTTGACGTACCTGTGGTATGCGTCGGCAACCTCGCTGTAGGTGGGACAGGCAAAACACCACACACGGAGTATCTTATCAAGCTGTTACAACAAACGGGAACAAACGTTGCCATGCTGAGCCGCGGATATAAACGAAAAAGCAAGGGGTATGTACTTGCTACGGAAGAAACGGATGTAAAGCGCATTGGTGACGAACCCTATCAGATAAAAAACAAATTCCCGGCTATCCGGGTAGCTGTAGATGAGAACCGCTGTCACGGCATTGAACAACTGATGAAATTGGACCACCCCAAAGTAGATGTAGTGTTACTGGATGACGCTTATCAACACCGGTACGTGAAAGCCGGGCTGAACATTCTACTGACAGATTTCCACAGGCTTTTTTCAGACGATACCCTGCTTCCGGCAGGACGATTACGCGAACCGGAAAGTGGCAAAAACAGGGCACACATCGTGATCGTGACAAAATGCCCGGAAGATATCAAACCTATAGATTTCAATATCATCACGAAAAGACTAAAGCTGTATCCGTATCAACAACTTTATTTTTCCTCGTTCCGATATGGGGCATTAACACCGCTCTTCGGAGAAAAACGTCGGACTCTCGCATCACTGGAAAAAGACGAACAAGTGTTACTGGTAACAGGAATCGCTTCGCCTGCACCGCTGGTGGAAAAGCTAAAAGTACACACACCGCACGTAAACTTATGCCAGTTTGACGACCATCATGATTTCAGCAGCAAGGATTTGCAAGCTATAAAAGAACGCTTCGAACGTCTGGAAGGAAAGAGGAAGCTGATTATCACCACGGAAAAGGATGCGACAAGGTTGCAACACCATCCGGCACTCGCCGAAACGTTAAAGCCGTATTTGTACATTTTACCGATTGAGATAGAATTTTTACAAAATCAACAACATATATTTAACCAAAATATTATTGGCTATGTTAGAGCTCATTCAAGAAACAGCAGCTTACCTGAAAGGTAGGATGCACACACAACCTGAGACAGCAATTATCCTCGGAACCGGTTTAGGCAGTCTTGCCACCGAAATCACCGAGAAGTACGAAATAAAATATGAGGAAATTCCGAACTTTCCCGTATCGACGGTAGAAGGACATAGCGGAAAACTGATATTCGGAAAATTGGGAAACAAGGATATCATGGCAATGCAGGGACGTTTCCATTATTATGAAGGTTACTCAATGAAGGAGGTAACGTTTCCGGTACGTGTAATGCGCGAACTGGGTATCAAAACCCTATTTGTTTCGAATGCCAGCGGTGGTACAAATCCAGATTTTAAAATCGGCGACCTGATGATTATCACAGATCACATCAATTACTTCCCGGAGCACCCGTTGCGTGGCAAGAATATTCCATATGGCCCGCGTTTCCCGGATATGAGTGAAGCGTATGATAAAGAGTTAATTCGTAAGGCTAATGCAATTGCAGCGGAAAGGGGTATCAAAGTACAGCATGGTGTATATATCGGTACACAAGGTCCGACATTTGAGACACCGTCCGAATATAAATTATTCCATATCCTCGGTGCCGATGCAGTGGGTATGTCTACAGTGCCGGAAGTGATTGTTGCCAATCATTGCGGTATCAAGGTATTCGGTATTTCGGTAATTACCGACCTTGGTGTGGAAGGTAAGATCGTAGAGGTGACACACGAAGAAGTGCAGAAAGCTGCCGATGCCGCCCAGCCGAAGATGACAGAAATTATGAGAGAATTGATAAACAGAGCATAATCATGAGAACAGAAATATCAAGCCTCGGTGAGTTCGGCCTCATCCGCCGCCTTACCGACGGTATTGAACTGAAGAATGAATCCAGCCGGTACGGTGTAGGCGATGACGCTGCCGTACTCTCCTATCCTACCGAAAAACAAGTATTGATTACCACTGACTTGCTAATGGAAGGTGTGCATTTCGATTTAATTTATGTCCCGCTGAAGCACTTAGGCTATAAAGCGGCTGTCGTGAACTTCTCCGATATCTACGCCATGAATGGTACACCCAAACAGATCACCGTTTCTCTGGCTCTCTCCAAGCGCTTCTCCGTGGAAGATATGGAAGAGTTGTATGCGGGTATCCGTCTGGCGTGCGAGGAATATGATGTGGATATCATAGGAGGCGACACCTCTTCTTCTCTTACGGGACTGGCAATCAGTATCACTTGTATAGGTGAGGCAGACAAAGATAAGGTTGTCTACCGAAATGGTGCGAAAGAAACAGATTTGATTTGCGTAACCGGTGATCTGGGTGCCGCATATATGGGCTTACAATTATTGGAACGCGAAAAAGTGGCTTTGAAAGGTAAGGCTGATATGCAACCTGATTTCTCCGGAAAGGAATATCTGCTGGAACGCCAATTAAAACCGGAAGCTCGCCGCGACATCATCGAGAAACTGGCGGAAGAAGGTATCCAACCCACTTCTATGATGGATATTTCAGATGGTCTATCTTCTGAATTGTTGCATATCTGCACGCAAAGTAAAGTAGGCTGCCGCATTTATGAGGAACATATCCCCATTGACTATCAGACTGCCGTCATGGCTGAAGAGTTCAATATGAACCTGACAACATGCGCTCTTAATGGTGGCGAAGACTACGAACTGCTTTTCACCGTTCCCATTGCCGATCACGAGAAGATTTCTGAAATGGAGGGAGTGAAGTTAATAGGACACATCACTAAACCGGAATTAGGTTGTGCACTGATCACCCGCGATGGTCAAGAGTTTGAACTGAAAGCCCAAGGATGGAATCCACTGAAAGAGGAAACTACCGAAAGTGAAGGCGAAAAAGCCGGCGAATAAAGATTTGTAAGAGCAGATAAAGATTTGTGAGGACAAATCAACAGCTGAATTCATTTTTTTCTTAAAATATAAGCGCTGATACTTAGCCACATAGGCAATTATCAGCGTTTTTTATCTCCAAAGCGCTTGCATAGTCCAAAAGTTTCACTACCTTTGCAACCGCAAAAGAGAAACAATGGTGCCATAGCTCAGTTGGTAGAGCAAAGGACTGAAAATCCTTGTGTCCCCGGTTCGATTCCTGGTGGCACCACCAAAGAAAGTACATAAATGCTTTTCACACATGAAAACCCTTGAATTAGAGATAGTTCAAGGGTTCTTTTTTTACTCTCACTACGCATTCCGCTACATATTTGTGAAGTTGGATTTCGCCAATTCAGTGGCTTTTTTTTAAGGCTTTTGAAAAAGCCATAAATATGTACCATACTTCATTGTTTTTCAATTGTTTGACAATTCCAATCTCCGGTGTGAAAAAGTAATTTTGCACACATGACCGGATGAAGTCGAAAAAGTGAAAGAAATTTAAAAATTCGGTATTTCCCATCGGGATAAAAAAAAGGAATCGAACCCGGGATACAAAAGGCAATTCGAACCTGAGAAAAATGGGATTTTTATGGCTTTTCCACAAGTCCCTCAAAAAAGCCACCGAATTTAACATTTCGCTCCATATCCTCATGCCATCCGGTTTTGACGAAACAATTGAATGTAACACCTCAAAAAACAAAAGTGATGAAACAAGGAACAATGAACATTCTGTTTTTCGTGCTTAAAACGAAATTGTTGAAAAACGGTGAGGCACCGGTATTGATGCGGATAACCATCAATGGAGACTATGACGATGTACGTATCCAAAGAAGCGTACCCCTGAACTTATGGAACGCCGCCAAAGGATGCAGTAAAGGCAGGGACAGGGTATCAGTGGCACTGAACGCCTATATTGCCGAACTGCACGCACGCGCTTTGGAAAAACACAAGGAACTGGTATTGGAACAGGCCCTGATTACCCCAAAACTGATTCTTAAACGTGTTTTCGGGAAAGACACCGAAATGCGTACACTGCTCGGCACCATGAGGGAAGGCATCAAGGAAATGGAAACACTGGTGGGTATAGACTACTCTCCCGTCACAATCAACCGGTATAAGAACGTGGTGAAGAAATTACAGCTGCTCATCCCCTCTTATTACGGAAAGGAGGATGTCACTTTCCATGAGCTGACACCGGAGTTCATCCGTGCGTTTGACATCTACCTGAAAACGGAGGCGGGGCTGTGCCGGAACACGATAGTCCGTTATATGAAATGCTTCAAGAAATTTACCAATATGGCATTGGCAAAGGAATGGATGCGCAAGAATCCCTTTTACGGTTACAAGATGGAGCAGGACGAGACCGATCCGGTATTCCTGACCTACGACGAGTTGCAGACCATAATGAAAAAGAAATTCACCATTCCACGGCTTGAACTGGTCAGGGATGTCTTTGTCTTCGCGTGCTTCACCGGTCTGGCATTCTCCGATGTTGCCAGTCTGAACAAAGAGAATCTGGTACAGGACAATCTCGGAGACTGGTGGATAAGAAAAGGAAGGGTCAAATTGGAACACCGTAGGAAGGCCTCTTCCATCAGCAATATTCCATTGCTGCCCGTACCCCTGGCCATATTGGAGAAATACAAGGAACATCCGACCTGCATTAAGAAAGGATGCTGTTTGCCCGTCATGTGCAACCAGAAGATGAACAGCTACCTCAAGGAAATAGCCGATTTCTGCGGCATTAAGAAGAATCTGACCACGCACGTTGCCCGTCACACTTTCGGGACTACGGTCACGCTTGCCAACAATGTGCCTCTTCAAGATGTTTCCGTCATGCTCGGCCATGCCTCCACACGTATGACACAGCATTATGCACGGGTCATGAACAGCAGCCTGAAAGAAGCAATGAACAACGTGAAGGAGCGTCTTGCACAATAAGTATACAAATTCAGTCATTAAGCCGTCCCCCTAGGGATGGCTTTTTTTGTAATCTATAATTCACAATATCCTGCCGTCCTTTCAATTTCTTACCTGCAAATATAGCCATTTGTCGGGTTGATTGCGCAAGGCGGCCCCTTTCAGGGGCTGGTTGGCTAAAAGAAAATCATCCTCGCTTCGCTGCGGTATTTTCTTTTGCCAAGCCTTGCTCAATCCCCGACAAAGGACAGCCCGGCAAGTAAGAAAACGAAAATCCGGCTCCATGGAGCCGATCATGTCAAACTTAAAAAAATAAAGGTATGAACAGAAAGACGACAAGCAAAGGACAGCAGGAAGCCAATCCGGAAATGACGATGTTGGTTTATCGGGAAATGAGCTATCCTGCACGGGAAGTGCAAGGCAAAGATGGGAACTATCTGGTTTCCGTAGAAAGACTAGAACAGGAACTGCTGGATGGCATCAGAAGCCTTGATCCGGCAGCATTCGATTTGGACGAAGAAATCGCTTACTATTGTTCGGACGAAGAGATCCGCCTGTTGACGGACGATGAACTGGAAGAAATGATTTACGGCTGACATTTAAAAAAGTAATGATTATGAATGAAACAACAGCAAAGGTCTGCGAAGAGCAAGTAGCAGACCTTACCATAGAGAATGCACACAGGGTCACGATGATCCGAAAAAAAGGTACGGACTATCCCCCCGTACCGTTCCATTTCAGAAAGGAGCATCATGGAACGGGCAACTATGTACACCTGTACAGAAATCCGGAAGATCACAATGAATTGCATTCCAAGGACTTCAAAGACTGGGAAGCCGTAGCATTCAAACATCCTGCCTATTTGGATGATATGTGGAAACAGGCTTGCGACGCATACGCCTGGAGTTCCTTCAATCCGGAGATTCGCGGCGAGACGGACATCATGATTTACGGAGAGGAGCTGCACAACGACCTGCAACTCATGCCGGAAGAGGAACGGGATACATACATCGCCGCCTACCGGCAGAAGTTGTCCGCCCAGCTCTCGGTCCTCTCCCGCTGTGCCAACCCGATGGTGACGGGACGGAGCGGATTTGATTACTACAGGCAGGAAAAAACGAACAGAAGCTATCAGAACCGTTACGAAGAATTCCGCAATTGGCGGAAAAAAGTTCTTGAAACCGTCAGACGGAAAAAGGAAGCCGCACGACCGGAGGAAGAGAAACAGGAAAAGGCATGGCAGACGCTCAAACGCGACATCAAGAGCAGTGCCGATACCATCCACGGGATTGATACCGGACAATGCCGGGGCTATAGCCGTGCCCTGTTTGTCAGCAGCATCCTGAACAAGGTATCCACCCTGGCCAATCACGGGGAAGTGGAAATCGTCCGTAGGGCCGTGGACTTCATTTCCGAATATAACGCAAGGGTGAAGAAACCCGTCATCACACCGAGAAACAAATTCTTTCAATTGCCGGAACTGGCGGAACGGATGCGCGAAAAGCTGAAAGCGATGCAAAGCCGGGAAAACAAGGAAGTGCCGTTCGAGGGCGGGACACTTGTATGGAACTATGGGGAAGACCGCCTTCAGATCCTGTTTGACAGGATTCCCGAAGACAACAGACGCAAGGAACTGAAATCCTCCGGATTCCGCTGGTCACCCAGAAACAAGGCATGGCAACGGCAGCTCACCTCCAATGCCCTCAGTGCCGCCAAAAGAGTGTTGAACCTTCAAAACATCTGAACCATGAATAACGACAAACTGAAATTCGTAGTCGATTCACGCAGTTTTGACGGCAGCTGCGTGACCACCATGTCTGACGGAATACACGGCGACTACCACCATGAGACACTGGAGGAACTGAGAGACAGGGAAAAGAACCCGTGTCTCACAGCCGTGTCCGGAAATACCGTCCGCAAGATGATACGCATCCACCTGCAATCCCTCTGCGCCCCGTTCAGTGAGATTACGGAAGAAAGATATTTCGACTACATGGATGTCTTGCCCCCCATCCGCCATACCCGGAATTTCTTTTTCCTGGGAGAGCCTTATCATGCGGACATCTACCGGTTCTGCTTCCGGGCGGGCGGACGCTACTTCACGGGACTCCGCTCCGTTACCACGCCAAGGAAGGAGCTGGAACGGCAGATGGACAACCATTACCGGAACATTACCTTCAAAGGAGACATCCAGAAAGAAAAGCCGATGGTCATCTCCAACCACGCACGGCATGCCTCTATAATTATAGTTCCTTATCTGTTTCTTGACATAAATGGCGAGAAAAAGTTCATCTGCAACCTGATGAGAGGAACGGACGAATCGTCAGGCAGGGATGTGAGGCTGGAAACCGCCAAAATCCTGCGAAGCCTGCGCCGTCATCATTTCCTCTACTTCTCCGGCTATGAGGGAAACGACGATATGGACAGGTTCCTAGGCGAAGTGATGAAGAAAAAGCACACCCTGCTGGCAAACGGCAACTTCTTCCAATATCCCGTGAACCGGGAGTCCGTGTCGTTTACCGGAACGGTCAGGGAAACAGGCGAGCCGTTCTTCTTCCGGATTTACGACAGGGAGCTGTTCCTACACCTGTTGTACGTCCTGAGAGGCATCAAAAGGGAAAAAGCTAAAATATAACGTGACACATAACGACGGTATGGTGACTATCTTTCCGATCCGTCACCATACTAAAAAAACAATGAGATCATGAGAACTGTGACCGAAGAATCGTTGCGACGCAGGCTGGCCCGTCTGGAGTCGGCCTTGGAAAGCGAAAAGGCACGCCTGAGAAAAGTATGCGGCGGCATCCCCTGGGGAGCCGGGATGAGGCGTACCAAATGTACCCCCTCATTCCGAAGGGAGGACGAACTGATCGGGAAAATCAAGGCGGTGAGACAGCAACTCTCCCAAATGTCCGCAGGCGGTGACAATCACACGTTTAAAGAAACAGGCAGGTGAATTCCGGCCAATTAACTTGCAAGTCAATAATTTTAAAACCAGTTACGAATATGAACACCCGATTGGCTATAATCCGTTCAGAGGGAAAAGAACATCTCTGTTACCGGGAAGAGGAATGTTTTGTCGATGTATCCTATCCGATGGTGACATTTACCAAAGGGGAGGATGATTTTGAAATTGTCAAATGCGACCATCCGTCCATGGAAGAAACTTTCCTATATCAGGAAAGCCGTCTCTCAATCGTGATTGAAATGTACCATAACGGCTGGCCGGCATTGTCTCTGAAAGATCCCGTGACCCATGAGATATACACGGTCCTGACGGTTAACCTGGAAGATAAGGCGGCATTCTCACTGCCTGACAGGGCATTCGTGGACATCAACAACAATCCTGATGCCATGGAGTTCCTTCTGTCCAACAAATTGGCTGAGGATACAGGCTATAAACGTCAGAGCGGCTGGGTAAGCTACCCGATGGTCACACTTAACCTTCCGACGTTTTACAGGCTTGACCCACATGCCTTTAGCGCAATATTGAATATCCGGTAATCCTTCCGGGCAATGAATCTGGTATCAACAATCAAATGGAAAGAATCATGAAAAGATATGACATAAGAGTAAGGTATTCCTTCGAGGGCACTTACACGGTAGCGGCAGAAGACCGCGATGAAGCAAAAAGAATGGTAAATGACGATTGCGGTCTTGTTTTGGGCGGCGATATCCACACGACACGCGATGACGATGAAGTGTTGGAGTGGGATTTCTGTATCCATCCCGACACGCGGATTCTCTCCTTGCAGGAAAGAGGCGGAAAAGGAAGTTTACCGTCAGAAGCCGTTGATTTCAGCGGCAGGATCAAGGAACTGCGGGGGGACATCATCGACGCGATACGGCAGTTGCTCCATGCTCACTGCATGAAAGAAATTCGTCTTCCGGAAGAGGATTATGATCCGGTCTGGGTGATATGGTTTGGCAAGAACGGAGAACCATATGAATGCAGGGTGACAGGACTCCGGGTAACGGCGGACAGCCTGACCGTCCTTGCCGAAGAGAAAGAAAGCGGTGACGAGGTGCAGTGTCACAGCCCGTTTGAACTCGGCGCAAAGAACATAGACTGGCTTCATGAGATGTATGAGGCTGTGTGGCATCAACTGAGAGAAACAAACAATGTAGAATCACAAATAGAAGAACCATGAAATATCAAGCGGAAAATACCGTTTCCAGTTTCTTCTACTACATGTGGAACGCCTGGAGCGAGGAGGAATGCAAAGCCGTGTATGGCGGCATGTACCCGCATTTCTGGAAAAAATGGTGCGTGGCGACAGACAAGGGCACATTCGGCGCGGCGGAACGGTTCTACCTGGAACTCTCGGAAGACAACCGCAGGATTCTGGTGGAACGGGCCGTCTCGATATATGACGGACGAGGCCTCAGAAACAGGAACAGAAACATAAAAAATCAAACAGCATGCAGGGAAACATTATCAGTCTGATCTGCAACTCATGCGGTTGCGGTCAAACGGAAGCACAGGAATACCTGGACTCCGAAATACGGTACCTGCGCGAATTGCAGGAGGCGGACGACCTGAGAGAAGATGACATGGAAACGGCCTGTCTCAACCTCGGTCTTGACCTTGACTACCGGGAATATTTTATCAACCGCCTCGCAGGGGCATAAAAAACTTATGGCTATGACTTATTTTCAGAACATACACTCTCTGGCGGACTTGAAGAAAGAATACCGCCGGCTGGCATTGGAGCACCACCCGGACAAGGGTGGTGACACCGCAATCATGCAACAGGTGACCACCGAGTTTGGAAGGCTTTTTGAGGCTTGGAAAGAAAAACCGGATATTCCCTCGACCTCAACCGGATATGAATATGACTATCCGGGAGCCACGGCAAAGGAATACACCGGGTATATGTATAACGAATACCGCTGGAAAGGCCGCAATTACAAGGGGCAGCACGCTCCGGAAATCGTGGGACTGGTACGGGCATGGCTCAAGGAGACCTATCCGGGATACAAGTTCTCTGCCAGACGGGAGAATTACCACTCCATCCATATCCGGTTGATGAAAACGGATTTCGAGGCGTTCACCAAAGAGTCCGGAAAAGTTCAAGGCGATGTCAACCACCATCATATCGCTTCAGACAAATCATTGACGGACAGGGCAAAGGATGTAATGATGAATATCTGCGATTTCATCATGTCGTACAATTTCGATGACAGCGCCCCCATGACGGACTATTTTCATACCAACTTTTACCTGACGCTCGGAATCGGAAGTTACAAACAGCCGTACAAGGTGGAACCGCCCAAACTCGGCAGCAAAGACAAGCCGGAGGTATTCAAGCATCCGGAAGGTCCGGCACACAAGGCAATGCGCCGGGCATTGGGCAAAGTGCGTTTCGGCATCATCGAAAGCCGGAAGTATGCCGGGGAAATAATTCTGGGGGAAGACTGTTTCGGCTCACGGGGCGAAGTCTATTTTTGGCCGAAGGAATATTCAAGCGCAAAAATGGCCCAAAAACGCATCGACAAACTGGAGGAAGCCGGAATAAAGTGCGAACCCACCGGCTATAACGGAGGATACATCCGCCTGCTCGGGTACACCCCTGAAATGAGAAATTCCCTGGAACGGGAACGTCAGGAGTATGCCGCCGCGTATCAGGCATGGTACTCAAAACAGAATTTGAAAACAATCTGATTCAGAAATTATGGATACAAACAATTTGGACAAGTGGTGGTACGGACTTCCGGGAAACACCAGACAGGCTATAGGAAACGATGGAATATGGGAAAAACTGGATATGCCGTCCCGTTCGGCGCTACACCGATATTCCCGGCTTAGAATTTACGGAACGGCAAAGGACAGGGATGAGGAACGCACGCTGCTCAATGAAATCGCGTGCGGACTGGGCGACCTTGCCCTTGTCCGTAAAAACGGCATCGCGTTGGAGGAAATGTGCAACGGGAACGGGGAATTTTACGATGAATACCAGGAACAGTTCAACATATTATATGACAATTACGGACACACAATAGAAAATATAAGCTGGCCGGACTGGATCGGACATACAATTCCGACAAACAGGGAACTGGGCCGATTATTGGAACATCACGGTTACAAGCGTATGGAAATCGATACCGACAGAAGAACCCCGAAAACTTTCTATGTTTTCCGTCGTGGGTTGCACATCAACGCAAGCGAGGACTTGTCTTACCACATCGTACCGCAACAGGACAGTTTCGGACTGGGGCGTTTTGCGGTATGTGCTACCAAAGACGGTGAAAGCTTCCAGCTGGGAACTGACTGTGCCCGGCTCTTTTTGAGGCGCTTCCTTGCCTTCCTGAAGGGTGAAAGAAGCGGGAAAGAGATTATAGATGAAATATGCAACAACCGACAAACTGAACGATAGTATGAAAGCAAAAGTATTCAAGTACAAGTCTGATGGGAATACCGTCGTGGCTCCTTATATGGAACTGGAGCCGTACGCGGAGAATGTATATCTCTCCCTGTCGAGAAAGAACGAATACGGGAATGAAGACGATGACTGTTTCCATGTGGTCTGCCGGATTGAAAACGTTTATTTCTCCAGCGGGCAGTATTCACGCCGGTTCCTCAAGGGAGAAGGTTGCAGAGAGGAAGCCGCCACCTATTGCAGAAACTGGATTGCGGATACGCTTCAAAGTGCGGAAAGAGGAGCCTTCGTCAATTTGATCTCCGTCCGCGTGTTCGAAGCTCTCGGACTTGACACCACCCCCCTGGTGCAAGCCCGTGAGGAATATAAAAGAATACAGGAGCAGAAACGCAGGGAGCAGAAGGAGAAAGAGGCGGAAGAGCGCAGAGTGCAGGAAGAGCAACATCAGCGGCTGCTCAATGAACAGAAACAGAAATTCCTGGACGGGGAACGGATCACGGGAGAAATGTTCCTTGAAATCACCGGAAGGGACGGTTTTGACATCCATATCAGAACCAAAGGGACATTCAACAGGCATGTGAGGGGCATTGACAGGAACGGAACCGTCAGTTTCCGGAAAATCAAGGGCTGCCGGACTCCGGACTTTACCGGATGCCATAAGGCCGTGTCCGTCTATCTGGCATTCATAACAGAAAAAGAGGGCAAATAATTAAATCCGGGGCGGTAACGGTCTGCTCCATGCAGCTGTTACCGCTACCGGCTTCCAGCCTCACAATTCACGGTTCAGCGCCATTGCCAGCGGAAACATCAACCGGTTATAGGCTTTAAGCTTTTGCAAATTCAGTACATATCCGGCATAGGGATTGGTCAGATCGGTATAGAAGAATACATCGGTAAATCCCGCGTGTTCCTCCACGACTTCACCCTCCAACGGAATCTCCTCCACATTGAACCGCTCCAGAGGCAGTTCTTCCAGACGGGTCTGTTCCGCATTTCCCAACACATTGAGGTTACGGTTAAACAGCACGAATCCTTTCTTCCTGTAATCCACACGCATACCGTACGGACGCTCCACAAGGAAAGCATCCGCCGCTTTCTTTACATAGTTTTCCATAATCCTGAAATTAGAAATTGCAAAAATACAGCATTTGTCCGGCAATGGCGAACAAATCAGGAAGATTATCTAAGGAATCCACACAAAATCCCACAACAGAAAACAACCGTATATTTTATTTCCCACCCTGCAAAGGTAGTCCCGTGTCCTGTGTACCCGTACAAGGTCAGGCCCCTGCGGGGTTGGCTGAAAGAAAATCATCCTCGCTTCGCTGCGGTATTTTCTTTCGCCAAACCTTGCGGGTACGGCCACGGGACTGTCAGGCAGGCGAGAAATAAAAATACCGGCTCCCGGAGCCCGACGTGTTTAACTGATAAAAATACAAAAGTTATGAAAATCCTGAATGAAGAACATTTCGAGAACGTAAAGCGCTATGCCGAATCCATTGGTGACACCTCACTTCAAAAGTGCTTGGAACGGTTGAAGAGTTGGGAAGGGAATCCTGATTATCCCTGCGAAATCTCACTCTACTATGACCATGCCCCGTACTCGTTCGGCTTCACACAGCACTATCCCGACGGAAGGACAGGTATCGTGGGAGGTCTGCTCTATCATGGAATACCTGACAGGTCGTTTGCCGTAACATTGCAGCCGTTCCACGGATGGCAGATACATACCTGAAAAACATGAGACTCGACAATGGACGAAAAGCAGACTTCAGAACAGAGAATCCGAGGTCTGCTTTTTCATTTCTTGCTGTAAAGATAGCCGTTTTCCGGGCTGATTGTGCAAGGCGGCCCCTTTCAGGGGCTGGGTTGGCTGAAAGAAAATCATCCTCGCTTCGCTGCGGTATTTTCTTTCGCCAAGCCTTGCCGCAATCCCCGGAAAACAGACTGGAAAGACATCAAGAAATAAAAATGCCTACCCATGTAGGCCGATGTTTTACTTAAAAAAGAACAGATATGGAAACACTGGATTATAACCAGCTGCTGCTTGTCTCCCTGTGGCAATACAACCACCACGGGGATGAAGGGCTGACTCCTGCACTTTTCGAGGAAACGTTCGGAAAGGTCTATGGAAGTCACTATTACGAAAAATGGACCGGCTACTTCAATCGGAATCTCTGGGACATGATTGCCTATTTCAGAAGCGAGAAGGAGAACGGACAGAAGTTCTGCGACATGGTTACCCGTCAGGTCAAATTGTATCAACAAAAACGATCTCAATATGAAGTACGGTAATTTTTATGACCTGGAAAGTCTGACTCTGCTCAACAGGCATGAAGGGTGTGCCTGCTCCATAAAGGAATGTGATGTGGAGAAGGTGAACCGGCTGATTTCAAGGATGCGGGAGGACAGGGAAAGAGTCGGTTTACCGACTGCAGGAGACGTTGTCACTTATATCACCCGTGGCGGTGACTATTATCCGCAGGCACACATTGAAAGGGGCGATGACCGGGAAGTTCATATCTGCCTTCTCCCACAGACACCTTTTTGCCATGAAAATGAAAAGTGTACCGGTTACAATACCGAAGGAGGCCCTTGGGTTACAACCGGTCCGGAATTGCTGATTCCCGATGGCATACGCAGCAAACAGTTCCGGATGTGGGGGCATACCGGAAGGCACAGGAACGGTGCCGTCCTCTTCCACACATTCGTCAGGGCATGGAAATACACGGAACCCGATCCTCTGTACGAAAAGTACACCACAAAAGAATGGACGAGATACCTCATCGAGTGTCAGCCGGATATTGAACCGGCTGATGCCTTTGTCTATCGGAATGAGGCATTCACCCTTTACTCGCGGGAAGAACTGGAACGGCTGGCCGGGATTCTGCACGGAAAGCTTTTCAACGGATTCCGTCCCGGTCTGTTCATACTCTGGGCATACCGTATGGAATGGAAGGAACTTCCTGCATGGGAATGGAACATGCTGAAAGCGGACACCCATCTCTCTTTCCTTGGCATTTCTCCCGTCAGGATACAGACTGACCATAAAAGACATATAGTAACAATCTATAAAAAATCAGAGTAATATGGTACCATACAACACACCGCAGACGATACGTCCGCTTGAGAAAATGGTCTGTGATTTCGCCTATTCGAACGGCTACGATCCGATATCCGTTTTCAACGATTTCCTGCGTTATGTCATTCACGGGTTCTCTCCCGGCGCACCGCCCCTTATGGACTGGAAATACAAACGGCAGCAGAACAGGCATTTTATGGAAATGCTTACCGGATGGATACGGCTCATGCAGCGGGAATTGCAATCCGGCGGATGGTTTGATGCGTTCGGTGACCTCTTCATGGCAATATCCTCCAAAAGCGGTCGGCAGGTGAACGGACAGTTCTTCACTCCGCCGGATATCTGCGACCTGATGGTCTTATGTACCGATTCGGGGGAGACAGCGACAGGGAAACGTATCTGTGACCCGACATGCGGAAGCGGAAGGCTGCTGCTGGCATATCATGTACGCCACCTGGGTAATTATCTGGTTGCAGAGGATGTCAGCCGTACCTGTTGCCTGATGACCGTTTGCAACATGCTCGTACATGGCTGCATAGGTGAGGTCATCCACCATGACAGCCTCTGCCCCGAAAACTTCATGGACGGCTGGATGGTAAACCATACACTGACCCGGACGGGCATTCCCTCCATTCGCCGGATGAGTGAGGAGGAATATCGGACAAGCAGGAACATGTCCGTTGACCTGCTCAGAAAGCGGAAAGAGAAATTGCGCCAAATGCAGCCTGGCAAGAAACAATTGCCATATAAACAACAGAATTTATAAACAATAAACCGAATGATTATGAAACTGAATGTTAGCAACGAATTGAAATCCCGCCTGACCCATGCGGCGGAAAACGGAAGTGTGATAGCCAAAGATATCCTTTCGGAAGTAAAAAAGAACGTACCGGTGGAAGAAGTCATACGGGGGTCCTACAATTTTTTCTCCACCAAACGCAAACGGACGGAAGCCGGCACGTTCAAGAAAATCCGGATCGTGTTCACGGCATGCAACAAAGACTTGGGCCATCCCAATTTCCCGGACCGGAACAATCCGCAGGCGCCCTGGTTTCCGGAGAACCGGACAGATCTGGAACCGTCCACGTTTATCGAGCTGTTCAAAAATCTAGGACCGTACCAGCCCGATGAAATCAACTATTTCTGCAGCGCCATCTCACTGGACAGCAAGGTCACAATCAGACTGCATGACAGTATGAACGATTTTATGGAGGCTTATCTGGAAAGCAACTATAGTCCCATATCTGACGGTAGCGAATCCAGCCTGCACAACTCCTGTATGAGATATGAAGACAAGGCCCGTAATGCAGCGGATTTCTATGCCAATTTCGCAGGAGCCAAAATACTCGTGGCAAGGGATGACAGCAGCAATGTGGTCGGACGGGCCATTGTATGGAACGAGATAACATTGTGGAAATCAATAAACACACCGATTGCCGCCTCCCTGCTGGATCGTATCTATTCCTCACACGCATTCGTCATCGAACTGATCCGCAAGCAGGCGCAGGAGGCAGGTATCCTGTTGCGACGCAGATACAACGATTATACACATACAACGGATTTCACCGTACTGAATCCCATTGAGGGGCAGGAATGGGCGGCCGGAGATAATATACAGGTTTCTTTGACGGTGAAAGTGCCCGCCTGCAGGTGGCACAAGAAAGGGGTGCCTTACCTCGACACGTTCTACAGCCTCCATCTGACGGACGGTAACCTGGAACTGAGAAATACGGAGGGCGACACGAGCATAGCCACCTGCCGGAGCACGGAAGGGTGTGCAAACAGGAAAAAATATGTATGTCCCAAATGCGGGAAGATACATATCTTCCCGGATGCGGCATTCTGCAAGAACTGTCAGGATATGTACTATGTATCTACCGTATTTGGGAAAGTCCTGAAAGGATTATCAGTGGAATATAAAGGAAAGAAATATCCGTCTTTTCTCTTTCGTAAAGGGCGTCCCGTACCGGAATTCAGACGATACCTGCAAATCGAAAAATTGTTCATTTCCTAAAATATCATTATCATGGAAAAACTAATGGCTCTTTACGGCATTTCTTCCCCCTCTGGCAGAGAGGGGAAGATGGCTAAATTCATCATAGAGGAACTCAAAAAGATGGAGATTCCTTTCCGGCAAGACAGGTACGGAAACATCTATGCGGTCAAAGGCAACCGGGAAAGCTACCCCTGTGTCGTGGCGCACATGGATGAGGTACACTGGCGCAAGACAGGCTCTTATGCAGCCCATCTTGTGGCGGACTCGATGATTGTCGGCTATGATCACAAGCGTAAACGGATGACCGGAATCGGTGCGGATGACAAGAACGGCATCTGGATCTGCCTGAAATGCCTGGAGGATTGCAAGACGGTGAAATGTGCCTTCTTCGTACAGGAGGAGGTGGGATGCATAGGCAGCAGCCATGCCGATATGTCCTTCTTTTCCGATTGCCGTTTCGTGATTCAGTGTGACCGGAAAGGGAACGGGGATATGGTAACACAAATCAATGGGATGAAGCTCTGCTCCAACGAGTTCATTTCAGCTATAGATGTCCGGAAGTACGGCTACAAGCCGGCACAGGGACTGAATACAGATGTGGCGGCTTTGAAAAGAAACGGTCTGGAAGTATCCTGTATCAATCTTTCCTGTGGATATTACGAACCTCATACGGACAACGAATATACCGTCGTGGCTGATCTTTGCAAGTGTTACCGCTTTGTCCGGCATATCATCTGCTGCCACAAGGGAACCAGCATGCATATACCGGAAGCGGGAAAAAAAACTTTCCCCGGATATTATGAACTGTTCGGGCTGACCGGATATAGCGAAGAGGATTATATCCGTTTGTCAGAAGAAAAATACATGGGACATACTAAAACAACCAAGACAAGCTCTAAGAATAAATTCTGATTCATCAACATTAAAAACATAGTATTATGGAAACAACAGTAATGCCGGCAGCTGTATCGGTACAGAAACAGCAGGGCCTCAACCAGGTAGTCATTAACAAGGTACAGCGGATGATAGAAGGCAGGCAAGGTGGTGTCATGGACACCATCAACCGTCTGCTCAGTGAGGGACGGATCGCGCAGGATTTCATCGCTCCCATCGGGGTAAGCCAACGTAGCAAGGAACGCCCCGTTATCTCTTTCAAAGCGGAAGGAAGGGTACAGATGGCAATGCCCGAAGGGAACTTCAACCTGCACGGCAACGCCATAAGCCAGATTTCGGAGAAGATGGGCATTCCCGCCAAATACCTGCGCGAGCTTTCTGCCGGGGATGTTTGGCAGAAACAGTTGTGCGCCACCATCCTGAACGAGCATTCGGGATGGACCGAGCGTACACGGGTACTGATACGGGCGGTAGGAATGGAAGTCCGGGGCGTATTGTCGGACTCCTACCGTCGGCTGAACTCGGTGGATATCCTGACCGCTTTCATCCGTGAGGCGGGAGGACAGGGAGCGGTCGTGTCCGATGCCTATATGAACGACACGAAAGTATGGTGTGAGACAATCCTGCCCACTCCGATAGAGATACCCACCCGTAAGAACGGAACGGTCATCATCTTCGCAGGAGCACGCTTCTCCACATCCGACTATGGCAACGGATCGGTCGATATGCGGTCGTTCCTGCTCAACGGGGCGTGCCTGAACGGGATGGTCAGGGAGTCCGTCATGCGGCAGATACACCTTGGAGGCCGACTGCCGGAATCCCTGTCCCTCTCCCAAAAGACCTACGAACTGGACACGCAGACCACCGTATCGGCTGTTTCCGACCTGACCAAAGGACTGTACAGCAAAGACACCATCATGCAGAAGGCCATCGAAATTCAAGGAGCATCGGAGATAGACGTGGATTTCGACAAGGAACTGAAGAATCTGGTGCAGAAAGGAGCCTTGTTGAAAAACGAGGGACGTGAGGTCGAGAAACTGCTGATGAACAACAATCCTGACGACGGAGTTACAGGCGGGGCCACGCTATGGAAACTGACACAGGGAATCACCGCCTTTGCAAGGGAACAGCAGCCGGAACGCTGCCGGGAACTGCATGAAATTTCGGGACAGCTGATGAACCGGGTAAAGATAAATTGAGAGAATAACAACCGAATTGTATGACAAGGGCGGCCGTGAGTCGCCCGTAAAGCAGAAGAACAATGGGAAATAATATAGTGTGCAGCAGATGCGGATCGGCCAATGTCAGGTGTGAGGCAATGGTAAACCCCAACACAAAAGGGTTCGACCACTTCACGGACGAAGCTTTTTATTACGGGTGGTGCGAAAACTGCGGATTGGGAGTTGCCCTGACCGACAAGGAGGAAATCCGGAACGAAATTTTGGAGAAATACCACAGGTTCAAGAAAGAGAATGCTTGTGAGCCACATTACGCGAATTGCCGGATTGTCCAAAGGGACAGCGGTCAGGTCAAGGATGTAAGAATTATGCTTTCACCGGACACCGGTATGGCCGATGACGGTATTTTCTTTTACTGCCACACATTGGAAAGGCTTATTGGGCTGTCCGTTCCCGGCAGGGAAAGTTTCACCCTTACGGAATGTTTCGGTTTTGCCTTGCTGACAGACAGGGAAAAGATGGAACGGCAGGTATTTAAACATGAAGCGGACGGAAAGCCCGTTATCGTAACAGGCCGGGAAGTGCTGCTTTTCTATGGGGAGCACTATGGTATAAGACCGGAAGAATTGAAGCAATACGCAACGGAGTATTGCTGCCATATCAAACATTACAGGGAATATGGATATCCGTTGCTGGACAGGTCCCTCGTGAAAAAAATGCTGGAGGAAGAGGAACGGATTACAAAAGGGGAAACACGGTCATTCACTCTGCGGATACACTTTCCTTGGCATGTGAAAATCACAAAAGAGGATAATCCTGAATATGCCCCATACAGATATGCCTTGAATGCCTATTGCCTGGACAATCCGCAATGTTTTAACCGCAGATACACCACTTTGGAGAAAGCCTTGCTCCATTGTCTGAATGGATTCAATGAAAATGCCACAATCAAAGACCGGTATCATTCAATAGGGGAATACTTGCTTCAAAAGTAAGAACAGCAGACAACTACATCTTAAAAAACAGAAACGTCACAAGGGGATGTATATCACATCATACCTGTGGCGTTTCTGTTTTAGCCACTTCCCGATTCTTGATTCTGCCCGCTTTGGAAATCTGCATCTAATATGGCAATTGGGGTCATTTCCTTATTTAATTGAAAAATAGGCAATTGCTATGCCCAATATAATGGCACATACAATACTTCCCAGTACTATAAAGAGATAGTTGGGATAATGAAACTCAAGGTCCATATAAGGTATATGTTTTCGTTTTACATATTTACTCCATAGCCAAATAATATATTTGCCTATACTTTCCAGTCCTACAATATCAATCATTATTATTGTCTTTTGAATATTCATTCCATATACTGACTCCATAACCCATATCGTTCCAAAATTTTTTACTTTCGACATGCATTATGTAATGTTCTCTTGCCTGCTTGAATTTTTTGCTTGCTTCTTTTTGCCAACCTTTGCCTGAAGGTTTATACATCTTATATTGTTTCGTTTTTAAAAACGGATTATATCCATTTATCAACCCTTTTCCTACTTTGCCACAAAAGCCAATGGCTTTAACCCCTCCAAAAAGAGGAAGCGATATTATATCCAAAAAAGCCCCAAACCGTTCTTCCGATAATTGACTTGCTCCTGCTAAAGTACGCCCCGTAAAAAAAACTAATGGTGAGTTTATTTTACTATAAGCTGTATTGACAAGAATTTTACCTATGCCTTCAAGAAAAGTGTCGGATGGTGAATCCAACCAAAATTCAAGAGAAGTCAAGGCTCCAGCTTTTTTAATTTCTCCATTATCTATTGTGTGTGGTATATCTATAATCCTTCTTTCCGTTATGTCAATTATTAATAATCTTTGTCCTGCGGATATAGAATACTCACTTGACAGATCATTCCATCTTTTTAATTCTTCAACGGTAACATCAAACATTTCTGCAATATATGCTAAGGTATCTCCTTCACACACTACATATCTTGCGCATCCATTTTTGCTAAATAGCCCTCTGAGGCTTTTTTTTATCATTTCCTTTGAGGTATCAATGCATTGGATTTGAACAATGTTAGGTATGCATATTTGGTATGGCAATATATTGTCATTCATATCTATGACTGTTCCATCTGTATCCTCGTAATAATCCTGATATTGCACAAAAGCATACCCTTCTCCTATTACAAATCCAGTATACGGAATTCCTTTTGTTTTATAATCCAGAAAATCTTCTCTGCTTATAAAAATATTATTGTATTGGCTCATACTATTTATTGTTATCAACTAAATGCAAGCTAAAACATTCCCCCCAATTCATATATGATACTTCTAAACACTTTCCCTTTGTATTGCAAAACTTATATAGAAAATTGTTATGATTTCTTTCAAATTTATCCAACTCTATTTTATTTAGAGAGCATCTTAACACATTAACACTTAATTCTTCAAAAGTACCACGATAAATAGCACAACTGTCTGTATAAAATTTCATCTGCAAATCAAAGTTATTTCTTTCTAACAAAAACAAACTGACAAATAAGAATTTATCTGTTTTATCATGGTGCTTTTTAAAATACAATAAATCACTTGTCCCATCAGTATAAACTAATCCATCTGAATAACTTGCAGATTCTTCGTTCGTTATAAAAGAATTGACAGGATATTTACTATTATTCAATTCTTCTAATATCGAATGCAAGAGCTTTTCATTATCAACAAAATTATTTATCAAGTAGGTGCAGCAACTATCTACACCTACATTATATATCTTAATATTATTGGTCATTTGGATATTTTTTTCAATAACAATAAATCCAATAAGAATGATTGCAATTATAAAAAATATTTTTTTTCGCATTTTACTTTATTTCAATAATATCATTTGACACAAAAACCACTTCTGTCTCAAAAGGATGATAATTATAATGATGTTGTAGCCAAAAAAAACATTGTAAAAACAAAGGCTTTATTGCTATACCATTTATATCTTCCCAATCAGAGCCATACCAATCCTTTATATGCATTTTTGTTTTTAAAAGGAACTTATGCTGGGAAAACTGAATTACCTCTATATCTACTACAATCTTTTGGGTTCCCCCAAATATACCATAGTAATCATAAGAATAGATTTCACTTTTAACTGAGAAGTTAGGTGTTCCTGTTTGATTACCTCTAATAATAAATTCTTTTTTTATTTGTTCACCATTAACAACTTCAAGTTTATTTTTTACTATTAATCCTTTTATTACATTTAAATACATTTGAAAATATGGTTGAAAACTTGGAACAGAATGAAGCTTTTTTGAAAGAATAGAATGTTCATCAAAGCTCAAAGTAGTTTGTTTTCCTGTTATAAAATTATTTGTAACGACTTGTTCTATATTATCGTTATCAGAAAGAACTAAATTATTTATACATTTATAATGGTCTAAAACAGCTTTTTCTGTTAGTTTATCCAAATCCCTCATTCTACTTTTAGCCCAAAAATCAGCATTCTTATTTTTTAATAAATCTTGAAGAGATAATTTATGACCATGTGCAGAAAATTGTGAATTTTCATCTTTTCTTTCCGATTGTAATTTTCCCCACTCTTTTCTTCCTTTGTAGTAATACAAAGGATTTACATACACACTACATTTTCCTCCCATATTTTTGTCTGCTATATAGGCATAGAACGTAATTATAGTACCTATTAAATCTTCGTTGGATACTTTAAAGTCAATAAGTTCACCTCTATTGTGTTCTTTTTCAAATGTGCCAATAACGACATCTCCATTATTGGAAATATAACTATACTCCCATTTTATTTCATGCTTTGATTCAGGAACTCCATTTGTATAACTTTTAACTCTCAGTTTATAGGATTGACTATATTCCAATCCTTTTTTGTTTGTGTATTTATTAATTAATAATGGGGTTACAATTTCTATTTCTGCAACTTCTGTTTTAAGTGTTATTGCGCTTTGAGCTGGGGAATATATTATATTTTCCTCCTTATATTCCTCCCACCAGAATCCGTCTGTAGTATTTATCCGCCTATCTAGCCGAATAGTTCTGTTAATATCCAACCGTGTAGGAGATATGAGGAAACGAGTAATCATAGGAGCTTTTCCCTCCGCACTCATACTCTCCTCATGATAATAAAGATACGCTTCATCAAAAGCAAGTTCACGAAACATCATATCGTCTATGCTATGCAGTATCTTCCCCCAAACCGGAAAAGGTTCTGCATGAGAAAAGAAAGCGGAACGCTGCCGGTCCGTATCAACAAGCATCATATCCAAAATACAATTGCTGCCATTAGATTCCATTTCTATATATATGTTTCCTCCTAACACTCCTGTTACAGGTCTTCCTTCACGGTCTATATTACGGGAAAAACAGTATTTATACTTTAGTAGATTGCATTTGTAGCCATTTATTTCCAATATTATTTCTGAATTCATGACGACTTGTTTTATGCATTTGATATTACATCTCAAACTTAGCAAAAAATCAAGAAAGACAATGTTCAAGGAGCATTTTTTATGCACCATATGCTCAATAACACATTTTATGTCTTTCGGTTACATTAAAATACAACACCTGTTCAGGATGTAACATGCCGGACAAATAAAAAAGGTTCGGTCGTCTCGTAACAACCAAACCTTTATCAGCAAGCAATCTACGGAATATAGAACAGTTCAAACTCCTCTTTTCTTCTTCTCTCTATGCTTGGAATGACTTTCCCCCGATAACAGCGGAACGATACATATTCCCTGTAAATATCCCGGTTGCCGCTGTCCAGTTTCTGAATCAGTTTGCTTTTAGGTATCTTGCCGTTGCCGATCAGACGGTAACAGCCTACATTAAAGCCTAACAGACTTAAAAGAAGCGAGTCTTTCCCATATTTTCGGAATACCTTCAAACACCGTTCAAGGTCGCATCTCAAAAGTGAGTCTGCCTGTGCCTCACTCAGGTTCTCGGTCAGCGTCTCGTGGGGAAGCAGGCGGTGTCCGTAACCGATGTAAGGCATTTTCCCCCGGTGCCAGCCTTCCCACCGCTTGATGCAGGCTACCGCCTTATCTTTGTCAGACGGGGGATTTTCCGCCTTGCCGTACAAGACAAGTAACAGAAAGATCATAACAGCCGGTATTCTTTTCATGCAGCCTCCTTGTTATTTTCTTCATCCGTATCCTTTCCATTAAAATCATATGTCAATTGTTGCAGATTCCCCCAATTATCTTCAAGATAGAGGTCTATGGTCTGGGATTCCTTGCCGCTTTGCGAAGTATAGTAAAGACGGAATTTCCATTCGTTCAGCAGATAACGGTCATTGGGCTTCAGTACCGTTCCGTCCTCCATCTTCAGACTGCCCTTGCCGTCCGGCTGGAAATACCTTAGCGTATAGACGGTTCCGGCAAAGTTCCCTTCCGGCTTGATTTCCAGCCGGATTTCCACAGTCTCCCCATCGGTAATCTCATCCGCTACCGGCATGGTTTCTACCGTAAACGGGTATTCCTGTCTGATATCCAGCTCATTGTCACAAGCAACAAGACCAAGAAAGGAGAATGCCATACAGCAGGCTGTCAGCATAAAATCAAGGATTTTTCTTTTCATGGGTATGTATTCTTTTAAGGTTAGAAAATGTATTTTACTCCGATTCCATACTGGAAGTGGCAGATCCCCGAGGCACTGCCCCACACGAAACGCTCACGCAGACGCACCAGCAGGACAACCCTGTCGGACAGGTAGCCTTCCGCTTCCAGCGTTACCGCGCCGCCATAGATGAAAGATTCGCATTGCTGCAAAACGGCTCCGTCATCCAGCAGCCGGTCTCCTTCGTTCACGGTCTCATAGCCCAACAGGGCGGAAGCGCCGAGGTTCAGGAAGAAGGACTTGCCGGGGGTGGAAAAGAACGTATGGTAGTAACCGCCTTCCCCCGTATATTGCGACAAGGGTATATGCGTACTCCGGTAAGGGATGTTACGTTTCAGCATCTCACCGCCAAACATCCACTGGTTTCCGCTCCCGGTACAGGTGGATACAGCCAGCGAGAAGGCATAGCCTGCATCGTGACGGTTTGCCCGGCTGTAAAATCCGTCGGCCATTTCAGTGGTGAAGCGGACGGCTTTCATTCCCGGCAGACGGCGTTGGGCTTCTGCCTGCCCCGTAAAGAGGGCAAGCAGGAGGATAATAAAGAGGGAGTTTCTTTTCATGGCGTTCATCTGACTTTCAGTTCATTGACGGTTTCTGCGCGTACCAGGTCCTCATTCTCCACATCAAAGGACTGATGCCGGCCGCCTTGCTTCTCATACATTTCCACTATCAGCTTCTTGTCGTCAGGAATGGTGAACTTGGGCAGGGCAAACACCGTCCGCTCGTTCTTCTTTCCGTCCACACGGGTCACATAGTTGAAGGCACGAAGCGGATAGATGACCTGTTCCTGCATGGCGGTACGTTTCATGATTTTCTTGTCCACGATCTTGAAGGTCACGAAGTCCACATCGAAAGGCACGTTCGTGGCGTTCTTCACTTCGGTATGGAAATAGATCAGTTCGCCGTGCGCATAAAGTCCTTTAAGCAGATATTGCACTCCGAACCGTTTGCAGCCGATGTGCTTGACCTTGCGTTTGTTCTGTTCATACACGGATTTCATGATCAGCCGTACCAGACGGGGAGACTCCCCGGCGAGTTCCTGCAAGTAGATTTCCATTGCATTGTTCGGACGGTTCACGGCCTCTCCGTCATGGATGAAGTCGCACATTTCCACATTCAGCAGCAAAGGCTCGTCGGCATACTTGACGTTGAATGTATAGAAGTTGCCGTCTTCGGTAATTACGCTCATGTTTGTCTCGCTCCGGAAATGTTTCCGGGTTGCCTTCACACGGATCACATTTTCCGCACCGTCCGCCTTGCCCGCTATCAGATTGGGCGAACCCAGGTCCACATATCTCACGGGAGAGGGAAAAATAATATGTACGGTCTTGTCATATGTGATTTCCAGACCGTGCGGGGGAATCATCCGGCTGAATCCGATCTTGCGGCTCAGTCCTTCATAATAATCCCCGCTGCTCTGCTGCGCGTATGCAGCCACTGTGCCCGCAATCAGGGCAAGCATCATCAGAATCTTCTTCATGTGTGTTTCTTGGTTGATTGGTGAATAAATGGTTGATTTCCTTTCCTCCTTCATTTTTCAGGAGAATGCAGCAACAGCCGGTGCCCGGCCTTCAGGGTAATTTTCACCGTGCGCATCTTCTTGCCCACATATTGTGACACACCCCGTATCACCCCCTTGCCCACATCCGAGGCAATCTGCGCTCCGGCATCCGTTGAGATATTGATGCTGCTTCCTATAGAGGTGCCCATGCCGGCGGCAATCTCACGTGCGGCATCATACTCCATCGAGTTCGGTACAAGGATTCCCTGCTGCCCGTCAGCGTCATACACTTCGAGTTCCACCGGGAACAGCGTGCCCCTGTACTCCACTGTCTCGATCAGGATTCCCATCCGTTCCCCCTCGACACGTGTGCCGCCGACCAGTACCGTACCTTTTGGGATAAGGAGATCGTCCACTGCCATCGGCTCAAGCAGGCGGATACGCAGTGCCTGTCCGTCAGATACGGTCTGCGTGCCATGCACACAGGCGGCGATGGTATTCCTGCCGGAAGATGGCATTTTGCCTACCGGGGTGTGGAAGCCGGTATTTCTCTCGCCTGCATATCCGGAAGCAATGTCTTCATTGCCTGCAGGCTGGGCCAGTGATGACACCATCCGGTTCTGTACCCGTTTTACAGGCCGGACAGCCGTCCGTTCTTTCCGGCTGTTTGGGGCATTTGTTGTAGAGGAAGCATCCGGCTCTTTCCCATTGTAGCGGGCAGCCAGCTCGTAGGACTTTTCCAGCAGAGCCATCTTTTCTTCCAGGGTCTGGCCTTCCGCCTGTTCTTCCGCCGGCTTCCTTTCTTTTTCCAGATCCTCAATACGTCGGAGCAGATCGGCGTTTGGCTGATTTTCATTCCGGGTATATACAGTGCCCAGCGAACGGTTCATATTCCGGTAGGCTTCTGCAGAGGAACGGATGGAGCCGGGGGCTTTCCCCTTTTCCGGTTCCGGCGGAAGTTCCATGTTTGCTTTTCCTGCGGTAAGACCGGCAGTATCCTGACCGTCCTTGTTGAGCAGTTCGGACATTTCCTGGAAGGTTCCCCTGCGCCATTTTTCCTTTTTTGCCAGTGCTTCCTGCTCATAGGCGCTTACCTTGTTGCCCTCCATTTCCGAATCTTCCGGTGAAGGCATCTCCACGTTGAAACCCTTGCCTTTTTCCATTTCCGCCTTCTCCTTTTCCGACGGGCTGAATACCAGCAGGAGGAACCCCATGCACAGCAGGCAGAAAAACGGATAGACAATATACTTTGCGCGCCGGCGCTTCTCTTCGGGAGTCAGCGGCTTGTCATTTGACACTCCGAGCCGTTCCCTGATTTTCTGAAAGTCCATTTTCATGTTTATGGATGTTTGAATGAATGTTTCTTGTTCTTTCCGGCCGGAACACGACGGAACGGATATGTCCCATTGCCGGTCTTTGGCCCGGCTCCCCGAAACGGGATACACAGGAGAGAATCGAGTACAGGCAGGAGGCAGCAAGCAGGAACGAGGCCGTGCCTGCCAGAAGGATGCGCTGCTTTCCTGTCAGCCGCCGGCAGAACAGCCGTACCCGGCTGTCCGCATGGCCGAAGAATCCGCGTTTTCCCCTCATCGTTCCGCACTTCTTATGTCCTTATTCTCCAGCACGGTAAACTGCTCGATAATGAATCCGTTGGGATTGTCATCCGAACGTCCTGTGTTTTGAAGCGAGCAGGAAGTTACGAGGCTGCGCTCGGTCACGTTGCTTTCACGGATAATCAGCTGCCGGGCGTATGTCCGCACCTTGTAAGGGTAGGCGGCAAAGTCGCACACCACGCTGTCCACATGCACCACCTGGTTGATGTTGCCTGAAATCAAGCGGTTGTAATACCCTCTTTCGGCAAAATCCACATAGTAGTGATAGGCACTCTTGTCTGCCAGTTGCAGGGCACGGTTGATATTGTGCTCGATGGCATCCTTCTGGGGTGAGAGCGAGAAAAACAGTTCGTGAAAGCGCCTTACATGTTCCCGCGCCTCGGCAGGCCTGTTCTGTGAGAGGTCCTGCGAAAGGGCCATCATCAGCGATTTGCCCCCGTCAAGCACATAGATTTTCTCGCGTTGCTTCTCGGCAAAGCGGTATGAGCTCCACAGCGCATATCCGGTAACGAGCGCACAGCAGCAGGCAAAGACCGCCAGCATCAGGCGGATGCGCTTGAAGCTGCTCTCAATGTTTGTCAATGACTTGAATTCCATTTTTTTTGATGTCTGGTTTGAATGAATAAATATTTCCGGTATGACGGAACATCCCGTTCCGACAAGTCACCGGACCCGTCATCTTGGGTTGCCCGACTCATGGGAAGGAGGCTCCGCAGGGTTTATTTGCCCCTCAGCCTGCCTCCGATATTCCCCAATACGGCACCGCCTGCTCCGGCTGCAAGACCGCCTGTCTTGGTGGCCGTACGGTTCAGGTTACGGCTGAAGTTTCCGGCACCGCCTGCCTGCACTATCCAGCCTGCTACCGTAGGCACGGTGAAGTATCCGATAATCCCGATCAGCATAAAGATGATGTAGACACTGTTCGAGTTGTCTATCGAGTAGTCCGGATTGTTCTGCAGTTCCTGAATGTCATTCTGAAGCATCAGTACCTGAAGCTTGGCAAGCAGGGTGCTGAACAGGTCGCTGACCGGAAGCCACAGGTAAACGGAAATATATCTCGTGAACCACTGTCCGAGCGTGGACTGGAATCCGTCCCATACACTGAAGGCGAACGCTACCGGTCCCAGTATCGAGAGTACGACCAGGAAAAAAGTCCTCACGGTGTCTATCAGCAGCGATGCCGCTGCGAATATCAGCTCCAGCAGGCTGCGGAATGCGTCCCGGATTTTCTTTTCCAGATTATACATCCCGACTTCCACATACATGCCCAGCCGGGAGGCGGTATCTATGGTTGACCAGCCCAGTTCATCCAGCTGACGGTCAAACTCCTCGTCACTTACCAGATATGCTGTTTCGGGATTGCGGAGCATGGCCTCCTTTTCCAGTTCCTCCTTTTGGATCCGGTACTGTTCCATATCCATCGTCTGTCCTTCGAGCATCTTGTGTGTGCCCTGCACGATGGGACTGAGAATATTGTTCAGCGTGCCGAGCACCAGCGTGGGAAAGAGCAGGATGCAGATGCCTATGGCAAAGGGACGCAGCAGGGGATAGACATCTATCGGTTCGGCACGTGCCATCGACTGCCATACACGGACGGCAACGTAGAACAACGCACCCAGTCCGGCAAGTCCCTTGCCCACGTCCATCATGTCCTCGCAAAGGGGAAGCATCTCGTCATACAGGGTTGCCAGTATGGTGTGCAGGTTGGCAAAATCTATCGACAACGGCATCATGGCTACCAGTATTTGGAGGTTTCATTCCCGTAGAGCCGCATCACACGTTCCAGGTCGTTCTTCTTTCTGGCCCTGAGGTAGCTTACGGCTATGTTCTTGTTCGTATAATAGCTCACAAGGTTGCGGTAACGGCGCATCTCGTAATAGCAGTTGTCCACCACGTCCATACGGTCCTTGTCGGTCATGGACAGGGTACTGACATTGATAACCTGTTTCAGGTCCTGCAACACGCCGTTGCTCTCTTCCAGCAGGCGGGTGTAACCGAAGGCGATGGCGTCCAGTTCGCGCGGTGAGAAGTTTTCATCGTTCATCATCTTGCCGAAGTTGGTTACATAGATGTCGGACACGTCGCCCACCATCAGGATGATGTCACGCACCTTGCGGGCATCCTGTATCAGGTTGTTGACCGATTTCAGCTGGTCGTAATATTTCTTGGCCTGCTCATAGATCTTTACTGTCTCGGCAAAGCTTTCTGCCGTATTGACTGCCGTCTTTGAGGTATGGGCGATATTGTCCGACATGTTTATGATGCTTTGGGCCAGATTGCCGGGATCTGTCACCACCCATTGGGCGCGTGCTCCGGTAACGCCCAGTACAAATGCCGTTCCGATCAGAAGCGTTCTTGCCTTCATGCCCGTTCCTCCTTCCTTACATAGTCTCCGCCCGGTGAGAATGTCAGCACGTCGGCTGCCTCATTGTAGGACACATCGACACGGTAGCCCGTATTGACAAACAGGTTTCCGTTTTCTTCCACCAGCAGGTAAGTCTGCGGCTTCAGCCTTCGGGTTCTCCCGCTACGGGAAAACACCGTCACCTTATAGCATTCTCCTTCCTTGTATACCAGCACGTCAGGTCTGCCTTCCACGCTGGTCCACGTTCCGCAGATCTTGTCGCGGTCGATACCGCTTTCCGAACAGCTCTGCAATATCATGGCGGCCATGCTTATCAGACATACCGCCAGCCTCATAAGGGGTCTGTTTCTCATAATCGTTTTCATTTCGGGTTTGATACCTGTTTCTGTTCCTCTCGCTTTTTCTCCGCCAGACGGCGGATGGCTCCTTCCAGACTGCCCTCCGGCCCTCCGGCAATCCGTTGTACTTCCAGTTTCTCCGACTCCTCGGTCGTGAACGTGAAGTATTCTTCCTCGCTCACTTCCGTGGCATATACTGCCGAGCAGGTTCCTCCAAGCCCTATCCATACTTCCCGGTAGAAGCGCCCGGGATGGTTCGCCTGGTTGATGGAAAGAATCTGCCCTTTCTCTTTCTCGGTCAGACCGAGCAGCCGCTGGATGTGCTCGAACTTGTTTATGTATTTCCGCTGGTCAAGCAGTATCTTGCAGTCAGAGTTGTTGATGATGGCCTCTTTCACAATCGGGGAGCTGATGATGTCGTCCACCTCCTGTGTCACCACCACAGCCTCGCCGAAATATTTTCTGACGGTCTTAAAAAGGTACTTGATGTATTCACTCATATTGGCGGACATCAGGGCTTTCCAGCATTCCTCTATCAATATCATCTTACGGATACCTTTGAGCCTGCGCATCTTGGCGATGAAAGTTTCCATAATGATCAGTGTCACCACCGGAAGAAGCACTTTGTTGCTGCTGATATTGTCCAGTTCGAATACGATGAACCGTTTGCCTGTCAGGTCCAGTTCCTTGTCGGAGTTCAGCAGGAAGTCATAGTCTCCGCCCCGGTAGAACGGTTCCAGAACGTTCAAAAAACCGTCAATGTCAAAATCCTTCTCACGCACCTTTTTCTCTTCAATCATTCTTCTGTAGTCATCGGCGACAAACTCATAGAAACCGTTGAAGTCCGGTCTGATGTTCCGGTTCTCCGAAATCTTTCGGATATAGGCGTTCACTGCTCCGGAAAGAGCGACCTCCTCCGAACGTTTCGGCGACTCGTCCTCCCGTTTCCACAAGGTCAGTATCAGTGTATTGATACTGTCACGCTTCTCCACATCGAATTTTCCGGATTCGGTGTAGAACGGGTTGAAGGATATCGGATTGTCCTCTTCATACGTGATGTAAATCCCGTCCTTCCCGTTGGTACGGTCATGGATCATCCTGCACAACCCCTGGTAACTGTTTCCAGTGTCCACCAGCAGGATATGCGCTCCCTGTTCGTAGTATTGGCGGACAAGGTGGTTGGTGAAAAAGGATTTTCCGCTGCCCGAAGGCCCGAGGATGAACTTATTTCTGTTGGTAATGATGCCTTTTTTCATGGGCAGGTCGGAAATATCCACATGCACCGGTATCCCGTTCTGGCGGTCTGCCAGCCGGATGCCGAACGGACTGGGCGAGCTCCTGTAATTGGTCTCTCCGGCAAAGAGGCATACGGCCTGTTCCAGAAAGGTATAAAAGGATTCTTCGGATGGAAAGTCGCCTGCATTTCCGGGGATTCCCGCCCAATAGATGACCGGTGTGTCAATGGTGTTATACCTTGGCGTGCATTCCATCATGGCCAGCTGGCTGCCCGTGTCGTTCCTGATGCGGCGGAACTCTTCCGCATCCTCCGCCCAGGCGATGACGTTGCAGTGGCATCTGACGGGAAGCACTCCTTTGGTATGTGCCTCATCAAGATACATCTCCGTCCACTCCTGGTTAACGGCATTGCTCCGGCTGTATTTTGACAACGAGAGCATATTGCGCGAGTTTTTCTCCATCATCTGCAGGATTTCCTGTGCGTCGTCGATGAACACGTATTGCGAATAGATGTGGTTGCATGACAGCAGCAGTCCTACGGGTGCGGCAAAGGAGAGGCGGCAGTCGCTGCGGTCCGTGGACATCCTCTCGTAGCGCATGTCCGTGGAAAGTCTGCCGGGCAGGTCTTCCGTATCGGAAAGGGTATGCAGGCAGAGGCGTTTGTCACCGATGCGCATCCTGCCGGGCTTGAGGCAGATGTCCTGCAATACGGCGGTCTCATCCTCCAGCGAGAGGGAAAAGTATTTTTCCACCAGTCCGGGACGTTCCTTCGTACCAGTGATTTCGTCTGTTTCCAGACGGCGAAGCCTTATATGTCCGGAATCATTCATAATACGCTCGAACTGTTCCACCGCCTCAAGAAAGCGGGCGGCAGCATCCTTGTCGGTTATCTCTTTGGGCAACAGGAATCCCCGGCAAAGGGTATTGAAGTCACTCTTCCGGCGGCTGCGTTCGCGGGTTGTCTTCGTCAGGAACAGGTAGCATTTGTGATTCAGGTAAGGTCTTTCATTGAAATGCAGCTCATAGCTGCGTGTCAGGAAGCTCTGTTCTCCGTCATCGGTCTTCGGACGGTAGGTTTCCTTGACAAACCAGTCCTGTTTGCAGACGACACTATGTTCCGGCAATACCTTCACGGCTTTGATCCAGGAGGAGTGCATTGCCTCATACTCGTCCGCCGTTACCGTGTACAGTTCGGGCAGTTCCACTTCGAAAGCCACGGTCAGGTCGGCATCCTTGCTCACGATACAGCCGTTTTCTACCGACAACAGGGGGAATCTGCGTTCCAGCGTTTCCGCCTTTAATACATTTCTCATGATTGTTGTTTTTTTCTTCTTCTTGTGAATAATCTGAAAACTCTCTTGCGGTGAATCAGATAGCGTGGATGCCGTTTTTCAGCCAGCAGCTTCATCAGCCCGTGTTCACCGTAACGGGCATTCAAACGGAATATCACCCACACCAACAGGCTGCCGGACAGGATTCCGAAGGATAAGCATATCCATTGGTCCACCCCCGTCAGGTAAAGAAAGACTACCATAAGGAGCACCATCGCAAGCCCTCCGGCAAAGACGAACAGGTATTGCGACTTGAGTCCTTTGAACTCGACGGGGTTGCCGGCACCTTTGTTTACCGGATATTCCATAGGCTTTAGAGGAAGAAGGAACGTAAGATGGTGGCGGCTACGATCAGAAAGATACAGGCAAAGAACCAGCTGGCGGCGGTTTTCGAAGTGTCGGGATCTCCGCTGGAAAATTTGCCATAGGTCTTGATACCGCCTACCAGACCAAGCACCGCACCGATGGCATAGCATAGTTTGGTGGCGGGATCGAAATACGAGGTCATGAGGCTGGTTGCCTCGTTGATACCCGCAAGGCCCTGGCCCTGCGCAAAGGTGTTTGCGGCGATGACCGCACACATCACAGAAAAAAGGATTCTTCTTTTCATTGTCGAATCGTTTGGGTAAGACATAAATTTGAATTCGACAACAAAGATAAATGAGGATAATGCGCTATGATTCAGAGGTGTCATCAGATGTCATCAAATGTCATCAGATGTCCTCTTTAAGCATAATATTTAAACGATAATTTTGGTACAAATATGGATTGTTTAAACTATTACATAGTTTTCTGTACTTCTGTACCATTATATAATTACCATTACAAAAGCCGGCAAATTCCATAAAGTTGATTTCTTGTCAAATACGACTATTATTGATATTGAATTAAAATCATTATATTTGCATATCAAACGCAGTTTTATGGCCAATGCAAACAGGTTAAAACAGTGCATCATGTAATGTAAAGAGCACGCCTTGAATAAAGTATTTTTAAGTAATATATCTGTTTATATTCAAGAACAATCAGACAGAGAACAATCACCTTCATACTTAGTAAGTATGAACAATGAAATTATGGTGCTTAAACAAAGCGAACAAAATATAAGGTCGTAAAATAAAGCATAATGTAACAAGTGCTTACAGGCAAAATATTTAATCAGTTAGTGTATGAAGAAAAACCTTAAAGATTTATATTGCCAACGCCCTCATGTCGTAATAGTTGGAGCAGGTGCTTCAAGAGCGGTCATGGGAAAATCTTGCCCAACGATGAATGAAGCCATTGAACAGGTCGGGTTAGATGGAATCCTTAAAGGATTTATGCTAGAAACGAAAAGCAGGAATCTTGAAGATATATATAGTGAGCTGTTTAGGCGTGGTGATGAGTGTAAAAATGCACGGATAGCAATGGAAAAAAAACTTTATGAATATTTTTCAAATGTGCAGCTTCCATCCTTCTTAACCATCTACGACCTTTTAATTCTTTCGCTCACAGAAAAAGACTGCATTGTATCCTTCAACTGGGATAGTCTTCTTATCCAAGCATATAACAGAGTGGCAAAGATTACCCGGAATAGACCGGAAATTCTGTTCTTGCATGGAAATGTGGGAGCTGGTGTGTGTAAAGATTGCATGACCTTTGGTCTTATACAAAACTATTGCAGAAAGTGTGGCAAACCGTATAACGTTGTTCCTTTGCTGTATCCTGTAGAACAAAAGGATTACAACAGCGACATCTTTATCCGTGACCAATGGAACGTTGCAAAGTACTATATATCGAAAGCAGGTAAGGTAACAATCTTTGGGTATAGCGCACCTTCTTCTGATAAGGAGGCAAGTGAAATACTTAAAGCTGCGTTCTCTAAACATGATGGTGTTCACAGATTGGATGCAGTGGAGATAATAGAACGTCCCGGATTCAGCGCAAATGAAATATCAGAAACTTGGCAGTATTTCTTTTCATTGACCAATTACCATTCTGATATTGTGGATTCCTTTTATAATAGCAGTTTGGCGCAGGCACCTCGCCGTACCTTGCAATACCAATACCAGCAATATATTAAAGGATGGTGGGGACAACCAAAGATACACTTCTCAAAACAAAATACTTTTGAGTCGGTGGAAACGCTTTTAAAACCACTTCTTGTAAATGAAGAACAAGGAGATTATTCTATAATTTAAGTCAATAACACTAACATTATCATTACAACCGGATGAATAGACTTGTTATCATAGGAAACGGATTTGACATGGCACATGGCTTTAAAACAAGTTATGTGGATTTCATCAACTGGTATTGGGACCAACGAGTATATGCTTTTGCCGGTAATACTACAAATGTATCAGAAGATTGCCTTTGTCGTTTGGTTATCAAAGATAATGTAAATATTAATTGCTGGAATGTTTTTGTCTTCACCCACTCATGTTTTTTTAAAGACATCTATCGTAAAGAAAGATACTCAGGTAGTGAAGTTATTCAGTATATCAAGGATCAGCCGGATGTTTTCTCTATTGAATGTTGCCCATTTTTCAAAACTATTCTGCAATCAATAGAGGTCAAAGGATGGGTGGATATTGAAAACGACTATTATCAACTGTTGAAAGCGGGAATGGATAACCCGGATTGTGATTATACGATCGGTGAGTTAAATGAGCAATTAGTATTTCTTCAAGAAAAATTAATTGAATACCTCCATACAATACAAACAGGCAATGTAAGGGATGACCTTCATAATGCAATAATTGACTTCTTTGACCCTGCTGATTTCTCAACAGAAGGAAAAAAGAAAGCTTTGGATAACATTGGATTTGACACATCTAGCTTTGCAGAAGTTAAATACAATAATGGAGAACGCAAAAAACTTCTCCCTAAACGTATCATGTTGTTGAGTTTCAACTATACAAAAACAGCTAAGATGTACAATAATTTCAATATTACCCACAATTATATTCATGGTGAGTTAGAAAAGCCTGAAAATATAATTTTTGGCTATGGGGATGAACTTGACAAAAGCTATCAGTCTATTCTTGATATGAATGACAATGAGTTACTTAGAAATGTCAAATCCGTTAAATATTTAGAAACAAGACATTACCATGATTTGCTGGAGTTTCTTTTAGCTGCACCTTTTCAAGTTTTGATAATGGGGCATTCTTGCGGAAACTCAGACCGAACATTACTAAATACCGTCTTTGAACATGAAAACTGTGTTTCTATAAAGCCGTTTTATCATAAATGGGAAGATGGCAGCGATAATTATTTGGAACTGGTTCAAAATATTTCCAGAAACTTTACTAATATGAAGTTGTTTAGAGATAGAGTTGTGAACAAGGAACAATGCAAAATCATGTAATAGAGCTCTAAATTTAAATGTGATTTCTATGATATCTGTTATGCACATAAAGTGCGACAAAATATTGTATAAAAGGAAGTAGGAAAAACGGATTTTCATCCATTGGAAAAAGTAAGGAGCTGACTTGGTAAACAGCTCCTTATTTTTTATAATTTATAGGCTTGCAGAGAAATTTTACTTAATAAATTAAGCTATAGTTTTTCCTGTTAGCCAATTAGGATAATTTTATTCTTTTACTTTTGATTCGTAAGCAACTGTGAGGAAGTATCCAATTTTCTGAGTTGTCCCCGTGATTTCTATGTTTTAAGTTTGTTTCTTCCTATTACTCTTACCAAAAGACAAACTTCAACCTTTTTCATGGATTATAAAAAAGACAAAGTCGGGGCACATAATAAAGATTCTACATATAATATTTAACGCATATGGAATTTTTGTAGCATAATAGCATTTACTTTCAGACCAGATTCCTCCAGTCAGTAACATGTTTGCTTTCTTTCCTCTCTCTTTTCAAAGGCAACGCATTCCCCTCCTTATCCACATACTTCCCCATCAGTTCCTCAATCAGCTTCTTGTTCTCCACCTGGGAGGAGAACAGTTCAAACATGTCCGTTTCCCGGATGGAATGCAGTGTCATGGCCGCCCTGTATGATTTGTTCTCGTCCGAGCCGGCACCATTCAGGTTAAGCAGCACGTCGCCTACATTGAGCAGGTCAGCAGGAGTAACCATCGGAGCAATGGCTTCCGTTTCGGGAGAGCGGCTGTCCAGTTCCTCCTGTTCTTCTTTCAGCATTCTCATCTCCTCCAAAGGCAGTTTGCATTCCACTTCATCTTCCGGAATATCCTTATCCGCTCCGATAAAATCACTTCCGGTTTCCAGTTGCTGGCTCATGTAAGGAGCGACGGTCTTCCCGGCATTCTCGTCCAGATAGACAAATCGGGTAGCTCCCATCACATCCTGTGCATTTCCCGGTTCACCGTTGTCTTTTTCTGCTTGTGGCCGATTGCGGGGAGTATAAAGCAGATCACAGATTTTACCTATTCTCTCTTTTTGTTTCCATACCTTATATAACAGATAAGCGGTACAGCCGAACCGTATTGATAAATAAACTATTTCTTCCATTCTATTGGCTTTTGAGTTGCTTCTTGATTATATATTTCATTGATGATATGCTGATACCTTTCCAGATGGTCTGACAGTACACTCCCTAAAAACATGGGGACAGACATTTCCGGTGCAATGACCGGCAATACTTTGGCAACAGTCCTGTACAATGTATCGTTAATATAGGTCTGCCTTCTTGCTCCCGATAGTTTCACTTTCAGAAACCGGCTCCGGTATTCATCTGAATCAGCCGCTCCATCCGGTGTTTTTTTTATTTGCTGTCTGGAAGAACCGCTTTTCTTCTCCTGTTTCTCCGGACAAGGTCCAGCCTGACTTTTTGTTTCCGGCTCCTCTTCCGGAGGAACCGTTCTTTCCAAAGCGGTCACATCTCCTGCCATCATGCGTTTCAATGCCTCCTCGTCCACTTGGTAATCCGTTCTTCTTTTAGTGGTCATAATTGTTTTTATTGAAGTTTCAGTATGGTTTCTATTTCCGCTGCCAGCAGGTCCAGACTGCTTCCTTTCATTGCGGAGGAAGATGGAGGGAACAAAGTGCTGCGGAACAGAGGCCCTTTCATTCCGGAGTCTTTTTTGTAACGTTCTGCACTGGGAATGACGGTTTCCAGTACCGGCAATTTCAGCGAACGGAAAATTTCAGTATAGCCGTTATACAGGTCTTTGGAAACACGTTTGTCCATCCGGTTCCAGAACATATGGATACCACGCAAGGGTACATCCTTATGCCGGTGCATGTATTCCCGGATGGCAAGGACAAAAGACATACTGCTCCGCATTGCCATTCTTTCCTGCGTGATGGGGGTGAATACATAATCCATATTGATTACGGACTGGAATACACCTGGCACATTTACGGTGCCCGGAAGGTCAAAAAGGACAAGGTCATAATCTAGCTCCGACTTTTCAAGAAAGCGTCCGGCCGTTTCCCGGGCTTCTTCCGGAGTGGAGTTCAGGATGCTGTAGGCTTTCCTGCCGCTTGCTCCGAACTGTTCCACCAGCTGGTTTTGCAGATGCACGTTCTTTTCAATGTTTCCCACTTCCCAGTTCCGCATGGTACTGATGCTGTGCTGTGGATAATCACAATCCACCACCAGTACGTTATACCCCTTCAGGTAATGGAAGTAACTGGCGAGCAATACCGTGAACGTGGATTTTCCCACACCGCCTTTTTGGTTGCTCAAAGCGACAAATAAAGGTTCTTTCTTCATAGGCTTGAATTTAGAGTGTATAATTTGTTTAATATCTGTCCGGATTTTTTCGTTTCATCACACGGCAATGCATCCGTTGGTATATGGCAATGACGCATTGTTTGCCGGTTTGCATGAATACATTGCATACCATATTGCACCAGTGTAATACCGGTTGCCGATGGGCATTGCCATATAAGGTGCATTGCATTCATGCAATATGGGGTTCAATGTATCCCATACTGCATTGCACGGATGCAATGTATTCCGTCATGCAGAATTGTCGTGCAGCATATATGGCATTGCACATATAGGGATGATGCCGCATTCACATCATGCACCACCTGTGGCAGGCAAGCAATACCCCTTACAGAACAATGTTTCAATGTATGCCCTCATGCACTGTGCCAAAAGTAGCGGCTATTTTTGAAACTTCCACCAACATTTCCCCTACCTGACATCAGATGTCATCAGATGTCATCAAATGTCATATCAAACGCTGTTTACCAATCGGTTATCACTGTCTAATTTTGCAAAATCGGAATCAGACGATGGAAAAGAACTGACTTCGTCGGACCACAGCGTTCCGTGAACGTCGCGCTGCAATCCGACGAAGGAGGATTCTCTGTTCAAGCGAACAGAGCAAGTTGTGTCCTTGTCCGACAAAAAGTCTTTTGTCCGACAAGAACCAACTTGCCCGCCCCTTCCCGGGGCGGGGGAATCCGCTCCAAAGTCGCGGATTCCGGAAGAGAAAAAAGTACAAACCAAAAATCTCATGTGCATGGAGAGAACAACAGGGACAAGGACGGGCAGAAAGCCCAAGAGTGATCCGGCGGACCGCAAGTACAGCTTCCGCCTGAACGCCGAGGAGAACACAAGATTTGAAAAGTTGCTGGCGGATTCGGGAGCCGGGGACCGCACGCTGTTCATCAAGAAATCCATCTTTTCGGGACAGATTAAAGTCGTGAGAATCGACAAGGCTACAATGGACTATTACATCAAACTGACCGAGTTTCACAAACAGTTTCAGGCTGTCGGAAACAACTACAACCAGGTCGTCCGCGCCTTGAAGAACAATTTCGGGGAGAAACGGGCGATGGCATTGCTCTACAGGCTGGAGAAACTGAGCATCGAACTGATGCTTGTCTGTAAAAAAGTCATGGCGCTAACCCAGGAATACGAGCGGAAATGGTTGCAAAAATAAGTCATGGCATGAACCTTTACGGGGCACTCGCCTACAACCACGACAAGGTGGCGGCGGGTACCGCCGAGATTCTTTCGGGCAACCGTATGATTTCCGACAGACTTGGATTACCAAGCGAGGACATACGCCTGGCGTTACTCTCTTTCGAGAACTACCTGCTGGCAAACCGCAACACGGAGAAGCCCGTCCTGCATATCTCCCTTTCCCCCGCACCGGAAGACCGTCTGAGCCACACACAGCTGGAAGAACTGGCGGCAAGGTATATGGAAAAGATGGGGTATGGCAACCAGCCATACATTGTCTACAAACATGCCGATACCCACAATGCCCACATCCATATCGTCAGTGTCTGTGTGGACGGACAGGGGAAAAAGATCAGCGATGCCTACGAGCACCGCCGTTCCATGACCGCCTGCCGGGAACTGGAAACGGATTTCGGCCTGCGCAACGGAGCGGACACGGAAAGGCGGAATCCGAAAGCGGAGCTGAGGAAGGTGGACGCTTCCTTGGGGGATGTCCGCCATCAGGTAGGCAATACCCTTAAAGCCGTATTGGAAAGCTACCGTGTCCAAACCTTCGGGGAATACAATGCGCTGCTTTCCACGCTCAACATCGAGGCGAAACAGGTCAGGGGAGAATACAACGGTACACCATATACCGGTATTGTCTATTCGGCCACGGATGATACCGGCAAGGTGGTCAGCCCGCCGTTCAAGAGCTCCCGATTTGGGAAACGCTTCGGAAATGAACAGTTGGAAAAGCGGATGCTGATGAACCTGAAAGACCTCAAGGACGGGAAATGGGCACCCTCCATACAGGCGGACATCGTTCGTGCCTTGCGGCAGGCGGATTCACGGAAACGGTTTGTGGAACTGCTCGGGCAAAGGCGTATTGATGTGGTTTTCCGCGAGAATGAGCGGGGACGTATCTATGGTGTCACCTTTATTGACCACAACCGTCGGGAGGTGTTCAACGGCTCACGCATGGGCAAGGAGTTTTCCGCCAATGTGTTCAACGACTATTTCAAATGGCTGGAAAACATACCCGAAAAGGAACGGGGTGGACATTCCGCTACAGAGCTTTGGCAGCATCACCGTCACGAATCCTCTAGCACGCTCGAACTGGCGGCAGGCATTCTTTCTATGGAAACCAATCCGCGGGATTACGAGGAGGAAGCCTTTGCACGCCGCATGAAGAAAAAGAAGAAGGCCGGACGCAAGCGTGGCATTTAGACAAAACAAGTATCAACCCATTTATATACAATCCTTATGCAACAGGAAGACGATTTGAGGGCCCTCGCTAAGATAATGGAATTCGGCAGGGCTGTGAGTATTTTTCTTTTGGTGGTGCACGTCTATGTGTACTGCTATCCGAGCATGACCGCATGGCATCTGAATCTTGCGGTCATAGACAAGATTCTGGTAAACTTCAACAATACGACGGGTATTTTCAACTGTATTCTCTGGACCAAGCTGTTGGCAGTGACTTTACTGGCAATATCCTGCCTAGGAACACATGGAGTTAAAGGTGAAAAAATCACCTGCCCCAAAATCTACGCGGCACTGGTAGCCGGATGCGTGCTGTTTTTTCTGAACTGGTGGCTGCTTGACCTGTCCCTGCCGCACATGATAAGCACCATACTGTACGTTGTAACACTTACCGCAGGTTACCTCGGTCTACTGATGGCGGGATTGTGGATGAGCCGGCTTTACAGGCATAATCTGATGGGTGATGTGTTCAATATCGAAAATGAATCCTTCCAGCAGGAAACCCGGTTGTTGGAGAACGAGTATTCCGTCAACCTGCCCACCAGCTTCCGCTTTCAGGGAAAACAGCATGACGGATGGATCAACGTGGTAAATCCCTTTCGTGCCACCATCGTGCTTGGCACGCCCGGATCGGGCAAGTCGTATGCCGTGGTAAACAATTACATACGCCAGATGATTTCCAAAGGATACAGTTGTTATATCTACGATTACAAGTTCGACGACCTCTCCACCATCGCTTACAATACGTTGTTGAACAACATGGACAAGTACAAGGTCAAGCCCCGGTTCTATGTCATCAATTTCGACGATCCGCGCAGGTCACACCGCTGCAATCCCATCAATCCGAAATTCATGACGGATATCTCCGATGCGTATGAGGCGAGTTATACGATAATGCTCAACCTCAATCGCACCTGGATTGAAAAGCAGGGGGATTTCTTTGTGGAGTCACCCATCATTCTGCTTGCCGCAATCATCTGGTACCTAAAAATTTACAAAAACGGTATTTATTGTTCCTTTCCGCATGCGGTGGAACTGCTTAACAAGCCTTATTCAGATTTGTTTACCATCCTGACCTCGTATCCGGAGCTGGAAAACTACCTTTCCCCCTTCATGGATGCCTGGAAAGGGGGCGCCCAGGACCAGCTCCAGGGCCAGATCGCTTCGGCAAAAATTCCCCTTACGCGCATGATTTCCCCACAGTTGTATTGGGTGATGACAGGTAATGATTTTTCGTTGGATATAAACAACCCGAAAGAGCCCAAGCTGCTTTGCGTGGGTAACAATCCGGACAGGCAGAACATCTACTCGGCGGCACTTGGACTATACAATTCCCGCATCGTCAAACTCATTAACAAGAAAGGACAGCTTAAGAGCACTGTCATCATTGACGAGCTGCCGACCATCTATTTCCGTGGATTGGACAACCTCATCGCTACCGCCCGAAGCAACAAGGTAGCGGTCTGTCTCGGCTTTCAGGATTTTAGCCAGTTGAACCGCGATTACGGTGAAAAAGAGTCGAAGGTCATCCAAAACACGGTAGGCAATATTTTCAGCGGTCAGGTGGTTGGAGAAACCGCGAAGACGCTTTCCGAACGTTTCGGCAAAGTACTCCAGCAGCGGCAGTCTGTCTCCATCAACCGTCAGGATGTATCCACCTCCATTAGCACACAACTTGACTCGCTCATCCCGGCTTCCAAGATTGCCAACCTGTCCCAGGGTACATTTGTCGGAGCCGTTTCCGACAATTTTGGCGAAAAGATAGACCAGAAAATATTCCATGCTGAAATCATTGTGGACCATGCCAAAGTCGGCGCGGAGGAAAAGGCTTACCGGAAAATCCCTGTCATCAATGAATTTAAGGACAAGGATGAAAACGATATCATGATGCAGCAGATACAGCGCAACTACGACCAGATTAAATTGGATGCTCAGGCAATCATCAATGAGGAAATGAACCGAATCAAAAATGATCCGGAGTTATGTGAACGGTTGGGGTTAAAAGATGATACCTCACACAAGTAAAATCTGTCTAATTCAAAATAAACATAACATCTGAAAAGATTATTCTCCTTTAAGTACTGTTGTTCTTCTTTTCAGATGTTAGTATACCTTCCTTTATGACAATGATATTAGGATATTTCTAAGGTTTATTAATATTCCTGATGCGATTTTCTCGATCAATCAATTTATTAATATCAATATCTTGAATATTAATTATGGTTATAAGTCCAAACATAGAAATACTTTCGTTACGTACAAACTCATTCAATTTCTTAGCCTCTTGATAAACTTTATCTATCCAATGATACGACGCTATTGTCTCATAATATTTACTCCCCAATAAGCCGTTCTCTCTGAATTTAACATTGGCTTCAAGAGTATAACGAACCCCCACGGATATATCATCCAACTTTTCATCAAGGATAAAATTGGCAATATCTTGAAAATTCGCCGTGTCAACTTTTGACAAGAGATTGCTTAAATTGTGAGTCCGAATAATTTTATACGTTGATTTTTCATCAGAGTCACTTCTCAAAAAAATCAAAGATTTCAAACTGCACTCAAAAGAAAATAATAAATCCACCAATATTTTACTACGTGTACTTATATTTGTAAACACATTTATTAAAGCCCTATATCGTGCTAAATAGCCAGAACTATCTGTCAAGAAAAAATCTGATATTTCTTTTCTTAAATCATCGTCCATAATCAAAATATTAAATCAGTTAATCCGTATTAATAAATTGCACTTTATTCCTTTTTCGATTTTAACTTTCACGTTGTTCTATAAACACATATTTGCTCAATTTAAGAATTAAGCAGAACAAGACAACAACTTTGTCTAACGAATAATCTTCGATTTGAAGTAAAGAATGTGCTACCTCATTTCTCAAATTCCAGCCTATTTTCTCTGACATTACATATTTGAGCATGGTAAGATGATCTTTGACAAAACTAGAAGGTCTCTCTGGAGTTCCCTTAAGATCTGCAATAATATCATCAAAAAGTTTTTCCATTATGACATCTCCATCTTTTGAACGTCTCTTAGCAAAAGTGGGTATTTTAAGTTTCTCAATAAAAAATCTCAAAAGACCTTCAATCTTAAGTGTTAAGCTATCTATAATAGTGACATAATCAGGGATATAACTTCCTTCAGCTTGTTTAAGTTCATCAAAGATTCTCTTTAATCCAGGTTTAACAGTATCTAAAGGAACAACACAAACCTTTTTACCATTATAGTTTCTCTCAATAGGTTCATTTAACCATGTTTTTTCCAAATAGTTTAAAACTGAATCGTATGATAACTTTTGAGAGTCAATGGCTGCCATAAATAATTTAAGCATTTTTAATGTACCAATTTTGAAAAAGAAACTATATGTAGACCAAAATTTCCCTTCTGCCGGTGTATATGTTTTAACGGTGTTGCCATATCTGTCTATACTTGACAAAGGAAGGATATCTATAAGTCCATTATCCGTTGCATCAGATAAAGTTTGGATAGAATCGTCTGTTTCATACCAAGGAGTCTCTGCAAATTGATCTAACAATTCATCTACAGAACAAGTTTCTATAGTCTGTTTTACAGCTTTGTCAATTGCCTTTATATAATCATCTGGAATTGGAATGGAAGTTTCTGTCAATTGGAAAGTATTTCTCTTTTCAGAGTATAACTCTTCCATCTCTTTTATTTTTCCATTGTCCTTTATTTTAAGATAAATATCCAAAGCTAATTTTATAAAATGCATTGAAGCTATATCTTCCTGCCTGCTTTTGGCAATCTGTTCATAGACCTCAGCTCTCTGTTTTAAAGAATCTTCTATTGAAAGATTTATTTTTTGTTTTAACTTATCCGTAAATTCAATAGCATCTGCGGCCATATAAAGATTATCTTTTTCTATCAAGCTGATAGCATATTTATTACGCTCTATAACTTTTTCAAAGTCTATGTATTTTTTACAAATGCTATAATGCTCTAACATGAACCTTGAATAATTTAAAGGAACATGTTTTGTGTTATCATTTACACTCCAATGTTGCTGTATATCAAAAACTTGTTCAATGATTGCCTTTTGACAATCTTCAAACTTACTATTTATTGCAATTTGTAAAGCCAATTCCAAACGATTAAGAACATATCCCAATTTGAAATATTCTCCTTTTTGAGCTTCACCATAATATTCTTGAGCTAAGGAGATTAATTCGTTGCATAACTGAAGCTTGAAACTGTTATTTTTCGACCAGTCTGTTTTTTGTCCGAAATATACCATCAAACCATATTCGGTTTTTGCATAGAGATTATTCGTTTTTTTATAACGCTGCTCAAAAAACTCGAAATTTTCTTTAGTAAGATTTCTAACATCAGGCCAATAAAAAGGTATTTTGTTTCCATTTGCCATATCTTGTGTTCCTGCCATTTGCCACGATAATCCTTTAATTGTCCCCTTTGTTTCATCATCTTGAAACTCAAAAGACTTTCTTATTAAAAAAACTTGTCGATCTAATTCTGCTTGCAAAGCAACATTAATCATATCTTTTTCACAAAGTTCACTTATTACTTTTTGAAATTCATTATTAATTATAGATGAGTCCTTATTCTTATAATTTACAGAATCAAAATTCTTTAAGAACTCTTCATATATACCATATTCACTCTTATTTTCCATCTTTCCAGTATTTAATTGTTTTTTTTGAGAATACTTCCGTGGAGAACGCATAAATCGCTTTCCTTTCTTTGTTCTACTGTCACCTTTTCCCATATTAACATTTACAATGTTATCATCCAAATTTCACAACAACCTCCACAACCTCTCCATGAACCCTCCGCACATTCAACACCCATGCCGGAATCCCATGGTTGAAACAGCATTGGATAAACTCCATTCCGATGAACACTCCTGTATTGTACTCCTCTGCACCGTCCTTCGTGTCTTTGCGGAAAGTTACGGTCCCTTTCATCTCCTCATTCCTTCTTTTGCGATATTGTACCTCCTTTTCAAACATCATAAAGACTTCTCCTCTGACAATCTGCACCTGTTGGCCTCCGGTCTGCAGGAATTGCAGGTAGCTCTCCTGCAGGTCTTCCGGGCATCCGCTATGGGACAGCATGTTTCTTATCCCATGTATCTGAATCGAATTTTCCATATTTTTTATTTGGCTATAATTATCTTTTTATTCTTGATGACAAGCGTATCTTTCCCGCCATGATTCATCAGGTTTACATCTTTCAAGTCAATACGGCTGTTGGAGATGGAAAACTCCTGATGAATCGTATCATTCCGCAGGAAGTGGATGTCCTGCTTGTACAGGTTCGGAATGGAAAAGAACAGGGTGATTATCCCGATGAAACACAGCACCATCAATACCGCAAAGGTCACAAACCAGCGTTGGTATTTATGGTCTTTCACAACCTTCACTTCAATAGGCAAAGGAGATTCCTGGAAACTCACCCGTTTCTGCTTCCATGTTACCCGGCAACGCAGGTTCGGGAACTCATGCAAACTGAACAGTTCCGGCAGTTCCTGTAAGAAATGCAGGTATTGTTTGGTTTCCATCAGCACTTCCAGCTCCACCGTTACACGGATGACACTGCGTTTCATTATCTTGGGTTTCCCCGATGCGCCTGTGGGTTTGGCGACATTGACGGGACGGATGTCCGATGCCCCGTTATCCATGCTCATGGCAAGCTCCACGCCGGTGCTTCCTAAAGAGGGGGCTTCTGTAGGATGGGGTTCATAAGGGGACGAATTTTCCATCCCCTCATATTCCGCTATCAGGTCTGCTATTTCGCGTACCTCGTTTACTGTCACGTTCTTTGCCTCTGCATTGGCAAAGGTTTCCACTTTGGCCTTGACCATATCGGCCAGAAAGGCTTTTATCTTGTCTTCGCTTTTTTTATGGATGAGGTAGCTGGGATACTTCTTCGTGAAGTTCCGGGCTATGTTTTCCATATAATCTCTCGTATAATTATAATCACTTTCAATACGTAGAAAAAAAACGACAGATAAATTAAACTGATTTAATAATATTCTTCGATCCATAACTATATTTTATTTCTGTTCAATAGGTAAAATGAAATGATTGCCATTATCTTTACTCCAAGGAGTATAAATCCAAAATTGAACACTATCATCTTGAAGTAATAAATTAATAATTTCAGGATATTTTTTCTTAAATTCTTGAATAGTACCGATATGCAAAGTATCTTTTCCCGTGTTTTTAATTTGAGAAATAAATGGACGAAAAACAGATTGTAATATGCTATCTTCATAGCGTATGGAATGTCCTGTATGAAATACAAAAATTTCATTTGACAAACTATCAATTACTATTCGTCCTCTCCTATATGGAGTTAAAAGTTCTCCGTTCTTCTCCTTGTTAACAAGTAGATTATAATTCCATCCTTGCTCATATGAAAGTGCATATTTTATATCTTTATAATAATAAGAAATATGCCCCATTTGTTTATTACTATTTGAGATATTACACACTTTAAACATTAAAGGAAATTGAATCCTAAATATATAATCTTTTATACTATCATATCGAATTACAATAGGAAAATTCGATTCTATTTGTTCTACTAAAACTAAATTCGTCTTATGTTGAAATGAAGACAATATAATACCACTAAAAACAAAAAATACCACTAACCATTTCATGACTTAATCTGTTAAATAAAAAAAAGTTTCAATAATTGCTTCGGGAGCATAAGATTTGGGGGTATCTACTATTCTAACTAAAATATATACCCAATTTATAGCATCAGCCTCATTATATTCTCGTAATTCCACTTCGTGTAAAGTTTTGAATTTGCCATGTAATATATCCGACGCTGTTTTAGTAGATATTTTCAATAATTTAAATTCAATACCACTATTTGGCTTCCAACTATTTACAAACCTTCTTACAGCATCAATACCTTCTGTTTTTGCTACTTGCAAACGGTTTTCAATAGCAACACTTATGCCTTCTTCAATATCTTGAACCACACACTCAATTGCCATCCCTACGATAGCATCAGGAACAAAAGGTATTGATAATGAAGACTTCGGATCTTTAGCCCAATCAAAAAAACTAAAAACGTCCAATATCATACTTGTGTGTTTTAACAAACGAAAAATTGAAACTCTCATTCCATTATTTGCAAAAAAATGATATTGATTAATACCTTTAGTTGTTACAATCTTACCATCAACTTGAAATCCAAAATTTTTGCCTTGCTTTACCGTAACTTTGCTTCCATCAATAGTATAATATGTCGCTTCATATATTTTCCTATTACCTGTATAAACTTTCCCCGTATTGGTAACCATTTTCCCTTTTTCCAATTTTAACAAGGCAATATTCTTTATCTGTTGTTTTGCTCCTTCTTCTATTGAATCAACTATTTTATCTGATACATAATCTAAAAACAATTCAGATATTACTATTTCACACCCATCTGTAGTGTATAACTCGGGAAACCTATAAGAACCTTCTTTAGGACGAATATATAATAATGGATCTCCATAATAAATATCATTTTTTTTTGTAGAAGAAAGTAACGAAGCCTTTAATGTCATTTTCATAGCATTGTATTATTTTGTTTGTACTTTTTTAAATCAAAATGAATCATCTTAGCTACACCTTGGGCATCTACAATACAATCATCAACTTTAATTAATGTTTTCCCATCTTCCAATATTATCGTAAAAGATAGTTTATCCCCAGGTTGTGTATTTATTGTTTTTGCATATAAAGTTACAATTCCATCTTTGGGTAATTCTTCAATTATATTAGTTCCTCCTGCATCCTTCCAATACACCTCCACAATTTCAGGCTGTTTTTCCTCCTTCGATTCAGACGCAATCGAAACAATCGGCTGTTGCGAAATATCCGACACCTTCCACACCTTTTCCCTCACCTCCAGATTATTCCTCTTGATAATCCCCGGTGACAAATACAGCACCATCATCATCGGAGAGTTTCCTACACTCATATACTCCTCTATTTTCACACAGAAGCAGTCCCAGAACCGGAAAATGTCCGCAATCTCCACTTCGTTGTAGATGAAATGGATTTCCCCGTTGTGCATGGCTCCTTCGTTCAGCCAGTCATAGAAGAACTGTTCTTCACCCTTGCACTCAAACGCAAGCGTAATCAGGTCTCCCTCGACCGGCAGACACTCCCGATTGCCGATTTCCTCGCATACTTGGATGTGGAGTTGTATGATTTTTCTCAGATTCGGGTCATCATAGTGCCGGATGTGGCACCGATAGTTATAATAGAGTATCGGCACCTCCATTCCTCTTATTTTCAGAATAGTTTCATAAATCATGATAATACAGTTTCAGGTGAATGACTATGGTAATAGGTCACGGCTGATCCAATAGTATGTCTGCCCGTTGGACTGAAACGGCTTGCCGGCGGCTTCGTCCAGCAGTTTTTTCTTTTCCTTGAAATATTCAATCAGCATGTCCAGCTCCGCATCCGTAATCATTTTCTTTTTCCGCAAGTCCTTGACACGGTAAACTTCAAAGAAAGGATAGTCGGTCGGGCAGGAGGTAAACCTTTGCAAGACCTCTGATAGGGGCATTCTCAGGAAAGTCTTTCTCCCTACCTTGCAATATCTGTCCCTGTTGCGCTCTGAAAGGAAATGTCTGACCAGTTTTCTCCTTGCACGGCGGGTTGAGGCATATTCCGGTGCGTTCAGGCTGTCCGTCTTTACACGTACGGTAGATTCTTCGGCATCTGCCTGTAGGTAGTCGTCCGGACAGTCGCAGATATCCACCTTCGCTTGCTTTTTCTTTTTGACCGCTTCGTATTTATAGTCAACAATCAGCTTGGAGGGTGCTTCCACATACTTTCTCAACCGTTTGAACTCCTCTTCGTTGACAAGCAAATAATAGTCCAGTGTGGAGGACAGCGAGTCCGGCAGTACGATTGGCTGTGCAGGCAGGCTCCAGGCAGGTTCGGTATCCGGAAGTACGGATAGCATGGGGTGTACCCCCGACTGGCGGATATGGTAATAAGCTGTCATTGTCGAATCTGTCCTATATCGGTGTGTACCCACTTCGTCGAATGCCCTTGCCAGGCTGTTGCTCAGCAGGGTATTGTCAAACTTCACTTGTATCAGCATGGAATCCACGGCGGTGGTCAGTCCTTCCAGTTCCAGCGATTCGTTCTTTTGCGGAAACACCAGCCATCCCTGTGTCATGCTCCGGTTTGGAAAGTCCAGACAATAGGTGTTATGGTTCACCTCCGCATATTCGTTTTCATTTCTGATTTGTTCGGGATATACAATCAGTTCCCGTTTTTTCCGGCTGATGCGTGGTGCCGAGCAATCTATCATGTTCCCGATTTGCAGCACGAAGTTGTTGAAGTTATCCGGTTCTCCTCCGTAGAGCTGGAAGCCGATCATGCGGCAGTTGTTTTTTACCAGCTTGTTCACCAAGGTGGAGTCTGCCCACTCGCTGTTGAACCCTTTATCGCCGATGACAACCAGGATATTGGTTTCATCCGGACATTTGTTGAATTGCTCCACTCCGATCCGAAGGCCGGACCAGCTGCCGAATCGTCCGTATGTAGGTTTCAGTTGCTCGGCATTACGTGCTTTGGCGGAAAGGAAATCAAGCAGCTCCATGTAGTCGGGAGTCAGTTTGCAGATGGGGTCTTTCCGGCTGTCCGGTTCGTTGAAGGTAAGCACGGCACCGAACCTGAAAGAAAAGCTGTCGTCATTCACCAGTTGCGATTGCAGTCCCTGGATGGCATTCACCACGGCTGGAAACCGTTGGATGGTGTTCTCTTTTCCTTCCAGGACAAACATGAGGTTTATTTTTTGCAGGTCCTTCTCTATCTTATTTTTGAAAGTCCCGTAATAGATTGGATTGCCGTTGACATTCAGCACATAGCTTTCCCGTTTGTCGATGACCGGCATCGGAAGCCGGGTTTTGAAGCAGAAGCTCGTGTCATTGTTCCGGTAGGACAGTACCGGGCTGTAGCGGATAGCAGGCTGGCTGGCCGAAAGTTGCAGTTTCCGCTTCAGGTCGTTGGATGATAGCGGCAAGGTGTCTTTCCGTTCCTTGTCTTTAAAGACGAGCGTGCTGTCCGGCAGCGAGGTTATGTCTATATGGAGCTGCTGTTCGGGGGCGGTCAGCAGGCGTTCGTCTATCCATCCGATGACAGCATGCCCTATGCTGTCTGCGTCAAGCTGCGGCGTGTCTGCCACGAGGGTGCATCCTTTGTCTTCCGATATTTGATAAGGATATACGACACTGTAAAATGGAATCTTGCCAGCCTCTTGTGTCAGGTCTGTATTTTTGAACAGTTTTACGGAGTCGTTGGCAAAATACGTTTTTGGGGTGGCCAATGCCACGCTGTCGTTCAGCATGACCACCTGTTTGTTTTTGAATCCGGTAACAATGTCGGTAAAGCCGCTCTGGGTCAGCAACAGGTCGTTTTGGTTGATCCATCCGCAGTATTTTGCCTGTTTCCATTCTTTCAGTTTCCCGTTTTTCAGAATGGCTGGGTCGTATTGAATGACTCTGAGCCAGTCTCCTTTTCGCTTGATGACGAGAAATGCGTCCATGTATTTCACAGACTGCATCTCGTTCTTTCCGCTCGGACTCAGATAGGTCGTTCCTGCTTCATTGGCAAAGACAATCCACGGGGTATGCTTGGGCAGTGTCTGGCTGCGGGGAGCCTTTACCCCTTCTATGGAATAGTTTCGCATATATTCACGGGGTACATTCTTTATCCGCGTAAAACGGTGTACCGGTCCGCAGGATGCCATACAGATGATGCACCCGCAAATCCATCCTCCTTTTATGAGTGTCGATATGCAATTCTTTTTCATGCCTCATTTGTTTTTTTGTTCGGAAAAGCGTTCGTGCTGTGTTACCATCAGCTGCATCACACATTCGTTGTTCAGGTTGTCTCCCATATCGACGAACACCTCGTCTATAAGGGTTTTCCTGCGTGCTATGATTTTCAGTCCTTGGCAATAGGAATAGAAATCATTCTTCTTGCTGTTGTTGACGGTTACCGCTATGTCCGGATTTCCGCAAAGGTATTTCTTCAGGATATAATTGTAATGGGTATTGAACGGCTTGCCGTCCACGATGGCTTGCAAGTGTTCACGGATGTCATTGCCGATGATGACAAGCACGTCTGTCGAGTCGTTCTCCGTATATTGGGGAAGGATTTCAATGGTGTGCCGGACCGGATATTGGGTATTCTCCGTAGTCAGCAGAACCTCGTATATGCCGGGTTCTGTATAGGCGTAGAGTGGGTTCTGCTCCCGCGAATCGACAATTCCGGATTCTCCGAACTGCCAGCGCCATTCTTTCGACGGACCGTATCCTTTGAAAGATACGATTTCTCCTTGAAAGGCGGTTGCCGGTGCTTTCATCCTGACAAGCTCGTCGCTTCCGTAATCATCCCGGCTCCTGTGTACTGTGATGATCTGTTTCCTTTCCAGTCCTCCGTCCACTTGAAGGCGCACTTGGTAGCGTCCCGGTTTCTTGAACACGTATTCTCCGCTCCGTTCGTGTGATATGTCCCCGTTGCCGAATTCCCAAAGCCAGGAGCGTGCGTTGCGGGTGCTGTCTGCATAATGGACCGTTTCTCCGGTTTCCACCTCTATGGGGGTCAGTGTCATACGCACGGTGCGGCTGGAAAAGAACAGCCGGATCAGTATGGCGACAAGGATGCACAGCAGCATGGCTGCGATTACGAACAGAATCTTTCTGGTATAAATTTTTCCCATGTCATTTGTTTTTAGTTCCTGAGCGCAAGTCTTCCTCCTTTTTCTGCAAGCCTATCTCGCACTCCTCCAGATTGGCTTTGAACAGACTTATGTTTTGTCCGATACTCCATAGCTGTTTCCTGTCGGACAGCCACATGGCATAAAAGTCGGCAATGTGCATGAACAGCTTGTATCGCTTGTCCCAGCTGTTCCTTTCGTATGTGTTCCGCAGGTTGTTTATCAGATAATGGATGTCGTCTTCTTCGTACTGGGCGTAAACGCCTGGTTCAAATGTTTCTATTTTACGGAACAGGGAGTCCACCGGCAACTGGCTTTCCGCTTGTTCCTGCTGGAAATCCTTGATGCGGTTCATCTTGATCTTTACGAACTCTTTCTGCTCAAACATCTTGAAATCTGAGTTCCACATGAAGATTACCAGACAACACGCTACGGTTGTCAGGAAAAAGAACAGGAATACATAGGCATGTCCCATGAATATTTCCCGTTTGTTCATTGTCTTTCTGTTGTTGTCCATGGCTTTCCGTTTTATTGTTTGTTGCCGCCGGAACCCACATTCAGGTTACGTCGTGTTTTCCAGTTGTCTTGGATGCACTGCATCAGGTCTTTCTTCACCATCTCTTCCTGGATATTCAGCAGACGGATGGAGTCTTTTACCCCGAGGAAGATGTTGAGGTTTTCCAGCAGCTGCCTGTAAAGTCTGCAATCTTTGGTGTCCATGTCTTGGACATATTTGAGCAGGTTCATCTTGCGCGTACTGACTACGCTTTGCAGGAGCTTGTCGTTTATTTGCGGTGAAGTGTTCATCAGTTTCATGTACTGGTAGATGGAGTCCATGCTGTTCGACAGGGACAGCTCTTTGGCATAGATATGGTCATATTCCAGTGCCTGCTCCGTGATTCGCTTTACTTCTATGCCGGAGGTTTTCAGGAAACAGGCAAAGATGCTTACCGCAAGGATGGTGCAGCATGTCAGATAGCCCGCGAATCTCAGATAGGCTTTCCTTACTTCTGTGTTGTTTTTCGGTTTCATATAGGATGATGTTTTATATTCATAAATAGGTGCTGATACCCAGATAGGCGCCTTGTTCGGTTGGGGTTCCCAGCCAGAACCGGGCGTCTTCCTGCTGGATGATGTAGCGGATCTGTATCTCCTTGTCCGAGGGGAGGAACAGTTCTGTCAGCGCATTCAGTATTTTACTGTCGGCGGCGCCGGGAAAGAAGCTCTCCATCCGTCGGGCGGACAGGGGACCGATTTCCACCAGCATCTGGTAGGTACCGTCGGCAAAACTGTTTCCCAGAACCATGTCGTCTCCCAGAATGCAGCTTCCCAATTTGGGAATAAGGCAGGAATCCACTTCCACCACGCATTTGTCTCCTCTCTTGATATGCACGGGCACACCGGTCAGAATGGTCATGCACTCGCCGGTTTTGGAGAGGCTCGCTGTAATCTGTTCCATATAGGCCAGCATATGGACAAGCATGACCGCCAGATGGGTCGGCAGCAGTTCCAGTACGGGCCATTGACCGGAAAAGATGCTTACGAAATCCGGATGTACGTTCATCTCGTCAATGCGGCGTTCCTTGTTCTGGAAGGCTACCAGCATATGGTCCAGGGAGATTTCGAAAGGCTTGAAGAAACGGCGGGCGAAAAATTCCTCTTCACGGTGGATGCGGATTTCGTCCAGCACCTGTTCCTTCGATATTTTCTCGGACTGGTAAAGGTTCTTGTGGAATATGCCTTCGGGCAGCTCGTCATAAAGGCTTCTCCTGTTCACATAAAGATACAGGTAATCCGTCAGGTCATAATGGGAATATTCCGGGTGGATGTCATGGATGTCTTTCGAGAATCCGCGCCGGATGTCTCCCCGTCTGAATATGAGGGTACGCTCTGCATCATACCCGGCTTCTTTCAGTCCGCTGGCCACCACTTCCGCCTTGAAGTCGGTATCCGGCAGGTTGAATGAATGGGAATGTTCGTCAAACCGTACTATTTTATCTTGTTCTTCCGTCATGTCCGTTCGCTTATAGGGGATTAGTCCAGTATGTTCCAGCGTGACTCGCTCGATTCTTTCGGTTGTCTGGAGCGTTCGGCGACAACGATATTTTCCTTGTGCTTGCCGATATATTCCAGACGGCTGAGGGTTGTCCACAGGTCATTGAACAGGTATAGGAAACGTTCCGCCGTAACCATCAGCTGGCGGATATTGTGGTGGTTGTACAGCAGCCCGCAGTTTTCCCTCAGCAGGCCTTCGTAGGCACCGGGAGTGATGCCGTTCCATTCGTTGAAGTATTTCAGCAGGTCCTCCTTGTCTTCCTTGTCCATGAAACTCAGGCATACATACAGGCGGTGAGCCAATGTGGAGAATACATTCAGGAAGTGTAGCGGTGAATAGTATTGCCCCTCGTTGCGGAAGGAGAAGTAGATATCGGATATGAACAGCATGACATGGCGGCACAGCATACCGATGTTGGTAGCCAGGCTGGTCTGTTTTTCTGCATTCTCCACTTTGGCAAGGATGTCAAACGAGGCCTTTTCTATGGAATCTACAAGTTGCCCGAATTTAGTATAGTAGCCTTTCAGGTCCGGATGGCTGGACATGCTTGTGCATGGCGGGATGAAGTTTCCGTCCACTTCACAGCGGTTTCCGTTCTTGCGCAGACGGCCGATCAGCAGAAAGTGTCTTCCCAGCTCGCTTCCGTCGGTCTGTCCGCTCGGCAGCACGCTCAATGCATATTTGGGTAAGGCATTGGGCTGGCGTGGACTGATTTCCTTCTCGTTCGGAATACCCGAAGGAAGATGCTCGAAAGGGTCTGCCATCAGTATGACATCCCACCGCTTGTCCTTTTCTTCTTCCTCTTCTGTAGGGATATGGAAACTGGCGGTGAGTTCGTCATCCTCACCGGCATCATAATCTATCAGGTAACCTCCGGAAGTAAGGGCGTGGCAACGTTTCAGACGGACTTCCAAGGTGCCTGTAACGAGTTCCGTAATGCTGAAATCGCCGGAAACCGGCTCTCCTTTCTTGAATGGCAGGAGTCCGTAGGTATTGCGGTTCAGATGAAATGACTGGTATTCGCACAACCGGTCCGTAAAGTGGTCTTCCTGTTGGGTGAAATGCCCTTTGTTGACAGGCATTCCGTCTGCCCAGTTTACCAGCGGATATTTTTTCTTTTGGCTCTGTTTTCCTATCATAATGTTTCTATTTAATATTCGTTATACTTTATAAGTTCGTTTGCCACACGTTTGGCTATGATTACATCGTGTCTTTTCAGCTTGTTGCCGGCAAGTGTAACGTCGGGGTCTATATAGCGCCGTCTCTTGAAAAAGGACGGTTTGGTATAGAATACCCATTCGTAATAGGCTCCTCCTTCATTCTTATATACGATGGGCGAAGACGGTGATTTGAGGTTGCAGTCGTCAATCATGCGCTGGAACCACTGCCCGAAGATGACATCCTCGGATGCCTTGCCGGTTATGCGTTCCGATGCGGGGTCATCCACCCTGCGGAATATGTCCACATCCATTACGATGCTCCGTTCACGGTTGATGTACAAGGTATCCGAATCATATTCCTCCGAATATTTCCATACTTTATAAATTTCAATGGGTATGTCGAAATAGCTGTTCACCGTTTGGGAATACAGGAGTGGAAATGCAAAGGGCAGCAGGCAGGTGGAGGCCCAGATGCCGTACTGGAGTTCGTTGCAGAGGTTGAACACTACGGAAAAGAGTCCGGCTCCCAGAAGCATGACCGTAACCGTCAGCAGGCATTGGATGCCGAAAGAAGGCATTTCCTTGCTTGATGCGAACACTTTGCGAAGGATGAGCCGGTTGTAATATCCGGCAGTCCAGTACAGGATGACCAGCAGGATATAGGCATAGGGCATGAAGTTATAATCCATGAATCCGGACAGGCCGGGCAGGGCAAGGATTATGCCGCACAGCAGCAGATACGCAATCAGTTTTTTGTTATTGAGCAGCTTGTTCTTGCGTGCGATAAAATAGGCTGCGATTCCGAAAATCACGGTCAGCAGCGGCATCAGCAGGTACGATGAAATGAGATGTTGGGTAACTGGGTTCATAAGTATGGTATTTATGCTTTATTGTATTCTATGAATATCCGGTAATTGAATGTGTCCGGCGAACAGGCCGAGAGTTTGGTACGCAGGTTGTCTTTTATCTGTTTTTCCTGCGAAGGCTCATCCAGTTTCGTTCCAAGAATCAGATGGACTTCTTTGGTTCGGATCAGTCCTTCGTGCGGCATCGGGCTGATTTCCACCCCGTTCCGGATTTCTGTCCGCACCAGCAGTTCGCCGAGTTCTTTTTTGCAGAAGCTGGCTATGTCGTTCTGTGTCAGGACACGGCCGTGCGAAATGAAGGCGTATTTGTAGATGTCAATCCGTTCTCTGTTTTGGGGGGCTTGTTTCCCGCCGTAGGTGGTACTGACCAGAGCCAGTGTCTTCGGGTCCAGGTAAGTGGTGGCATTGGGGGACAGGTTTACGCCTGCCTGTATCCGGTTTCCTACCTCACAGTTGGTTGTCCAGTATTTGACGGTAATCTGCCCCTTGCCGGACAGTTCGTCAATCATAAGGTAATAAGGTGTTTCCCTGAACTCGTTCATGTTGTCTGCCGTCTGTTTCATTTGCGCCATCAGCTGCTCCATCTGGATGGTAAGTGCCTGTAGCTTGATGCTTGATACGGCATTGAAGGCATGGGTCTCGTCATCCAGCAGGTCGGACAGATAGCCGAGCAGCTCCTTGGCGGAACGGGAGTCGAAACGCTCGCATCCTCCTTTGCGGATGGAGTAGGTTCCATAGCTTTCCGTGGAATCCTTTGCGGGATAGAGGAGTTCATGGTAGTTCTTTCCGTCAGAATCCTTCACGCTGTATACGGACAGAAGGGATTCGTAGCTGCCCGTGCGCAAGGGTATCACCCTGAAAGTTTCCTCAAGGGTGGTCGTCTGTTCGTGAAGCGTCTTGTTCTCTACAGGCACGATATTGATGCCGGCATGAAGTTCTTCAAGGACTTCCGCTGTGAAATGGGCGGGGAACTGTATCTTCACCCATACCAGCTTGTCCTGCATCTTCTCCAGAACGGCCTCTTTGAAACAGGACCGCAGGGTGTCCGGAAGGTTTTTCCTGCAGGAACCGTCGAGTGGAAAGGACTGCGATACCTTCAGAAAATGTTTGCTGTAAATATCCATGACTTCCTTGTCTATGACGGACATTACGTCATAGTCTTGGAAAAAGGCACGGGTTGGTTCTTTCTGTATGGTTGTCTTTTCATGGATTCCCCCTTCCATCACGACTGTTTTCCCTTCTACGGACCATTCCGTACAAGGGAGCAGGAGCAGATATTCATAGCTTTCCGTAAGGTTGGGAAAATCCAGATAGAACGAAAAGTCTTCAAGGTCGGAAATGGATTCATCCACCGCCATTCCTAACCAGACGGTACGCGGAGGCATCCTTGTCTCTGCACGGGCAATCATGGTCTTCTCCAAGGTAGGGGCTATCCGGTAGAGAAGGTCGTCGCAGACCATATATTTCACGTCGGCTTTGTGCAGCAGGGTATCGCAGGCGGGATAAAACGATACGCTTCCGGTCGATAGCTTCCGGGTAAGCGAGTCGCTCTCGTAATACATGCCCGATTCCCGGGTTATCAGGTAACACGGTTCTATGGGATAGGCGTGTACGATGCCGTGTGCGGGAAAGGGTGAGGTAAGGATGTCCGGGGTAAGGATTCGGGCGGTCTTTTCCAGCAGCCTTGTCTCGATGGCGGTAAAATCCTCTCCCAGCATATATATCTCGTTGGACAACGCTTCCAGCAGGAGCTTGACAACCGGGTCGAAGTTTTCCGCCTTTTTTATTCCCCAGAAAGCCGCAGCGTATTTCAGCATACGGTTTCTGATTTGCTCTTTATTGTATTTTTCTGTACTCATAATCCTTTCATCGGGTTGAAATCGGTCCTAAATAGATTACATAATAGAAACACCGTTTTTCTCCGGTATGTACCAGGGTTCCATATACATATACTTGTACACGTTTCTTTACGGCGGGAGCGTCAAATACATTGTCCTGTCGGGTGGTGTCATCAATGATGACACGTACATTTACACCTGTAAGCCGCTTCTCGTGCCGGGTAATTGCCTTGGTTATGTATTCCGAGAATTGTCCTTCCCAACGGGTGTGTGAAACAATGCTTTCAAAGTCGAGAAAAAAGATCTCACAGCCGAACTCCTTGTCAAAGGCATGTTCGCCGGGAGCCGTACTGATCAGCAGTTCGATAAACTGGTCGATGGACTCGATTTCCGAGCAGGATGCAAGACGGCTGTTTTCCACATCCTCGCTGAGCAGGGCTTCAAAATCCAGGGGCAATTTGCAAAACTTTGTTTCCATACTTGTCAGTGCCATTCGTTTTCAAATTCTTCGTCTATGAACTTCAGTGTTCTTGCGGCAAACAGAAGGACGATGCTGCTGGAATTGGATATACGGTCAACCTTGCGTTGCAGACGGATGCAGTTCCCATCCACAAAGCGCAAGGCAAATGCCGCTTGTTGGTCGGGTTGCTCCTTCTGGTAGATCCGTATTTCGCCGTCTTCACGGGAGTGGCTGTATGCGGCCCATCTCAACAGCTCGTCACCCGGCATACCGATAAGGGTACAGGTAATGAATCCGCCGTATGCCTCACCTTCAGGCAATCCGTCACGGTCTGTATTCCGCTTGAATTGCAGGTCGAACTCTTCAATGCTGTATGTCTCATGGCAGACGGACAGCCGCATCACGTAGCGGTCATCTGGCATTGAAGATTTTTTGTTTTTGAACAATGAAGTGAACCAGTTCATGATTATAAGTTTAAGTGACACGAATCGCCGGTCTCCATTTCCCGGAAGTGGATGAATAGTGATATACGGCTCTCTTTGGTTGTTGAATGCACATTGAAATCAAGGCATTTTGCTCCCTTGAAACGGATGATCTCTTTGGGAGTACCGGGCAGGCCGGAAGTGTTCATCACCTCTCCGTCCTTCAGGATTCTTGAATTGAACATCCATTCCAAGAGTTCCTCTGTAGGAAATCCGGCAATGCTTACCCGTATTTTACCTCCGTAGGTCTTCCCGGTTACCTTTCCGTTAGGAGTGGTTTCTTTCCGGAAGTCATACTCGTAGCCCAGCAGGTCGTATGCCTGCACTTCCTCATGCTCCGAGGGTTCGGCTGTCCAGAACTTGATATACGATTGTGCACTCATATCCTTATGTTTTTTTATTCTTCTTCACTCATCAGATTGGTTTGCAGCATGGTTGTCAGAGTCCGTTCCTCGTTCATGCGTGATTCAACGAACAGTACCGTATCTTGGCTGTCCAGATGCTTGCGGGCGTAGGCTAGCAGGTAGGCTTTGAATGCCTGTACCTTTGTCCGATATTCCTCTAAAGGGAGGGCGAATATACCTCGTTCTCCCACACGTTCTAATCCGTATTTCTCCAGTTCTTCTTCAAAAGACTTTTCTAATTGACCATTAGCTATGATATAAATCACTAATACTTTATATTGTCTCATAATAATCTATTTAAATATTAACGATATATTGAATAAGGTTTAGAAAATTGATATTCAGAGTCTTTAAATTCTCGTCTTATATGAAATTTAATCTTATTAGCAACTAATCATAATCCAAACCAATATACACTGCATTGTCAAAGAGAATAAAAATATTCCATAATATAGTGTATATTTTTTATCCGTATTAAACTTCACAAAAAAAACTCGTACTTATTTTTTTTAAACAAAAACAAATAGTTCGTAATATATATAACCGCACATATAATCACAAAAAATATACTTAATACCAACATGTTATTGAAAGCCATTTGAATGACATTGACCCTAGTAATTTTATAAATAAGCCAAAATATAAAACTTAAAAAACAAAGTGTATGGGCACAAATATAAGAAGTTGAAAATATAATAATCCCAGAATCTATACCTCGTTCATCCACTTCTCGTTTATTCAAAAAAGACACAATATTGTTAATATATTCATTAAGTCGTAATCTAACTTTTTTGTTTTGCAACCAATATATTGGATTTAGCAATCTATTAAAAAGATAGAACAACAATGTATATGTACAATAAAACATTATATTCCAATATAAATTAAGCAATGTTTTCATTTTAATATCAAAGAATTTGAAATATCGATAATAATATCTTCTCCCAACTCACCACCAAAATACCCTCCAATAGCACTTCCGATAAACCCTCCAATAGCAGCGCCGGCACCGATTCCAATACCAGCAGTAAATAGCCCAGCAACAGTAGCTCCTAAAAACGTTCCTATTTTTGTACCTAAATATAAACCAGCAGCCCCTCCAGCCATGCCACCACCAATTTTTAAAATAGTATTTTGGGTATTATCTCCAAATCCTTTATCTTTAGCCAAAGCGTACCCTATTTCAAGAGCATTTAATCCATATTCAATAGGTTTTATTGCATTTCCTATTTTCTCCCCGATACGAAAAAGTGAATAAGTCTTAACATATTGATTACCATAAAAGATATATCCTGATTGTTTTTCAAAATAAAGTCTCAAATTTTTATTTGAAATTCTAGTTTTTCCTGTTTTAGTCAAACCTTCTGCAAAATTGCCAACATATCCACATACTTCCTTTGAGTAATCTATAAGACTATCAATCAAAGTGTTAGTATCTTTAGTTCCTAAAAGTTTCAGTAACTCTATTGACAAACGATTACTATGATTATAGTTATCAAAATCATAATCATATGTTTCATTTATATCCATACTTTTCACTTCAATTTTAATATTGAAATAAGTATCGGATTCATCGGTAGATATGATTATTTCAGAATCCTTTTTAGGTATCATCAATGGGCCTTCTGGAATATTTAAGACATACATATCTCCTTTTTCTGAAACTAATTTATTACGAATATCATCAGGTGTCAAATGAAGGCTCTTGATAATTGCCAACAAAGAAGTATCTATTTGTTGAACTTTTATTGGATTGTATATATATGATGAATTTTCTAATATAGCCATCTCCGATGGGATGTTTTCAACATATGCATACCCACACCCAATGACAAATCCTTCATAAGGATATCCTTGGATACAGCTGACCCTAAAGTCATCTAACTCCATATATGTTGTTCTATAATTTCCCATATTACACCCATCTATTGTCGAAATCAACACCTTGAACAGTTAATGTTTCTGGAGAAATCGTTAATGTTGTAGATAACCCCTGTCCGAAACTGATACTTCTGTGTAGCCTTATGCAATACGCGTTCATAAACGCCACCTCAAATATCACCCCGGACGTTCCGGTCTTGAACAGAACTGCCCCGTTCTTTTTCACCCACGGTTTCACAGCCCATCCGTAGATGTTGCTTTTCACCGTCTGCGAAAGGGTTATCATGATTCGTCCCCCTCGCACTTCGCCTTCCGGTTGGTTCTTTAGGTTATCTACTGGCTGGTGAAAACCTATTTTGAACTGTTCCACTGCATATTCGTCGCCGTCAACGCTGAATATGACATTCACGTTGCTGTCCACTTGCGGAAAATTAAAAAGTCCCATAACGCTGCTGTTTTTAAAACACCCACTGATTTTCAAACTCTTCTGTACCGAATGCCAGTTTCTGTGCCTGTACGGTCAGTTTGGTCGCAATATAGCTTTTGCCCTGCCGGATATAGCTGATTTCCATATCCACACAAGTCGCTTTCTCAAAGAGTATCTTTTCGAGCGTGGAGCCTTGGTTGTCATGAACTACGATGGCTCCGCTCTGGTATTTACGGGCATCCAGCATCCACTGGATCATATCACGGTTGGGAAGATGGGGATAGGTCACATAGAATGTGCCGCCTTTTACCTCGGTCTGTGCCTGTCCTTTAATATCTATCCCTTGGGCAAATCCGAATTCGCAGCCGATGAGTTGGTAGCTGTCCTTGTACATGTCGGTCAGTGAGGAGGCAGCCAGGTTGCCTATCTTTAAGAATACGGTATATCCAAACATACGATACTTGATTATTGGTGAATATTCCAGGTTAATTCATTCTGTTCGTCCAGACCTACCTCCAGACTTTTTCCTTTGCCCAGCTCCTCGTTGATGATAAGCCGTGAAATCGGTCTGCGCAGATAGTTACGGATTACACCGGCCACTTGGCGGGCACCGTATTTGGGTGTGAATCCTTTGTGTGCAAGCATCTTACGGGCATCATCGGTGATGGTTATGCCGATACCCTGCTTGTCCAGAAGCTTTCTGACTCCATTGAACTGTATGTCGAATATTTTCAGGAGTATGTCTTCGCGGATGGGGGAGAACGGAACGATTTCAGACAGGCGTGCCAGAAACTCCGGACGGAAATACTGCCCCATCACCTCCATGATCTGGGTGGTGGACGGAACATTGCCGGACTCAAGTTGCTTGGTCAGCCACTCGCTTCCTACATTGGATGTGAACAGCACGATGGAGTTGGAGAAATCCCCTTCCTTGCCCAGACGGTCATGCAGTTTTCCCTCGTCCATGATTTGCAGGAAAATGTCATATACGGACGGATGCGCTTTCTCTATTTCATCAAAGAGGACAACGGTATATGGCTGTTGCCGTATTTTATTGACCAGCATGCCGCCTTCCTCATATCCCACATATCCCGGAGGCGCTCCGTACAGCAGGGCGGCGGAGTGTTCTTCCTTGAACTCGGACATGTCGAATCGGATCATGGATTTCTCGTCATTGAACAGGGCTTCCGCCAGTGCTTTGGCAAGTTCGGTCTTGCCGGTACCGGTGGGTCCCAGCAGGAAGAAGGAGCCGATGGGCTGTCCCGGCTTGTTCATGCCGCTACGGGATTCCAGGATGGCATCCGTCAATGTCTTCAGGGCCTGGTCCTGTCCGACGACGCGTCGCCTCAGATAATCTTCCATATTGAGTAGCCGTTCCTTTTCCTGCGACTGTATCTTGCCGATGGGGATGCCTGTCTTGCTGGCGACAACGGCGGCTACCTCATAGATACCCACCTCCTCTATTTTCTTCTCTGCAAATTGGAGGAGGACGTTCAATGCGTTTCTCAGATAGCCGGTCAGTTCTTCATACTCCTGCAATTCATGGATGTCCGCTTCATCGGGTATGACTCCTAAAAGGATGGGGCTTAATTTGTTGTGCATTACGAAAAGCAGCGTTTTCAGTTCTTCGGTCTTTTCCTGAAGGTCCTTTTCGTCCTTTTCTATTTCATCCAGCCCGGACAACAGGGCCTCCACATTTTTCTTTCCTGTTTCATTGACCATCTTGATGGCGGAGAGCGTCATGTCCAGCAGACCGATGGCGGAATCAGGCAGACGGCGGTCTTTGATATACCGTTTGGCAAGACGGACACATTCGGCTACGGCTTCGTTGCTGATTCTTACATGATGGTAGTCCACGTATTGTTTCTGCACGGAGTGTAGCATCTGGATAGCAGACTTTATGTCCGGTTCGCTTACCTGTATGACCTCGAAACGGCGGCTGAAAGCATGGTCCGGCTCGATTATTTTGCGGTATTCGTCAATGGTGGTGGCACCGATGACGGTCAGGTCGCCGTGCGACAGTTCGGATTTCAATACATTTCCCGCACCGGTATTTCCTTGTCGGTTGTCCAGCAATACATGGATTTCGTCAATAAACAGGATTGCATTGTCGATATTCCGCAATTCTTTCAGGATGTTTTTCAGGCGATCCTCGATTTCCCCCTTGTAGGTGGCTCCCGCAATCAGGGAGGCGTTGTCCAGTTCAAATACACGGGTTTCTTCCAGAAACGAGGGTACTTTATGGTTGACTATGTCCCAGGCAAGTCCGTAAACCAGTGCTGTCTTTCCTACTCCGGCATCACCGACAATCAGGACATTGGACTTGCTCCGGCTTCCCAGTATCTCCATGACCATACGGTTTTCACGGTCGCGGTTGATGACCGGATGCAGCTTGTTGGCCGCATCTTCGGTTAGATCCACACAGTATTTGCCCAAGAAGGAGGATGAGGCGGAAGTCGGGGCATAGGACTTCTCCGTAGTGGCGGAAGGACATGCCGGCTGCCCGTTACCTATATATATGGAATGGATATCCTTTTCCAGAATGGGGAAAGACCTGAGCTGGTCGCTGGAAAAAGCGACACCGGGTTTTGCCAGTGCCAATAGCACACAGATGGGATTGATGTCGAACAGCCCGAACTGGATTCGTGCATCGTCTGCGGCACGGAAAACGGCGTCAATCCGTTCCGAAGGCTTGATTTCGGACAACTGGGTGGATTTCGGGCATTGTTCGATATACACGTCCGCCCATTCCTCCAGATAGCCTAAATCCTTGCCTATACTTATTATAAAATCTCTTAACCCTACATCTTTATGAAGTAGAGCCTTCAACAAATGCGAGGGTGTATAACACTCGTTCGCATTTTCACGAGCCACTGCAAGTGCTATGTTAAGCGCAATTTTTACAGAATCATCAAGATTGATGAAACCAACTCCTGTTTCCATAATCGTAAGATTTAAAAATTGCGCAGGAGAACATTGCAAATATAAGGCAAAAAAAATAATTCGGCTATTGTTGGCAGCCTTTTTTTTATGCTTATGGGCATATTTTCGGTAAAAACAAGAAAAAATCATCAAAAGTTCTTTGTAGTTTTCAGAAAATGCCATATATTGGGCGCAGAAATTGAAGGACAAAGATAGGACTGTAGCAGGCCTCCTTTGACCGGATATTTCAAAATCAACTTATTTTTTAATTTAAAACTTTGAGAATATGGCATTTAAAGCGTCATTTAAGTTTTCGGACTCAAGAGAGTTTGATGTACTGACCTGGAGAGTTAAGTTCAATCGTGATGTGGACCCCAAAGGCCGTCCGGCATCTGACATTTATGGTGGCACAATCTATGTGGAAGTCGAATCAACTCCCGATACCATTGTGCTGGATAAGATGTTCAAGCAGTACCAGCCCGTAAACGGAAACATCGTCTTCAAGAAAGCGGATGAAGATGCCAAAATGAAGGAATTGGTGTTCGAAAATGGTTATGTGGTGGATTACGAAGAGGCACTGAATGTGGCTAACCAGTATCCGATGACAATCAAGTTCGCCATTTCTGCACAGACCGTGAAGATGGACGAGGCTACATTTGTACAGGATTGGCCGGAAAACAACTAATGGTTGTTTCCTAATCAAAGTTTTAAGGTGCCGGAATATACCAATTCCGGTTATTTCGGCGCCAAAAAACATACCGACCAGTCGGATTATTTATTTAAAATCATAGTTTAAGATAGTATGGGAGCAAGTTTTCTGAATTTGGTGGCTACTAAAGTAACCGTGAAAGGAGAAGAACAGAAATTCGTTTCACTGCATCTCCGTCAGGGTTTCAACCGGCATCACACCTTCACTGTGGTGGTGAATTATCTGTCGCCTAACAATACGTTCCAACAGACCCCGGAAAAATTCATCGGCTACATCGGGGAGACTGCCAGCATTTCATTTGTCCATAGGCAGACGGGTGAAAGTTATGACTTCGAGGGAATCATCACTCAAGTGGAAATGGTTGGAAGCATGGGCGAGACAGGCGGAGTGGCCATTCACGGAACAAGCCCTACGATACTGTATGAGAACAACAGGACACTCGATTCTTGGATGGATCAGTCCCTCTCTACCATAATAAAGGAGGCGACGCAGGAGTATGGAAAGGTCAATCTGGTTTCCAATCCCAAGTATGCGGCGCCCATACCCTACATGGCACAGTATAACGAGAGTGTCTTTGACTTTATGAATCGCCTTTCGGCTCTTTATGGGGAGTGGTTCTATTATGACGGGACGAAAGTGTATTTCGGCAAGCCTGACAGGGACAATACGGAGAAGATTGTTTATGACATGGATTTGGAGGAAGTACGTCTGGTTGCCAATCTGGTACCGGGTAAATCCGCAAGATACGATTATGTAGCGCAGGAGAACAAACAGCATAATGCGGATACGCCTGCCAAACCGGATGGCATGAACGACCTTCAGTCTATTGCACACAGCTGCTCTGAGAAGGCATATACCGCAAAAACGACCTCGGCTGCCGACCCCCATGTAACGGACAAGGCGGAACTGGACGAACAGATGAGGATTGTAAAGAATGCGTCTGGTGCCAATCTTCTGAACATCAAAGGCATAGGAAAGACTTGCCGGATAAGGATTGGTGAAATCATCGATGTTTCTTTCCCCGACAGGATGAAACTGCCTCCTTTAGGCAAGTTCCGTATTGTCGGGATTGAGCATGAGGTACGCCGTGACGGACATTACTCCAATAGTTTTGTCGGTGTGCCGGACGGTACGGTACATATTCCTGTTCCCGATGTGAAGCGGCCGTTGGCGTTGCCGGAACTGGCTACGGTGAAGGAAAACAACGACGACAAGGGACAGGGACGTGTGAAAGTGGCTTTCGACTGGCAGAAAAACGGCAAGACAACCAATTGGATCAGGGTGCAGACTCCTAATGCGGGAGTAAGTGGTGCGGTTCCCAAGAATCGCGGATGGGTATTTGTTCCGGAAATCGGCGATCAGGTTATGGTAAGCTACGAGCATGGCAACCCGGACCGCCCCTATGTTACGGGATCGGTGTTCCATTCCGGTTCAGGTAAAGGAGGGGACAAGGACAACAAGGTCAAGAGCATTATCACACGCAGCGGCAATGCCATCGTTTTTGATGATGAGACGGGAAGCATCGTTATTACCGACCAGACGGGAAAACAGCTGATCATGTTGGATGGCACGGATGCCATTACCGTCATGGCGAAAAAGAGCATTACCCTTACCAACGAGGCGGAATCGGTCATCGTAATGGATGATAAGTCGATAGGCTTGCAGGCCGATACCATTGCTCTCGAAGGCAGGAAAAGTGTAACATTGCTGTCCGGCAACGAATGTATGGTGCTCAGCAGCGAAAAGAGTATAATTAACAGCAGCGGTACCAATATCAAACAGGAGGCGGCAAAGGATTACGATGTTGCTGCAAAGAACGGAACGGTCAACGGTGTAAATCTGATGATAGAGGGAAAGGGAAACGTAACGGTTTCGGGAGGAATAGTAAAGTTTAACTCATAATTCGGTTGGCCATGGGAGCAGCTGCATCTGTGATACAGGAATATTACAAAGCGGTCGATTACTGGGCGGACATAGTCGGCAACAGGGACTGGAAACTGTCTGTATGGATTGTCGGGCAGAACGATGTGGACTTGGTGGACAGGTTTCTGGAAATAGAACGTTCTCCGGTAGGGCAGTTCGATGACATATTCTTTCGTTTTGATACGCCGTACAGGGGGGATGACGAGGAATACACTGAACAACTCTGGCAGGAATATGCGGGTTGGTTTTCAGAAAAGGTTGAGGAGAAGTATGATATTCTCAGGGCTCTGAGGCACGACGGGTTGCTGAAGGAAGAATACATTCCTGATGTGTCGGTTGAGCATACGGCAGGCAACTTGTGGAGAGAGATGTTGCGTTTCAAGGCATGTATCTCCCGGTTGGATGATGCCTTTTTCTGTCTGTACTTTCCTCCAGAACAGGAAAGGGGGTATTCCCGGACAGGATGGTTCGGCAATGTGCTGAAAGAAGGTGTCCCGCAGGGAATCCGGATGACAACCATTGACTTGAAAAAGAACAGGAGTATCCGATTGGGTGAGTCTCGGGAAGTGGTTTGCATACGCCCGCAGTTCGATATGGCGGCGGCTTTGCATAACCGGATGGCACGGTCGGATAGCGGTAACGACCTGATTGCACCTGAAAATCGGTTCAAGCAGCAGGTTACGGTTGTCATGGATTCTACACAAAAGCAGGATTGGAAATTATTGGACAGGGAAATCCGAAAACTGTTGGATATTGCACAGGAAATAAAGGATACGAATATCCGGATTTCCGCTCTGCTTATCGCATCCGAGGCATGTTATGCTATCAGGGAATATAAGCATAGCATGAAATACAGCGACGAAACCGTCCGGGAGGCGGAAAAGGCGATGCAGGGCGGTGAAACGGCAGGATATAGTTATTGGAAAATGGCTGTTTCCATGAAAGCGGCCATTCTGACAGCCGGGAAAAAACGGGAGGAAGCGGTTGCTTTGTATGACATGATGGCTAAAAAAGCCGTCATGCAAAAGGATCCTTATTATGTCATGGAAGGCTATCGCATGTGTGGTTTCCTGCGCTATGAGGATGGAAAGATGGAACAGGCTTTCGAATATTTTTTGCTTGCCCTGGCAGGAGGCAGCTACCTTTCTGCCGAAATCAGGCGGAGTTCCACGTTCGTTTATGCGGCGTATCTGGCTCTTCATACGGGAAGGCTGGTTCGTGCTCCGATTGATGTCGGGATATTGGAACGGCAGCTCTGCGAATGGATTGGGGAGGATTGGAAGGAACTGGTGGACAATCCGGATATGCAGCAGGCGAAGGCCAGAAGAAGGGGAAGTTTTTTCAGTTGAGCGAGATTTAATTAATATATATTTTAAATTTAAAATTGAATAAGTATGGATCTTGGTAATTATGGAATCGGCGGAAACGAAGTGAAGATTGACGCTTCCGAAGGTATTGCGGAAATTCCACAAAATCGAACCTTATTGGTGGAACAGCTGACGAAGGATGAGCCGGTGGCTCCCGAAGTGGTTGCAGGTCTGACCAACATTGACGAAGTCTTTGCACATTTCCGGCCGGAAATAGATATCGAGTTCGCGGATGCGGACGGTGCTCCCGTAGAGGAAAATTTCCGTTTCCACAATGTCGGTGATTTTTCTGTCAGGAAAATGACGGAACAGAGTCCATTCTTGTCCGGCCTGAATGCGGAAAAGCAGTTTGCGGACAGGATGGAGAAGTCGTTGCGTTCCAACAAGGTGCTGCAACGGGTACTGGAAAATCCGGAGACACGTGGAGCGTTTGTCAATGCGATTTCTGCCATTTTGGACGATTTGAAGAACAATGAGAAGTCTAACCCCACTAATGAATGATAGTTATGAGCGAACAGAATACACAAAGAGAAGCAGCCGTACAGCAGCAACAGGCTGTGGCGCAGTCCAGAAATCTGAACGCTGAATTGCAGATTCTGGCTAAGTTTGGCGGTTTCAATGTCTTGGAATCTTCCGTGGACGGCATACAGAACATGAATCCGGAGCGTAAGGCACGGCGGAACATATTCCTTTCCGACCCCGAACGGGCGGCTGAGCGCAAGGAGCTGGAAAAACGGCTTGAGATGTGGGTCGATATGTTGAAAGGCAACAAATCCATCAGCGAGATGGTGGAACTATGCCAGAAGAAATCTGCGGCGGTGTCCGGTCTGCTATCCCAGAACCAGCTGAAAGCGGTGGAAGAGGTCAGGCAGTTGGAGAAGTCCTACCGCACGGTCATGCTCTTCTACAAGAATACGGATTCCGACAAGATCAAGAATATCTCCATTGTGAACGCTTCGATGAGCCAGCTTACCGATTTGGACAACTCCTTCTTTATCGATGCCATTGCAAACGAGCTTCGTGCGAATTATGACCGTTTGGACTTGCGTACCAACTATTCCCTGCTGGTTATCCCGGGATATTTGGGTTCTAACAAGGTTGTTGAAAAATGGGCAAAGATTGCGCATGACAACAAGGTGATGATTTACACGGATTTCGCTGATCTGGAAAAACCGGATGATGTCATTGAAATGTTCTTTGATTCCAATCTTTCGGGAGGCGATGTGTACAAGTCCAACGTATGTATGACCTGCAACTATCTGGTAGGACGGGGACGCTATGCAGAACTGGGCGAAACCGAAGACTTGCTGATTCCTCCTTCTGCGGCATTGGCCGGCAGTGTGTACAAGACGGTAATGGCACAGGTTACCGCAGGTAAGAAGTATGGTTCCATGAGCGAGGTGGACGGGGTTGCCTTCAACCTGAAAAAAAGCGAGATTTCCGAAATCGAGAAGATTGGCCTGATTCCGATGGTAAAGGAATACGGCAAGGTGATGGCTTTCTCTGCCAAGACATTGTTCAACGGGGACAACTTGGGATTGCAGACCTATTCCGTAGTCCGTGTGTTCGATTGGGTAACGAAAGTGCTGATGGATTTCCTCAACCGCCGTGCCTTTGAGAACTGGAACAGCAAGGCGGAAAGGGATTTGCGTGGCCAGATCAGTAAGTTTTTGGATAGCATACAAGGTCCCGGACGCTTGATTGAGAAATTCAAGATTCTTCGTTTCGAGCGCGATCCGAAGCAGAAAGACCGTATTTTCCTCGACATTCACCTGACTCCTTATTTCCCGGCAAAGAGTTTTGTCATCAAGTTGGAAGGTACAAAAGGGGATGACGAGAACGATTGGAACAGCGACTATGCACAGGATGCATAGGTAAGTCCTTACAGGGACAGCCGGAGTGTGCCGGTTGGAACGCCCGGTTGTCTCTTTTTCACATTCTAAAAAATTCTCACCATGTCAGATGTGTTCAAGAATATAGCTGACGCCGCCGGTAGCAGCAGCGTCAGACGGGGCTTTGCCGACCTTTTTTCAGCCTCCAAGGCGGCTTTGGACGAGATTCAGGCGGGTCTGGGCGGAATCCTTCCTTCCATGCCGGGTATGCCTGTCGCCAAGTTCGGCGACCTGTCCATCGGGATAGACATGCATCCTACCGTTACCCCTCCCTCTCCCATCATGCCTGTGCCTCATGTAGGCAAGGTGTACGACCTCATGGCAGACCTCATGGCCGGCATGGCGGCTGCCATGCCGCCTGCGGCTGATGGAGTGGCCGGAGTGGCGTGCAACATCCTCAAGAGTATGGCTCCGTCGGTCAAGGTGCATAACCAGTGGATTGCGCAGGCAGGTATCGGCATCGTGCATCTGCCGGCATTTGTATTGCATCCGGCCCCGTTGGTCAGCGGTATGTCCGAGTCCGAGATGTGGATGGGCAGTTCCACTGTCCTGGCGGACGGTGCGCCCTGTTCCTCTCTAACACATCCGGCACTCTCATGCAACATTGTGGGAATACCGACGATTCCCCGCAAGGGGAAGCCCAGGAAGGTGAGCAAGGCCCTGCTTGCCCCCACTTCCATGCTCTCCACCATCACATCTGTAGGAAATCCCGTGCTTGTGGGAGGACCGCCTACCATTGATGTGTTTGCGCTGGCGATGAAGCTGGGGCTGAAAGGATTGTCAAAGCTCGGAAAAAAAATATCCCATCTGCTGCATGGATTGATAGACAAGGCGGGATTGAATCCCCGGCTTGCCAGGATTCTCAAGAAAACAGCTTGCATCATATTCGGTGAGCCAGTGGACGCTGCTACGGGCAGGGTCTATCACACCAATGTGGACTTCGAGCTTCCGGGTCCGATTCCCGTCGTATGGGAACGTACCTATTACAGTGATGCCGCCGTGGACGGTCCGTTGGGATACAATTGGCACCACAGCTACAATCTAGGAATACGGCAGTTGGAGGAAGGGGCGTTCGCATTCCGTCATGCTGACGGACGGGAGTCCTTCCTGCCTGCGCTGAAACTTGGAGAATCCCATTTTGACCGCAGGGAACAGCTGGCATGGACACTCGATGGCCGGGGTTACATGCTTACGGACATCCGGGGGTTGCAATACCGTTTTGACGGTCCCGAAAACCGCTCCGGTTACCGCATGGTATCGGGCATTTCCACGAAGGACGGATTCCGGATCCGCTTCGAATACGCTTCGGGGGGAAGGCTGGCAGGAATCATATCCTCACGGGGAGAATTCCTGAAAGTGGAAACCGACGAGTCGGGACGGGTACTCTGCGTTTCCGTGAATCAGGACGGTGAGGAGGTGAAGCTGGTCCGTTACCGTTACGATGACCGGGGCGACATGGTGGAAACGCTGGATGCGCTGGATGTCAGCAAGCATTTCGTCTATTCCGGCGGACACCTGCTGGTACAGCTTACCAACCAAGGGGGTATGTCCTTCCATTGGGAATATGAAGGTAAGGGGGAGAATGCCCGCTGTGTGCATACATGGGGCGATGGAGGCGTGATGGAATATTTCATCCATTACGGCAAGGGATATACCCATATCCGTAACGGGGAAAATGCCGAAACCGAATATTATTACGGTGAAGACAAACTCATCTATAAGATAGTGGATGCCAACGGAGGAATTACCCGTCACCAATACAACAGCTTTCAGGAGCTGGAGGTCACGGTCAACCCCGAAGGCTACACCCATAAGACTTCCTACAACGAATTCGGCCAGCCGGTCCGGATAACGGACGAGAACGGCGAGGACACCTTTCTGGACTACAACGGCAACCGCAACCTCGTCTCGCTCTACACTCCGGGCGGAAAGAGGCTTTCATGGGACTATGACGGACTGGACCGCGTCGTCAGCCGGACCACACCGGGCGGAGAGACAGTGAAATATGCCTACGAGGGAGGCGTGTTGCGTACCATAACGGACGGACAGGGCCGGGTTTACACGCTCACGTTCAACGACAGGTACGACCTGGAGCTGCTGCAGTTCCCCAACGGGCTGTTCCGCCGGTGGGAGTACGACGGCAGGGGAAGGCTTGTGCAGGCGGTGGATGTGAAAGGCAATGTTACCCGTTATGCCTACGACCGTGCGGACAACCTGGTACGGCTGGAAGAACCGGACGGCAACGTGCACCGGTTTGAGTACGATGCCATGGGGAACATGGTACATGCCAGCGACAACATCCGCGAGGTCAGGTTCACCTATGGGGCACTGGGAGTACTGAAAAGCCGCGAGCAGGAACGGCACCACATCACCTTCGGCTACAACAGCGAGTTGCAGCTCCGGCGCATCGGCAACGAGGCGGGCGACAACTATTTCTTCGAGCTGGACGGGCTGGGACTGGTCGTTACGGAAACCGGCTTCGACGGCCTGCGGCGTGAGTACGAGCGCGACGGTGCGGGCCGTGTCACCCGTGTGAACCGTCCCGGAGGAAAATGGACGGAATACCAGTATGATGGACTGGACAATATCCTGAAGGAGGAACAGTATGACGGGGAGGTCTCCCTCTACACGTACGACAAGGACGGCATGCTTGTCAAGGCGAAGAACAGCGAGAACCTGCTGGAGTTCACCCGTGACAGGAAGACGGGACTGGTTACCGAGGAAAGGCAGGGAGAATACACCGTCAGCCGTACCTATGACGGCGAAGGCAACTGTACCCGCATCACCAGCAGTCTGGGAGCGGACATCCGTCATACCTATGACCGGGAAGGCAACCTGCAGACCATGCAGGCGGGCGAAGGCTGGCAGGCATCATGGGTGCGTGACAACACGGGATTGGAGGTGCAGCGCACCTTCTCCGGTGGCGTAACAGTCTGCACCGAGCGCGACGGTTTCGGGCGCGAGGTGCGCAAGTCGGTACGGTCGGGAGGCATCGAGCGTGGAGCATACCGCTATGAGTGGGGGATTGCGGGCCGCCTGCTCTCCAAGGAAAACGAGCTGACGGGAACGGTCATGCGCTACGACTACGACCGTTTCGACTTCCTTATCCGGCAGGAAACCACCCAGGGCTCGGAAACGGACGTGATTTACCGCGTGCCGGACTTCGTGGGTAACCTCTTCGGAACTCCGGACAGGAAGGACCGCAAATACGGTGCCGGTGGAAAACTTTTGGAGGACCCGGATTGTTTCTACCACTACGACGATGAGGGAAATCTCATTTTCCGAGAGTTCAAGCAGTTGCAGGAAATGGGCGTAAGGTACGACCGCAAACGCATGGAGAAGGAACGCGGCATCCGTTGTCTGGCTACGGGAACGGGATGGCTCTACGAGTGGGCTTCCAATGGTATGCTGAAGAAGGTCATACGACCGGACGGAAGACCGGTGGAGTTCCGTTACGATGCGTTGGGACGGCGCACCGCCAAGCAGTATTTCGGAAAGGCCACACGCTGGGTGTGGGACGGAAACGTACCTTTACACGAATGGAGCTATAAAGCCGTTGGCTTACAATCGGACGAAGAGGAAAACATCCTTCCAAAAGAACCGGCAGAAGATGTTACCACCTGGGTGTTCGAGGCGGACACGTTTGTGCCTACGGCAAAAATTCAGGGTGATAAACAGTATTCCATCGTGTCCGATTATATGGGTACACCCATCCAGATGTACGACGGACAGGGAAACAAGACCTGGGACTGCACGCTGGACATTTATGGGAAAATGCTTGCCGTTGATAAAGGAATGGAGTTTGATTGTCCGTTCAGGTTTCAGGGGCAATATGCGGACAAAGAAACAGGGCTGTATTATAATAGATTCAGATATTATTTACCTAATTTAGGAGGATATATTTCACAAGACCCTATTAGATTAGCAGGAAATAATCCCACTATTTATGGTTATGTAGATAATCCTAATTTTATATTTGATATTTTAGGATGGATTGTTGTACCTGTTTATACCCGTGGTTTACAAAACAAAATATTAACAGCGAAGGCAACAATTACCAGTAGTGATTTAGGAACTGGTACAAGAACAAATAAAAAATCTATAGCACAAGCCCGTGGATTAGGATTTGATACAGATGATGCCGGTCATATCATTGCAAAGCGTTTAGGTGGATCTGGAGATATTGACAATGTTTTCCCTCAAGATTCACGTATAAATAGAGGCCAATTTAGGCTTTTTGAAGCTGAAATAGCAGATGCTGTTAAAACATATGGCAGTGTTGATGTTTCAATTCAATTGGAATACGAAAATGGTGGAACAAGACCTACTAGTATAGTATATTCATATACGACTCCAAACGGTAAAACAAAAACAAATACTTTCTTAAATTCTCATTAAAATATTATTTAATTATGGATGACATTATAAAAAAAACAATTAAAGAACTTGTCCTCAATTTTATTTCAGAAATGAATGAATGGGAGAAATTTTGCAACAACTTAAAAAATGAAAATACTCAATTATCATGGAATGAAAAACATGATATGATGAAACAAAAGGCTACTTTTATATTCACTAAATATTGCACAAATAAAGAACGAAAAATGAGCCGTCCAAATGCTTTATCATGGGGAAGTGAAGGAAGTTATATTTATGACCCTAATGAGGAAAAAGTGATTGACATACAAGAAACTAGAAAGAATAAATTTACTGTAATAACACAAAATGATAACAAATACCTACAGTATACAATCATCAAAAAAGAGAATAAGTACCTGATAGATAGCAAAAAAAGAAAATTTTTAAGAGATGATAAATGGAGTGTAGATTATTTATAAATCAGATAAAAAGGAGTTCCTTCGGGAAATCTTATTGACATTGTATCTTTAGGAATGAGTATTAGGATTTGTAATCCTTTAATTTTCCTTTGAAAATGTATAGAGATAAGCAAAATGCCAATCTTTATATTTGTTGAATTTGTAAAAGAACTAAAATAGAAAAAGGTATAATCAAACTGTCCAAGAACTCTTATCTAAAACATAGCATAATGCATGTAAACAGGATATGAGTTTTTGGACAGCTTACTATCCTTGTAAAAATATGCACCAAAGCTATAAAAGCATCACCCCACATCACTCAACTCATGATCCAAATCAAATCTCAACACATAAAAAACGCCATCCTCCACATAGCCGAAGCACCTGTTCCGCTGAGTGATTCTGAATTTCTTAATGCCTTTACTCCATAAGTCATCTGAAAAATAGCGCTTGCTTTTCTTGTTCTTGTTATACGGTTTATAATCCAACCCATTATCTGTAGCAATGGCACTCCAGTCCAATTCCTCAAATTTACGGAATGAATCAATAAATTCGGTCTGATTCTCGCCGTCAATAAGGGAAAAACCCTGCGGGCTGAAATCAAGCTTGCCTCCACTGAAACGAATGGTAATATACTTTTCAAGAGATAGTTCCCCCCTTTCAAACAGAATGGAGTGCAGTTGCTTCTCTTTCCAGATATTACCTACCTCGATTGGTTCTTCATCTTTGGTTACGGCAACCGGATGCTTCTCATACCCGAATCTGATAAATGATAGAAGACAAACCGATCGGGCTGCTGCTTCGGCAACTGAACTGCCGGATACATCGGTTTCACCTACTGAATATTGGGCATTGGAATCCTGTTGGGGAGCTTCATCCCAAAACGGATTACAGATGGCACGTGCCAATATACTTTTATACAGCCTGGCTTCATCGATGATACGGGTTTCCGGTGCTATCGGCAAATCATTGATAGTTCTAAAACATAAGCCTAATAATCATAACTTTTTTAAAACCGGGTTTGTCGCTTCCGTTTTTTAAATTACCTTTGTAGTTACTTAGTTATAAATGAAACATATTCAATGATTAACAGCATATTATTAACTGATTTTACAGGCTTTGCAAATACCCGGTTTGATTTCACCAAAGGGATAAACGTCCTTATTGGCAAGAATGGTACGGGCAAGACGCACGTTCTCAAATGCTTGGCGGCAACTTTGCAGGCACGCCATGACTTCCTCGGCAAGAACTCAGCTTCCAAGGAACAGTTTGAGTATATCTTGGCGGAAGACATGATATTTTATTTCAAGCCGGATGTCATAGGCAACCTGGTCAACAAGGGAGTGCCTTCAGGCAGGGCAAACATTACAGTCACGATAGACGGCAAACTGTTGCAATACAGCTTCTCATCCGCATCCAAAACAACTGTAAAATTAGAAACGGACGAAAAGTGGGACGACCGCCACTTTATCTATATTCCCCCACGTGAGATGTTCTCTTTGTTCGAAGGCTTTATCGGTTTGAGCAGTAAACGTGAAATCTCATTTGACCAAACGTATATCAATCTGGCGCACGCGTTGTCACTCCCCATATTGCGTGAGTCGGAAGACAATCCGTTGAAACCGGCAATCGAGTTGCTGGAGCAGGAATTGCAGTTCAAGGTCTTGCAGATGAACGGACGTTTCTATATACAGACAGAAAAAGGGAACATGGAAGCGCACTTGGTGGCGGAAGGACTCCGCAAGCTGGCTTCCATCTTGTACCTCATACTGAATGGGGAAATCAATGCGGACACCATCCTGTTCTGGGACGAGCCCGAAGCCAACCTGAATCCGGCTCTTGTGAAAGTCGTGGCAAAGTTTATCCGTGTGCTTCAGAAATGCGGCTTGCAGATTTTCGTTGCCACTCACGACTACCTGCTTACACATACGCTTTCTCTCTATTCCGAATACAAGGAGCACACGAACATAACCGTCAAGTTCTTCGGCTTGAAAAAGGAAGATAAGGGAATCATGGTAGAGGAAAGCGACACCTTGGCAGGCATACAGAACAATCCGATATTGGAGGAATATGCGGCTTTTTACGATTTGGAACAGCAATTCATCAACAGATATGAGTAATTTTCAGGAAAGCGGTATAAGCTTCAAGTTCAGCTCTCCCCAATGGGCTGTAGTCAAGTACGATGAACATTTGGCACACAAAAAGGTAAGCAATGCCTTGCAACCTACCAAGGCGGTGGACTTCTTGGGCATTCACGATAACAGACAGCTGTTTCTGGTCGAGGTGAAGAATTACAGGGGGCATACGCACGATGCGGAGACTCAGGAAGTTTTTCAGGCAAAAGGCGACGAGTTGATGCGCAGGATTGCAGTCAAAGTCAGGGACACGATTGCTACGGCAACCAATGCGGCACGTTTCTCAACCAACGATGAAGATTTTTTTACCTTGATTAACCGGTTGCTGCTTGACGGGCAGAAAAAGATAGTCGTTATTGCCTGTATAGAACTGGATGTGGCAGATGAAAAAGAACATAAGGTCCGTATGAGTATTTGGATGCAAAAACTAAAGCAAAAGTTGTCTTGGTTACATGCTGCTAAAATTTCCATCAATCCGGTTGAAAATATTTCCGATGTATTGCCGGATACGGAAATCTCGTTCTTATAGTCTCCCGTCAGATTCTGGTATCCTTTGCCACCGTTCTTTTATGCTCCCTTTTTATTGCGGATTGATTGCGTAGCCTGTTTATGTATTGTTTTCTGAAAAATAAATCCTGCATTTTCCTCTTGTTTGAAGGGAAAAAGATATATTTGCAAAAACAGACCCGTTAATCGGTTTGTTGCCGAACGGAAAGTGTTTGCTCGAATGAAAATAGAATATATTATTGAGGTTGCAGTGATTTTCGGCGAAAAACGGAACTCCGGTACGAAACTTGATGCCTACATTTGCACTGTTAACAAAATGTTTCACTTAAAACCAATAGTTTATGGACTATACCCAAAAGATTAAGTTGCTGAACGAACTGATGCTCAATGCAACGCCGCAAAATGTAGATTTCACGCCGCAAAATGGCAATTATTGTGTGACGCTGATAGCTACGCGGCCTGTTCACACCTGGGGATATCAAAAACGTAATTTCAAGATTAAGGGATGGCTGGAAGAAGGCAAGACAATCTCTGCCGACTTGATAGCGGAAAATGAAATGCTTTTTGGAGTGGAAAATCTGCCTTACGTGGCACACGAGAGTGACCGTACCCCTATCTTCAAGATAATTCGTGCTTCCATTTTCTGTGCGTATGCGGGGTTGCAGCTTACAGAACTGCATCTGGGGATGCGGAAGATTGCCTGGTCAGATTATCCTTTCAAAAAATCGGATAAGGAAGAACAGGCAAAAGCGGAAATCAGATTCATGAAAAGGCTGGCATCGGTAATGACTGTTCCGGATCACTGTATGATAGGACGTTCCGTGGTGACCCATCTCACTTCCACCCGTTTGCGGGATGTTATACTGTACAACAAAGAGTACGAACCATCCTTATATGAAAAGATAAAGGATTCCATCGAATCCTTGTCTCACTTCATTCCGGCAAAAGACCATGCCGATAATGTGGTTCCCGATGTATTTGTTTCGCAACAGGATTGGGAAAATCCTCGTGACACTTATGAACATCAGGTTATCATACTCAATGCCAAAAGCAAAAAGAAAGAACAGTTCTGGTGGGATTACCTGAAACTCAATATTTTCCTGAGCGATTTGGAGTATTATTTCGGCTACTATATTTTGATGAACCGCTGGCAGATTCCGATGATCCAAAAGTGGATTGCCGAATACCGTGAAAAAAGTCTCTTCGAGTCCCAGCGTGCGAAAGATTATCTTCTGTTCTATTTGAAAGCCGGAGAAAAAACACCGGTTCGTGTTTTAAACTCACAGGGAGTACAGGTTAAGATGAAGATGCCTTCAAGATAAGCCGGTAACATAATGTTTCTCATAGGGAAAAGCGGATTATGTATATTTCATAGGCATTTCTTTGCCGATAGAATGCATAATTGGCCTTTCCCTTTGTTTTTATGGTATATATTTATACTTTTGCCGTAAAAAAATACCATCCGGTCGGTATTTTTTAGGGATATGGCGGAACAGGGATAGAATCCGGTTGCCGGAAGATGGAATAACAAAGACATAGAGGAACATCTCTGTTTTGAAATTCCACTTTCTGTTTGGGTTCCTCTATGCCGAACAAACCGACTAATCGGCTTATTTGAAGACAAATATAGGCAAAAAATAATATATGTATAAGAAAAAAAAAGAAAAAGGCATCGTTGGCATTTATTTCATAAACTGGTATGTATGGTCATAAATGATTTAATGGTAATTGGGTAGGAGATATTTAATTATACTAAAAATGAACGTGTTTTCACTCAAAAGACCTACTTTTGTATGATACTAAAAAACAAGGTTATGAAAGGAGTAAAAGGCTCAGAAACAAAAAGATTAATCAGGGAAGCTGCATACAAACAGTTTCTGACAAAAGATTACAACACGGTTCCCCTGAAGGAGATAGAAAAAAGTCTGAATTTATCAAGAGGATGCATGTCATATCATTATCCAAGCAAGCAAGAACTGTTTATTGATGTGATTGATTTTTACATTTTTCACAAACAAGATGCCAAAAATAAGTTCAAGGACATTTCTCACACCTCTCTGCTTGAATTTATTGATTATTACATAAAGAAGGTGGAGGAAACGATGAATGCAATGAGGATCTATCTCATAGAAAAAGAGAAGACCAATATTACACGTGCATATCTTAACTTGATTTTGCAGGCAGAATATTTCTATCCGGGATTTAACGAGGCTTTCAACGAAATAACAAATAAGGAGATTAAATTATGGGAAAGAATATTTGTGAAGGCTGTTGAAACAAAAGAAATAAGATCCGATGTTAATCCTTCTACATTGGCTTTGACATTTCGAATCCTGCTGTTTGGAAAATGTTTTCAGGATGCATTGGTGAATGGATTGCGAATAGAAGAACTGAAAGTAGTTCTTTATAATCAATATGAACTAATTAAAAATTGAACTAATGAAGAAAGATGTTTTTATTACTGGGCTTGCAAGCTTCTTTCCGAACTCTCCTGTTTCCAATGATGAAATGGAAGAGTTCTTGGGACTCATTTCTGGAAAACATTCCAAAGTGCAACGGATAGTTTTAAAGCAAAATGGAATTAAACGGCGATACTATGCCTTAAACAAAAATCAAGAAATCACACATACAAATGCAGAAATGGCGATGCTGGCTATACGTAAGTTGCTGGCATTGACCAATAAGAGCCAAAAGGACATTGAGTTGCTTGCTTGTGCTACTGCGACCCCTGATCAGATCCTGCCTTCTCATGCGTCTATGGTACATGGGCTTTGGGAAGAACCTGTTGAAATATTCTCTTCTGCTGGAGTTTGTCTGTCTTGTCTGCAAGCGCTGAAAATAGCTTATTTGAGCATAGCCGCATCAGAAAAACAGAATGCAATATGCAGCACATCTGAATTGGTGTCAGCAATGCTTTTATCCAAAAACTTCGATATCGAATATGAAAGATGCTGCAATTTGGGTACCAATCCATATATGGCTTTGGAAAAGGACTTCCTGCGCTTTATGTTAAGCGATGGTGCGAGTTGTGCATTATTGGAAAATCATCCGGGAGAAAAGGGCGTATCTTTAAAGATTGAATGGATAGAAATGGATTCATATGCTAATGAAACCCCTACCTGTATGTTTGCCGGAGCTGTCCGGAGGGAGGACGGTGAACTGAAAAGCTGGAAATCTTTTGAAAGTCAGGAATTGGTCGATGAGTCCGTTATGGTTATTAAACAGGACATTAAACTTTTAGGGGCGAAGTTGATGCCGTTATGGATTAGACATATTAAATCATGTCTGAATAAACATGGCATGACTCCTGACGATATGGATTATGTAATACCTCACTCTTCGTCAATGGTTATTTATGGTAATCTCATTGAAGCGATGAAAGACGAGAGTTTTGAATTGTACAAACGAGAGTGGTTTACCAATCTTACCTGGGTTGGAAATATCGGATCGTCAGCAATACTGGCTGCCTTGGATGAGTTCTGTTCTACCCGTAAACTCAAATCCGGTGAAAAAATACTGCTGCTTGTCCCTGAAAGCGGACGCTTTTCTTATGGAACAGTGCTATTAAGTGTCGTATAAATTTGGAAATAAACGATAAATAACGTATTTTTGCGCTGTTAAAACGACATAGTATAGTATCATATATCATCTTCCAAACGAAAAGTGGAAAATTTCAAAGAGACAAGATGGAATATGACAGCTTGCGCTATATTAAAATATATAGCACAGGTGCGTCACTTCGTCTCTAGGTATTCCACTACCATGTTTGGATGTTGATTGCGTCTGTGCTATTTTTTATAATATAGGCAGTAGGATGGACCCGAATTTGAAACAGCGGATTATAGAGGAGGCATACAGGTTATTCATCACAAAAGGAATGAAGCAGACCTCATTCTGTGATGTGGCTGTTGCCGTACATAAATCCAAAGGGGCTGTCATACACTACTTTCCTTCCAAAAAGAAACTGATTGATGCGGTTGTCAGAATGCGTTTTTTCCCCGACTCGCAGATTTCTTGTGAAATGTATTCTTTGGCTGACAAGGATTGGAATGAGTTTTTAAGGCAATACAGGAATCCGATAGAACGGGTGATAAACAGTTTTCCCGAACATCTGAATGGCAATCCCCTGATATGTTATATGCAGTTTGTTTCCTCCGCCCATGAATATATGGACGAATTTCCACAAATGTATCAGCAACTCCTTGTCCGGGAACAGGACTTTCTTTCCAATGTGGCTTATGGTCATAAAATAAGTTTAAAGGATGCCAAGGCGTTCAGCAGACAGGCATTGAACACTTCTATTGGTAAGACTTTCTTGGGGATGTTCTCAGAAATTTAAGCCCGCATTCCTTTCCTTTTCCTCCCTATCAGTTCATTCCGTTGTCTTTTAGACTGATAAATGATAAAACTTTACTTGCTGGAACCTGTTTTTTTTCATTATTCTTGGAAAAGGCTTATCTTTGCAAAATAAACCGACCAGTCGGTTTATTTTGCAAAGAATTTTAATAGAATATAATGAATTAAAAAGTGAATAATTGGAAAGTAGGAATAAATTGTTGAAATCTTTGCGCCTGCAACCGCTTCTTGCCAAAATAGCGGTAGGATATATGGTCAAGATTGTAATCATAAGTGGTATTGCTTACGTTGGCATCTGCGAATGGAAAGAGACTAAGGCCAGGGAAATGGAAGTACGGATGATTAACCGGAAAAAGCATGAGATAAATGATATATATGTGAAAATGCTCAGGCTTTCTTTCTTCTGTGAAACCTTTATGGAGTGGAGTGAGCATGATTTTTTATTATTTCAGAAACGGAAACGGCACATTGACAGCCTGTTGTGTAGCTTGAGGTACTCCTCTTCCGGCTCACATGCAGACAGCATCCGTAATTTGTGGAGAGCCAAGGAGCGGTATATGCGGGAAATCATATATTGGGTACACAGGCAGGAGGAAGCCGACCGGGAAATTGCAGCGCAGATTCCGGCCATTGCCAGACAGAGTGAACGGGAAAATGCCCAAAAAGGGGGATTCCTGAAGAGGTTGTTCGCAAAACGCCACAAGGCGGATTCTCCTTCTGCCACCTCCATGCTTCATGAACTTAACCGGAGCGTGGTGGGCAGACAGCAGACGTATGCCCGGAAGCTGGCAGAACGGACGGACAGCTTGGATGGGATGAACAGAAGGCTGAACGTGCAGTTGCGGCAGATGATTGAGAATATGGACGGAACGGTACAAGCGGAATTGAAGAGACAGGAAGAAGAAGTTGCGGAAGCCGGGAAACGGTCATTTGCCACGGTCATCGGTCTGACGGCATTCATGGTTTTGCTGCTGATATGGTCCTATATGGTGATACACCGGGATATGATGCGTATAAACCGTTATAAAAAAAGGCTGGAAGGCACAGTCCGTCAGTTGGAGCAGACCGTTCTTGAAAACGAGGAACTGATTGAGGCAAGAAAGAAAATCATGCTGGCCGTAACCCATGACTTGCGCGCGCCGCTTGCTTCTATCAGCAGCTATGCGGAATTGCTTTCCACGGAAAGAGAAGTGTCGAAGTGCAGGGAATACAGCCGGAACATACGGCAGGTGGCGGGACACATGTCTTCCATGCTGAATTCCCTGTTGGGATTTTTCCGGTTGGAGAGTGGCGGGGAAAAGGCCGTTTCTGTCCCGTTCAGGTTATGTTCCGTCACCGAGATTTTGGAAACGGATTTTATGCCGCTGGCAGCAGGAAAAAACCTTTTGCTGAACGTGCTGAGTGCCGGAGATGCGGTTGTTATAGGAGATAGGGACAGGATAATACAGATAGGAAGCAACTTGTTGTCCAATGCAATCAAGTTTACGGAGCGGGGAAGTGTAACGGTTCGCACACAATTTGACCAGGGCATATTGACGCTTATCGTGGAAGATACCGGCACCGGAATGGACGATGAGGAGCAGACACGCATTTTCACTGCATTCGAGAGGCTTCCCAATGCGATTGCGGAAGAAGGGGTCGGACTGGGACTTTCAATAGTAAAAGGTCTGGTCGGATTGTTGGACGGCAGGATTGAAGTGGCAAGCCGGAAAGGGGTGGGCAGCCGGTTCACTGTCTGTCTTCCTTTGGCTGTGGCAGAGGAAACGATGGCGGAGAGCGGCAGGAGCCGGATTTCCGTACAGTCCTATACGGTACTGGTATTGGACAATGACACCGTTTTGCTGGCGGCAATCAGGGAAATGTTTGCGTATCACGGGGTGGCTTGCACGGTATGTGAGAACACGCGTGATCTGATGGAGCATGTCCGCAGCCGTAGTTATGACCTTTTGATTACGGATTTGAAAATGCCCCGGACAAACGGATTCGAGGTGTTGAATCTCCTGCGCATGGCCAATGTGGGAAACTCACGGAGCATTCCGGTTATCGCGAGTACCGCATCGGGAAACTGCGATACGGGAGATTTGTATGCGGCAGGATTTTCGGGCTGTTTGAAAAAGCCGTTTTCCGCCGAAGAACTTTTGCAGGTATGTACGGAATGTCTGGGAAGTGAAAGGCAGTCTGAACAGATAGACCTCGATGCCCTGCTGAAATATGGGAACAGGAGGAAGATGCTGGATACCCTGATTCGGGAGACAAGGAAGGATATGGAGGCTATGGCTGAATGTGCAGAAAAGAATGATCATGAGGCACTGAAAGAATGGATACATCATCTGACAGGCTCGTGGGAGATCATTCATGCCGGCAAGCCGCTGCGTGAGTTGTTTGCACTGCTTCAGGATTCGGGAGAGTTTTCTGTGGACGAGTTCGGGCGGACTGTACAGCAGGTATTGGATAAAGGAAAAGAAATAATATGTTTGGCACAACAGGCTAAGAAGGCTTATGAGAGTAATTGTTGTTGAGGACAATGTCTTGTTCTGTAATTATATCTGCAATTTTTTGCAGAAGGCGGATTTGGATACTGTAAGGACTTACAGGCTGGCACAGGCTAAGAAGGTCATTGGGACATCCGTCCGTGAGGATGACATCGTATTGGCGGATTTAAGATTGCCTGACGGGGAAAGTACCACGCTGTTGCAGTGGATGAGGGAGAACGGCTATATGCACCCGTTCATCATGATGACTAATTATGAAGAGATACATTCCGCAGTTCATACCATGAAGCTGGGTGCGGAAGATTATATCCTCAAACCGCTGGTTGAAACCAGGCTGCTGCCCGTCATCAAAAAAATAAGGACGGTGAACGAGGCTTTCACCAAGGTAATCTATGAACGCAAAAGCACCCCTTTTTGCGAGTTGAACCGGTACATTCACATGGTAGCGCCGACGGATATGACGGTACTGATATTGGGAAGCACCGGAACGGGAAAGGAACACCTGGCAAAAAAGATTCACAGGCAGAGCCTCAGATCCGGCAAGCCGTATATAACGGTCGATTGCGGCAGTTTGTCCAAAGAGCTGGCACCTTCCGCCTTTTTCGGTCATGTCAAGGGGGCGTTTACCGGAGCCACAGAGGAAAAGGCAGGATATTTTCAGGAAGCGCAGGGAGGCACCCTGTTCATGGATGAGGTGGAGAACCTTTCGATAGAAACGCAGCGGATGCTGTTGCGTGCCATGGAGGAACGGCGGTATCGTCCGGTAGGCGGACAACGGGACAGGCTGATGGATGTGCGCATCATTGCGGCTACCAATGAGGATTTGCAGGAGGCTGTTGCGGAAAAGCGTTTCCGGAAGGACCTGCTTTATCGCTTTCAGGATTTTACCATCACCGTACCTGCATTGCATAATTGCCTGGAGGACATACTTCCTTTGGCGGATTTTTTCCGGGAGCAATCTTGCGGGTTGCTCCGGAAAGAGGTCTTGGATTTTGACGAACCGGCAAAGAAGATGCTGCTGGGATACAGTTGGCCGGGAAATGTACGGGAACTGAAACAGGTCATTCATGCGGCGGTATTGATATGCAAAGGAAAACTGATTACCCCCAATTCCTTACGGCTCCAATATACGGGAGAGCCCGTTTCTGACCCCATGGGGAAAGAGAAGATAGACAAGTGTTTGCAGAAAGATGAAAGAAGAAACATAGAACAGATCAAGACGGCTCTTTCCATCTCTAAAGGGAACCTGACACAGGCAGCGGCCTTGTTGGGAATCAGCCGCCCGACCCTTTACAAGAGAATGAGCCTGCACGGGATTTCCAGATAGGTTTGTTTGCGATACAGTTTTCCCCCTCATCAAAGGAAAATCGAATTTGTCTTGCCGGCCGCATTTGCCGAATCTTTTCGTGGAAATTTTCCTTGCGGCTTCGCCGTGGAAAATTTTCACGAAAAAGAATGCGGCGGCAATCCAGATTCGATTTGAAAAACGATTACAGGGGCAAACTGCGACCGACGTGACGCATGGATAAAGGATATGGGCTGCTTGAAGAGGCCGTGTTTCATAATCCATGAAATTCCACATATCCAGCCGGAATACAGGTCTTATGAAAGTCTTGCTGTAAAAAAGCGGAAGGCATGAGAAGACAGGGGGCTTCAGCTCCCTCTGTTCTGCATGGTTTTGTCTTGCCTGCCCGCCTGCTCTTTTTCTAGTGTCGGATGCGCAGGCTTTTTCCCTTCTGCCTCACGTATCTTCTCTCTTTCCGTTTATTCACTTCCCTTCTTCTCCGTTCACGGTTTAGCCGTTGGAAACAGTCATGTTTATGACATCTGACGACATTTGATGACATCTGATGACACCTTTTTGAAAATCAGCATATTATTTGAAAATACCCCATACCTTTGAAGCGTCAAAGCAATTCATTAACCCCTAAAAGAAAAGGTATGGCACAAGAAAAGACCCCGAACGAAAAGCCCAAACGGACCCGGAAACCGAAGGCCGGAAGTGATGCTCTTCCAGTGGAACAGATTACGGAATTGATGCTGGTTCATAACAAGAACGATCCGAAATTCGGAGTACAGGCTGTCAGTGAAATTGACAAGGACGGAAAAGCGAAGACGGTTCCGGCGGACGAGAAGAATGAAAACTCATTCCTGAAATTCGACAAGAATTCAAGTATTCTCGAAAACTTCATCAAGAATTTTTGGAGCCAGCTCAAGGAACCTACCCATTTCCGCCTGCTCCGCATGACCTACCACGACTACAAGGTGAACAAGCAGGCCATCAGGGATTTGTCGGAGGGAAAGCAGACGGATGCGGTGAAAGAGTTCCTCAAACGCTACGAAATCCGTCCGAGAGAAAACAAGAAGGAACAAAGTGTAAACCAAAAAGAAAAAACAGCTATGGCAGACAAAGAGACACAACCGCAGGAACCCCTGCAACAGAGCGAAGTACAGCAGGCGGCACAGCAACAGCAGCAGCCCCAGGCTCAACAGGCAGCGCAGGAGTCGCAAGGACCGCGTTACCGGTATAATGAGAACATGGTCAACTGGGAGGAGTTGGAAAAGGTCGGAATCTCAAAGGCTTCGCTGGAACAGCAGGGACTCCTTGATTCCATGCTGAAGGGCTACAAGACCAACAAACTGGTGCCCCTGACCATCCATCTTTCCGGTTTGCTGACAGCCAAACTGGATGCAAGGCTCTCACTCATCCCGCAACAGGACGGACAGGTGGGACTGGCCATTCACGGCATACGCAAGGAACCGCAGTTGGAACGTCCTTATTTCGGGTTTAACTTTAACGAGGAGGACAAGAAGAACCTGCGTGAGACCGGCAACATGGGGCGTGTGGCGGAACTCAACCTGCGCGGCAGTGAATATACCCCCTGTCTGATTTCCATCGACAAGAGCACCAACGAGCTGGTTGCCGTCCGTCAGGAGCACGTTTACATCCCGCAGGAAGTGAGCGGGGTCAAACTTACCGCAGAGGAGATCAGGCTGCTGAAGGAGGGACAGCCTGTCAAAGTGGAGGGTATGACTTCCAAAGCAGGCAAGGAATTCGATGCCACACTCCAGTACAGTGCCGAGCGCAGGGGACTGGAATTCATCTTTCCGAAAAACCAGATTTTCAACGAACGTTCCATCGGAGGCGTGCCTCTCTCGCCCACCCAGATAAAAATGCTCAGCGAAGGACATACCATCCTGGTGGAGGACATGAAGTTCAGGAACAGGAATGACACCTTCTCGTCCTTTGTAACGATAGACAAGGTTACGGGGCGCCCGAACTACACGCGGCACAATCCGGAAACCGGAGAGATTTATATTCCAAAGGAAATCTGCAACGTGCAGCTGACTGCCGAAGACAGGGAAACCCTGCGCAAGGGACAGCCGGTCTATCTGGAAAACATGATCGGGCGCAACGGGGAGGAATTCTCCTCGTTCGTCAAGCTGGATATGAATACCGGCAGGACGATGTATTCACGCACGCCGAACGGATTCAACGAGCAGCAGGCACCGCGTATTCCGGCGGAGGTTTACGGGCACGTGTTCACGGCACAGGAAAAAGCGAACCTCCAGGATGGCAAGACTTTGCTTGTCGAAGGGCTGAAAAACAACGGGCAGACCTTCAGTTCCTACCTGAAAGTCAATCCCTATTCCGGGCAGTTGCAGTATTTTCAGGAAAATCCGGACATCCGCAGGGACACTTCCCGCCGTGCCGCACAGACGGAGACCGCACAGGGACAGCAGCAGGAGCAGAAGAAGGGTGCATCGCAGGCAGTATAGACCTGCCCGGAGAGAAACAGAATCAATCATACAAACCTAAAAAACGAATCGTATGAATACGGATCAGAATACCCGTCATATTTATAAGACGGAAGATATCGACTGGGACGGTCTGAAGGCCGCAGGTATCAGTAAGAAACAACTGGAAGCGGAAGGCAACATGGAACTGTTGCTGCAAGGAAAGGAAACGGGCATCGTTCCGCTGAAACTCCATATTTCGGTCCTCAGCCTGACAATGGATGCCACGCTGAAGCTGGTACCCGACGGCAACGGCAGACCGGTTATGGAAATAAACGGTCTCCGTCAGAAGGAGGAGGCGGCAGTTTGACCGGGAAACAATAAGTATAACTCACGTTCCGTGCCGTTCCTGACGGTACGGAACATCAAAAGGAAAAAGAATATGATAGCGATAGTGACTGACAAGCCCAATGTGGGCAGAGAGATAGCAAGGGTTTTGGGAGCTGACAGAAAAGAGAACGGATATATGAGCGGAAACGGATACATGGTAACATGGACATACGGCAACATGCTTTCCCTGGCGATGCCGAAAGATACCGGTACGGCATGGGTGGAGCGGGAGAACTTCCCCCTGCTGCCGCCTCCTTTTCTGACGGTACGGCATGTAAAGACGGACACGGGATGGAATCCCGACATCAATGCGGTGCTCCAGTTGAAGGTGATAGCCGGGGTGTTCGATGCGTGTGACACCATTGTTACGGCAACCGACGCTTCCCGCGAGGGGGAAATGCTGTTCCGGTATCTTTATCGTTTTTTGGGATGCAGGAAACCTTGCCTCCGCCTGTGGATCTCCTCCTTGACGGACGAAGCCATTGCCAAAGGAATGGAAAACCTTCGTCCCTGCAGCCTGTTCGACAACTTGTTTTTGGCGGCAGACAGCCGCAACAAGGCCGACTGGCTTCTTGGAGTCAATTCGAGCTATGCCGTCTGCAAGGCGGTCGGTTTCGGGAACAACTCGCTTGGAAGGGTACAGACCCCTGTATTGGCAGCGATAAGCGGACGGTACAGGGAAAGGGAAAATCACATTCCCGCAGACAGCTGGCCCGTATTCGTCAGCCTCTGCAAGAACGGGAAGATAATAAAGATGCGGCATGTGGAAGATTTCTGCAACCGCCGGGATGCCCTGGAACTTTACGAGGACTGCAAGGCGGCAGGATATGCCCGTATCACGGCGGTCAACAGCCGGACTGAGGAAATCACCGCACCTGCCCTTTATAACCTGACCGGGCTTCAGAAGGATGCGAACCGTTACCATAACCTGACAGCCATACGGGTGCAGGAAATTACCCAAAGCCTGTATGAGAAAAAACTGATCTCCTGCCCGCGCACTTCCAGCCGTCTGCTGCCCGGAGACGTGTATGACATGTTGCCTCCGGTTATGGAAAAGCTGCTGTCCGGCAAGGAATTCCGTCAATATGCCGGTATGATCGACCTTGCTGCAAGGAAAGGCGTAACCGGAAATCAGGACACGGCGGAGCATCATGCCATTGTCATCACCGGCATACAGCCGGGGGAACTGGACAGGGAGGAAAGGCTGGTTTACACCCTTGTTGTCGGCAGGATGCTTGAAACGTTCATGCCGCCCTGCAAGGTGGAATATACGACGGTTGAAGCGGTCTGTGCCGCACGCAAGTTCCGAATCCGTACATACCGTATTCTGGAAGCGGGGTGGCTCGGTATCTTTCAGAGGGAACGGCTTGTCGCGGAAGACAACGACCTCTGTCCCGTACCCCCTGAACTTTTTCGGGAGGAGAAGCTGCCGGTAACGGGATGCAGCCTTATACACAGGAAATCGCTGCCCGCTGCCCCTTATACGGATGAGGAACTGGCGGACTATATGGACAAGACCGGTCTGGGAACCGCATCCACGCGCACGAATATCATCCGTACGCTTCTGGAGCGTAAATATATCCGGTATTCGGGCAAATACATTATCCCGACCCCAAAAGGTCTTCTTTTATATGAAACGGTACGCGGAATGAAAGTGGCTGACGCCTCCCTCACCTCCGGCTGGGAAGCGGAGCTGGCACGGATTGAACAGGGAGAACTCACACAGAAAGAATTTCTGGATGGCGTATTGGAAACGGTAAATGAGGTTACCGGTGAGATTTTCCGGAAACTTTCGGAAGATGGACAGCCGCATGGTTCCATATAGACGGCCGGGCGGAAGGTACGGAACAGAAGAGGTGCAGACTGGGGTCTGTGCCTCTTTTTTATATATGTACAAGATACGTTTTTCCGCTTTTAAGCGGCAAAGGTCTTGGATTGCCTCGTTTTTGCCGCAAGGCGGCCCCTTTCAGGGGCTGGTCGGCTAAAAGAAAATCATCCTCGCTTCGCTGCGGTATTTTCTTTTGCCAAGCCTTGCGCAAAAAGGCAATCCAAGGGCCGGAGGCCTATAAAATCGGGAAAACATATCCCGATGGGATTATTCATTCTTAAAAATTTAAAGACATGAAACTGAAACTCATCGAAAACATCTGCAGGCAAGTGGTCGCACTGGTTCTGCTTACGGGAATATGCCTGCTTTACTGCAAGGGCGTCATTCCCGTGTACCTGTCTGTCCTGTTCCTTATGTCCGGAACACTGGTCCGTCTCGCCTTCAGGACATTCACCTTTGTCTTGAAAACAATCCTTGTCCTGATTGTCATGGGCATGCTTGTATAACCATCAAATGCAGAAGATATGAGAACTTACACATTTACATCCTCGGCTCCGGTCATGCCGGCTGCATGGCCTGCCACAAACCGGACAACACCTGTCAAAAGACAGCCTCCCTGTACGACAGACGGGCCCAGACGTATCGGCTACTATCTGGAACCGTTGAAAGGCATCGCCTCGAATCCGGACAGGCAGAGAATCCTGAAGGATTTTTTCAAGGAAACTTATGTATAACATTTTAAATTTTACCATTATGTTTTTTCAAGCAATCAACCAAATGATTACGGCAGGCACAGACCTGAGTATCAACATCAGACGGGTAAACGACAATCTGACGGTTGCCGTCGTTCCCAGACGGTCGGGAGTAAAGGCCGGCGAACGCATTGTCCCGCTCATCCTGAACGGTACGCCGGAAGAACTGGATGCAGGATTCCTGCAGGCTGTCGGTGCACCCGTACAGAAAGTGCAAGGTATCCTTACCAACCTGGAATCGTTCGAGAAGCAGGCAGAGCAGGCGGTTTCACAAAGCAAAACCTCCAAGCCTACGGTGGAAAAGGAGTCCAAGGAAGCCCGTGAAAAACGGGAAAAGATGGAAAAACTGCTGAAGAAAGCTGAGGATGCCACGGCAGGAAAGCATTATTCCGAAGCATTGACCTGGCTCAGGCAGGCTAAGGTACTGGCACAGCCGGACAAACAGGCGGACATTGACAAAAAAATGGCGGAAGTGCAGAAGAAGGCATCCGAGGGAAGTCTGTTCGACATGGTACAGCCGCCGGTAACTGCTCCACAGCCATCCTTGCAGCAATCGGCTCCACAACCGATGGCAGCCCCGACGCCACAATACCGGAGCGGAGAGCAAGTTCCGATGTTCATGCCCGAACAGCCTGCCCCGGCTCCGCAACCCGTTGCACAGCCGCAAGTACAGCCCGTACAATATAGGCAACCTGCACCGCAACCGGTTCCTCAGCAGGCTGCTCCACAACCGCAAGACATCCAGTTCCATCAACCGGTACAGGTGCCGCAACCGCAATTGGCGGACAATCGCTGGATGCAACAACCGGCTCCGTCACAGTATGCAACGGTGCAGGAGGCTGCAATGTATAACTTCGACAAGGATTACGAGGATGACCGGGAGCTGCTCAGGGAGGACCCTTATGCGGAATATCCGGACTTTCCGAAGGAATGCCGCATGACGGATATGGCACAAATGGATATGGTATATTGTTAAACCCTATAAAAGAAAAATAATATGGCACTTGAAATCAAAGGATTGCAGAGAGTATTCAAATTCAAGAAGGACTCCGTGGAGCTCGTGTTGGATGATCCGAACAGCGAACTGTCCGTAAACGAGGTGATGGACTTCTATTCCATGACCTACCCTGAACTGACTACGGCAACGGTACATGGTCCTGAGTGGGAGGACGACAAGGCGGTTTACCGCTTCAAGACAACCATCGGAGTGAAAGGGTAAGCGGTATGAACAAGAAAAAAAAGGATAAGGAAACATGCAGACAGCTTTCAGAACAAGCCAAGGATGGACTGGCACGGCTGATTATTCTCTCAGTAAGTTCGTCCCACATCCGAAGGGGAACCTCGGAACGGAAAAGAAGGATACTTCTGCCACCGGGAAGCACAATGCTTTTCTGACCGGTAGAATCACACCCCTTGCACCGGATTATTGGCATCAGGATATGGATAATGATTCTCCGGTCAATCTCACGACTCCGGAAAATTTTGACTATCTCTACCGGTCGGCATCAAGATATGCGGAACTTATGGGCATAAAACTCCCTTTCCGATACAGGAAAGGGGGTTGCCCCCGCCTGAATATTACCGAGTTGTACAGAGTTATGGAAGAGTGTGTACCGGAGTGTATCAATCTGGAAAAGAAAAGCGGAAGGCTGCATTTCTGTCTGTTCCGCCATCATGACTGGCCGGAACCTGCTTTGTTTTGGATTCCGGTTGATTTTACCGAACGGCTTTCGGCATCATTGAAGAACATTGTCAGAGAGTTCATCCGGCTATTTGTCCGGCATCACGGGCTGTACGATATTACTGAGACATTTTATTATGACTTTGCCATAGAAGAACTGGAAGACTGGGGAAACCGGGATTCCGATGCTTCCCCGAAGGAAGTCAGGGCGAACAAACGGCTGGCAGATTCCTATCAGTCTGGAAAACGGATGAAAGCACTCAGACGGATGTCGGGCAAACCGTTCTGCAAGTCTTTGGAGGAGGCTGTGCGGAATTATCGGACAAAAAAGGAAAAAGAGCTGAAGCTGTTGGAACTGATTGAGGACGGCATGGCATTGATTACTCCGGAAAGCCCGGTATTGACAGGCTACCAGTACGATTGGGCTTATGAAGAGGAATGCGATTTTCCCCCGGTGGGAATGGAAAGCCAGGTCATACTGGTCTATTCTGCTGATGATACATTGGCGGAGTGTGTCAAGGGGTATATGAATTCGGATTATCAGGAAACCTATGCCCTTACTCCGGTCACTTACAAGCTACTGACACCGGAAACGGACAGTCTTTTTCAGATGGATGACTATCCGGAAAGGCTTTCCAGATGGTTGGTGTGTTTTACAGGCTATATTGATGACAACTTTTAAAACGAATGACATGAATGAACTGACTAAGAAACTTCAACAGGTGATGGTTCCCAAAGCGGCACTGATTGCTTACGAATACAGTGATGGCCGCTATGGACACGGGACATATTATCTCGAACTGCATCCGATCAACGACAGAGGCCGGATGGAGGCTGCCGTCCCCGTTACGTATGAATTTATGGACTCCCTTGTGGAATACTATACGGATAACCGGCAGGATGTACCGCATGGGAAAATCCCCGCCAATATGCTGTGGTGCGATACACGCAAGGGACACGAGAGGTACATCTGGTACAATCCTCCGGGAAAACGGCAGATGTTCTTTTCCGAAAGGCTGAATATTCCGGACGGGACATTCCATGTACCCGGTGTCATTTACAGGGTTTCCGGTGACAGACTGGAAATTTTTGCCTATAAGGGAGAAGCACCGGCAGAAGACAGCCCGCTTTTCCTTGCCCCGTTTTTCAATGTAACGGGAAGCAGTGTCTGTCTGGGAAATGCCTCGTTGATTCCTCCGGAAAACATGACTTTCTCAAAACTCCTTGAGTATTGGGAAAAACGCTTCTGGCTCAGTGAATTTTCCCATTTGGGAGGAAGCAGGAATCCCACCGAAAGCAATCTGGTTTCGGTGACGGAAAAGGCACGGACCAATCCGTTTGACTATAACGAATTGAAACCTATGGACAGACAACTTAAAGACTTATTGGTATGAAAAAGATTCATTATACAGACAGATACCTGCTCAATCCCCACCATCCCGTAACCGTTTTCATAATCGGTGCGGGCGGAACCGGATCGCAGGTGGCCACCAATCTGGCAAGGATGAGTATCGCATTGCAGGCACTCGGACATCCGGGCCTGCACGTGACGGTTTTTGACCCCGATACTGTCACGGAAGCGAACATCGGACGCCAGTTGTTCAGCGAATCCGAACTCGGACTGAACAAGGCGGTGGCACTTGTAACCCGTATCAACCGCTTTTTCGGCTTTTCATGGGAGGCAAAAGGGCAATGCTATCCGTCAGGAACATCAGATTCCGTTTTGGCGAATATCATCATCACCTGCACGGACACCACCCGTTCACGGACTGGTCTGTGGCGTTTTTTGAAAAAGCATAGGGAACGTTCATACGATGACGAGAAATCACCGATATACTGGATGGATTTCGGCAATGCCCAGACCACCGGACAAGTACTGATAGGAAATGTCAAAAGCAAGATACCGCAGCCCTCCTCTACTGAATACCTGCCTATACCCAAGATGAACGTCATAACGGAGGAAGTTCCTTATTCCACCATCAGGGAGAAGGATTCGGGACCGAGCTGCTCGCTGACGGAGGCATTGCAAAAGCAGGATCTCTTCATCAATTCCATGTTGGCACAAATCGGATGCGACGTCCTGTGGCGCATGCTCAGGGAAGGAAGAACGTTCTACCGGGGAGCCTATCTCAATCTTGACACGTTACGGGTAAACCCCATCCCGGTATAGAACACAAACGTCAGTTTCTCCTGATACATAAAACGATGTATAGGAGAAACTGACGTTTTGGAACACTCCTGCTATGCGGTTTAATATTTCAGCCGTACGGCATTTGCCACTCCCTTTTCCGTCATGACCAGCTCATACCGGTCCAACTTTTCATAGAGTTTGCCCAATGTCTTGCATCCATATCTCCTGACCTTGAATTTGGGCATCATTTTTTTCAATGCACCGCCGATCAGTGAAAGGGAAACCTCTTCTTTGCCGTCAGCCGCCTGCTCAAAAGCCTTGTCGAAATACTCCATATCCCTTCGGATAAAGAATTCGGGAGTGTTCTCCTCTGCCTTGCTTTCCTTCCGGTCGGCATACAGGAATACGGAACAGGACCGTACCAATGACACCGGGGTCTTTCCTTCCCCATATCCCAGCACTTTCACCCCGGCTTCCCGTATCCGTTGGGCAAGCAGGCTGTAATCACCGTCACTGGCCACCAGGCAGAAACAGTCCACCTGCCCGTCCCGAAGAATATCCATCGCATCTATGACCAGTGCAATGTCCGTCGTGTTCTTTCCGGGAACATGGGAGGAAGCTTGTACAAGCCTGAATCCATGCTCCCTGGCACTTTCCTTCCATGCGGAAAGCGCTTTCCTCGTCCAGTCTCCATAAATTCGTCTCACAACGGCATCCCCGTAACGGGAAACAAAGCCCATTATATCTTCCATCCTCTCAAAGGATGCGTTATCCCCGTCAATAAGGACTGCAACGGTATATCTTGAATTGGCATTTGTCTTCATAACAACTGTTTATGAAACAAAGTTAGCATAACTTTCCCATGTTGGTATTCCCGCCCTTATCTTTTTTCCCACGTTTCTGTAAAAACTCCTGTATTTCCGAGCTTCTGTAGAAGTTTTTCCCGTTATCGTCCGTCTGGTAATAACGGATCAGCCCTTTTTCCCTGTAACGGGCGACTGTCCGCAATGACACGTTTAGCAGTTTGGCAATGTCATAGTTGTCCAAAAGCTCGTCTCCATTCAGGCAGTCCTTCACGCGTCCCATCCTGTCCAGTTTCTTTTCTATACGGTCAAAACCTTCCACTATGGTCATTATCATTTTTTCAAGCACTTCATTGTCTATATACATCATGGCAATTTTCTCCTGTCTTTTTAAAGGTTATTACTGGAATACCCTTTTCTTGTGCGCACTTTCAAGAGTATATGCCATATTCAGTGAAAAATGTATGCCACATTATCCGTTTATATTGGACGGGGAATTATATAATGCTGCAAATCAATAAAATACAGATATAAAAATAGTATAGGGGAAATTGAAATGTAAAAATTCGAGGTGTAAAATTGTAAAATCCGAATGTAAACTTTACAATTTACAGGTCGTCAGACCTTCTCCAGATCAGGACTGATAGATGGCGTTTCCATACCAGGCGTTTTACTTTTGTCGGCGAAGGCATCTGAAAGGTACGGGCAAGAAATACAGCACCTTCCACTTTGGCACCGGCCCTTTCCAGATTATGGGCGTATTCCATCAGGCTGGATCCGCTGGTCAGCAAATCATCGACAATCACCACGCGCTTTCCGTACAGATCGTTTGACATCATATAGTTGGCGGTATTTATTTCAGAGCGTTTTTCTGAGGCGTGTTTACACTCCCTGCTTTCCGTAATGCATATTAAATCCAGTCCTGAACGGACATAGCCATGCGTTTCCAGAAAACTGGCAATACCTGAGAAACGTCTGTAATAGCGGTCTGATGTGCTGCACGGCATAAACATGGCAGTAATATCCTCATCAGTGGAAAGAAGCAGGAATGCTTGTGAAAAATATTCCGTACAGCTGTCTTTTCCATCCTTGAAATCATATACTTTTTGCACGAATGCCAACTGGTCATCACAAAGCCAGCTTTCAAAGCGTTTGGGAAAATAATAGCCGGCAAACACGCAGCGAATGCTCCCGAATGAGAACAATCGCAACGGACGGACTTTATCAAACAGCTCAGGACAAGTCAGCGCATATAACAGCGGTGCATGAGGATTTCCTGCTATGATGGCTTGACGTAGCGGTTTCTCCCTGTCTTCCCGCTCATCGTAGGCTGCTGCATATTGGCATAGCACCTTGCCGCACTTTTTTCTCCAGTATTGTCCGTATATCCAGAGAACGATAGCCGTTAGTAATAATGTTGCATTGATTATCAGTTCCATATTTCCTGTTTTTTTATTTTCGGACAGATTGTCCGGGATAAAAATACTGTTTTTCCGGTAAAGAAACAGACTTTTAGCCATTCTTTTAATTTGCTTCCCCAAACAGAGCGGTCTCTGACATCTGATGACATCTGATGCCGTTTGATGACATCCTTTTGCCCACGACTTTTACTTCCCGTATTTTCGTGCCGGACAAAAAAAGCAGAGTTTATGGAGTTTGTATGTATCGAAGCTAAGGCATTCATGGAAATGAATGAGGCTTTGGAAGCCGTTGAAAAGAAAATGCGTGAAACATGCGGAGGAGGCATCTGTAGTATGGATGACTGGATTGATAACCAGGAAGCGTGTATGCTTATGAATGTCTCGCCCCGAAAGCTGTTGCAACTTCGGAGAAGCAGGATTATCCCTTACAGCCATATAGACCGCAAGGTATATTACAGGCGTCAGGATATTATACGTTATTTGGAAAACAGTATTCACCATGTAACCCCCGAATCCTTATGACTCAATTCATACTGACCAAAGAAAGCCCTGAGATTATACGTTTTTTTCGGAACATAAGCACCCTGTCCAAAATGCTGGATGACCAGGAGAAAAACTTTCGTCCGGTCCTGAACGGAGAGCGTTACATTACCGACAGCGAGTTGGCGGAGAAATTAAAGCTGACACGAAGAACGCTGGCTGATTACAGAATGAACGGCAGGTTGCCCTATTACAAAGTAGGAGGCAAATTATTATATAAGGAAAAGGACATTCTTGTTCTGTTGGAAAAAAACAGGGTGGAAACATTTGATCATTGGTAATACCCGTTTCCAAGTATCACGACATAAACATAAGAAAGTCATGGAAACGATAAAAAGAGAGGGTTTCATGGCTTTCTTATTACAGAACCGGCCGATTATAAGTTTTTTATGGTGAGTATTTACGACAATACCCTAACTAACTTTGCCAATAATGCCGTTCAGAACAAGAGTTTTGGGCGGTATTTCTATATACACAGATAACTGTTTTCCCAAGCAACTTTTCTCACCAGAGTTATATATAGCAAGAACTATAAACTTTAGTAAGATGAATATTGGTAAATTCACTTCTTTATATGACCTCTTGGAAGCATTTCCTACAGAGGAAAGCTGCATCAAGTATCTGGAACAGCAACGCTGGGCAAACGGTATTCCTGTTTCTCCTTATGACCCCTACGTCCAAAGTATATAACCGTGGCGATGGAATGTACCGCTATAAGAATACGGGCAAGAACTTCAACGTCAGAATAGGAACTATGTTTGAAGGCTCTAATAATCCTGCCTTTATCTAAATTTAACCTTGGGAGCTTGCTCTGCGGTTTTCTTTACTTTCTTAACCCAGCATTGTTTTTGGTCACTCCAATAATTTATCTTGAGACTATGCCTTAAAGCAGTCCATGTTGTTTGAGCTTCCATAACGTTTTATTTATCAAGTGTTCTATAATCGGGATTAGCTTTCATTTTACTCCGTATCGTTATATCATTGAATAGTTTACGGATACAAAGAATACCTACACTCTCGCCAAGTTTCGAAAATTTTTCCATAAATCGCCCTTTCAGAAGATGAAGACGTAAAGAGTACTTTTCTTCGTCCTTATAATCAAACTGTTCCTCAAACATAATCTGATTGTTCCGTTCCCCTTTGACGATGATATTCGCTTCTTTACCACCGCGGTCTTGTACTTCAATTGAAATAATTGTTCTATTTATATCTACAAATTTTCTTTATTCTATATCTGATAACTTTGGGCATAGATTGCTATGACATTTTGTCAGGAAAAGGGTATTGGCACTCATTTTGTTTACCTTTTCCATAAGGTATCGCAAGCCTTTTCTTAAAGTCCGTGAGGATATGCGACAGGCTTTTATAGACTTCTCCCCTGAAAACTGAGAATAAGAGACATATACGATACAATCTTGTTGCAGGGGCGACATAAACTTATCGTATACAAAGATTCCCCGAATTAAAATTGCATATTATGGCTTTTTCAGAAGAAACCATTCAACAAGTATGGGAAAAGGCAACACCAGTTGCTGGAAATGACCCAGCTGTTTGGCGTCAAGACCAATGCAAGGCTTGGATTGGAAGAAGGTTCTACGGAAATAGAAATAGTGAATATGGTTGGGAAATAGACCATATCGTTCCTGTTTCAAAAGGTGGAACTGATAATCTATCCAACCTCCGTCCCTTGCAATGGGATAACAATGCTTCACGCCAAAATGACCGTCTTGTATGCAAAATTACAGCTTCAGGAACTCACAATACTGAAAAGTAATTTTGTATTGCTTTTATCAAGTCGTACTCTAATACGATTTTGCAATTTTTATAAAACTGCCGTCATTTGGGTACTATGACGGTAGTTTTTTCTTATAAAAATGCAAATATAACGTATTGTATCTGAAAACGTTCAATTCCTTTTCAAAGTTTAAGATTTCAGTTATTATAAATCAGATAAGCCTATTTGGGATATTATCGTAAATACTCACCTTTTTTATTTTGGAATCATATATCAGTCAGCATTTCTATTTCTTACATGTAAAGGTAGCCTTTTGCTTCTGATGCGCAAAGCGGTCCTTCGGACTGGTTGGCTGAAAAAATCATCCTCGCTTCGCTGCGGTATTTTTTCGCCAAGCCTTGCACTATCAGAGCAAAAGACAAATGTCTGACATGTAAGAGATAGAAATATCGGCTTTGCCAAAGCCGGAAATGTTTAATCACGAAATAAGAAAATTATGATTCAGACAACAAACAAGTATAGCAAAGAAACTTTCATCCGCCTGAACTACTGGTATGATCGGATACACGGACTTGTACAGGAAGATATAGATAAAGTGAATACCATGGTGGAACACATCGAAAAGACACGCTCCGACCGGTATCCACGGACAGGAGACAACCTGTTCTTTGTTTCCGGTTATGGTGAGCGTTCCCGGCTGTTCTTTATAGATGCCGTATATGGAGATGACATTATACTCCGGGATTTTTCCCGTGTTCCATTCGTGTCCCGTGACAAAGAGGGTATCAAATGCGATATGCATGGCGGTGAGTGTCTGTTGGTAAAGGCAGGCGATGTAAGGTTCAAGGCATGGACTACCGGCCGTTTCAAGCATTGGGGGCATTACGGGGCATGTGAAAACGGGGAGGTTTACTACGATGCGAAAATAGCCCTGTGGGAGTGTGGCGCACCTGAACAGCCGGAAAGCCGGGAATGGTTCAAAATCCATATCCGCAAAAACACCCGGTCGGGCGAGGATATGTACGTCGGAGAAATATCCTGTAAGGATGAGGATGGACTCAAACAGTTTGTCAACGATCATGAAGGTACCATATTCGCAGAAGAGGATTCTCAGGAAATGGTCATGCTGTGTTTCAGGCATTCCGACATGAGGATTTCCCCGGAAGAATGGGAAAAGATGGATTGTCCGGTATCCATGCGTGAGATATACGGACAGATGCAGGAAGTAAAGATTGTAAAAGACCATAAAACGCATCTGACCACATTCTACTATTAACATAGTATCACCACATGAAAAATCACCCTTGTTTTCTTCTGCCACATATGACAGGAAGGAAACAAGGGCATATCATAAGGCAGTCTTTTCAAAACTTCTATTAGATATGGAGCAGATTGTTCTTCCCGCACAAATATTCATTCAGATCCTTATATCCGGAATATTCATGCGAAAGATCGCATATACGGATTCCGTATTTGTCCTTTAATGCCTGCACCGCATTTTTCCCGGCGGTATCATTATCCAGACAGCAACGGATGCCGTCATATTGTGAAAGGAAAGAAAAAGCCTTCTGTAAGTTACTGACAGAATTCAACACTATATAATCCCCCTCTTCCAAAGATGGAAAAGCCAGTCTGAAAGACAGAAAATCCATAAACCCCTCAAAAATATAGCAAATCCTGCTTTCCGGCGTGCTAATGATGCGACTGATGTCCTTGGGAGCAATACAAGCCTTGAAATACCTGTTCCTGATTTCGTACCCTCCGGAAATATTAGGGAAAGCGATGGCAAAATAATTCTTCCCATTCCGTTTAAAATGGGCTTCCCTGCATATTTTTCGGGCAGTTTCCAGATCGATGCACCGTTCCTTCAGATAAGTAAGCAGTATCCGGTTGGCAAGAGGAATGATTTTCAGATCTTGAAAGGCGGGATATGCCTTTTCAAACGGACAGGAAACAGTAACCGGTTTCAGTACGGCTCTTTTATTCTCAATACACTGTAATACATAACCTATATCTTGTGTCCGATAAATCTCCTTGGCCAACGTTATAATATCCCCTCCCTTCCCCAGACCGAAATCATACCACAGTTCCTTATGGAGGTCAACCTTGAAAGAGGCTTCCTTTTCCGTCCTGAAGGGCGATTTGTACCATACGCTGTTCCCACGCTGTATTACCGGTTCGTATCCGAATCCGGCTAAAAAATCAACAAGCCTGATGTTCTTTGCTTCTTGTATGTTCATGGCATCTCATTTTCAAGGGTTAGTTCACTATTAATACACGACAAAGAACCGCTTTATACCCGAAACATAAAAAGCAATGTCATCAGATGTCATTAAAAGTCATCAGATGACATCCTGTATATCCTTTTTACATGAATGGCTCAAAAAAACTTTTCTGTTTTGGCATGCACACCTCCTTCATGCAGCAATGCCGCAAAGTATGATAAAAGCATGAATTATAAGTAAAACAAAACTGTACAAAATAATATTTATGGAGAAGTTATGACATTCTGAATAGTATCTGTATATTTGTAGAATCCAATAACACATAATATATTTGAATGGTATAATCTGTAGACATTATATCGAATAAGGTTTTAGGATATTGATAACCAATAGCCCTGTTTCTTTTCTGTATAAACTCTATATTTTAATACAATGAAAATTTAAAAACTGTTGACTGCCGCTTTACTATAAACTATTAATTTAAAAAAGTATTTATGAACAACATGAAAGATTTGATTGCGTTATTTGACAACCACAAGATTTATGATACGGATATATGGACAAATGTCCTTATTCTATTGGTGTTTACAGATTTGTATTTAGGTGTGTGTTGTCCCCAAAAAGAACCTGGAATTACGTTTCAGGATTTAACTCTAATAAACCTGATTCCATTCGTAATATTAGGTATTGTCTGTATTTGGACTGTGAAATTTTTTACTTGTATCCTCTTTGCATTATGTACACTAGCAGTACCCTTAATTGGGAATTATATTTTTCTATTTAAGAATGAAGAAGTTTCGATATTTACGTTGAAAGAATATGCAATGAAAACCAATAATACTGTGATTGCACAAATTGTAAGCGATATAGAGATACAAAAATCAAGAAAGGTAAAGAGTGCTTTAGGAAAGGTGGGAGCCATAATCTTATGTTTAGTAGATCTCTTTGCAGGTGCCTTCATGCCCAAGTCAGTTCCAAACTTTTTGGCACCTAGTGAAATAGTCGTCATTTGTATTTTTGCTCTTTTAGTGCTTTTGGTTTATTCATGCAAAATAAAGATTCAAGGGGTATATCTTTCTAATGATTTGCGAAGCAAAATTTCCAACTTTAAAGTCAACACCCCAAACAATAAATAAATTCTTAATGCATTTAATTAAGCACATATTTTTATTTTTTTCTCTTGTTGAAAACTATAATTAAAAGGAATGAAAATATTTGCAGAAATCGAACCTGTGTATTATATTTGCAGTGTCAAAGAGACAAATTTTGTCAGATTAGTAAAGAAAAACAATGAATTTAGCGTAAGGCCAATTCAATGGTTTTCATAAAAGATAAAGCAAAAAGGTACAGTCACTCAAGGAGTTAGAATAAACCGAAGCAAAAGGTTCGATTCCTGGTGGCACCACTTGAAAATCAGAGAGTTACAACAAAAAGTAACTCTCTTTTTTTTGTTTTCATGGCTATGGTTTACACAGATTTAGGCAAGTTGTGTAAACCAGCGTGTAAACCATGAATGTTACAGTAAACGTGATTTAAATCTGCCCGAACCGGAATTTCAAACAGTGGGAATGTTTACGGCTATATTTAAACGTCAAACCACTAACTCTGCCAACTATGGCAGAGTAAATGACATAGTAATAGCTATAATCGGTGTCTTATCGGCTCTTATGGTAGCAATGAACCTTTATGGGAGTTTGGTATAAACTCAAAAAAACAGAAGTTAATGCTTTAAAAGCAAAATTGAGAGATAAACAGGAAGTTGAACAATCGTTTTATGTGAATTCTACACAGCAAATGTAGGAAAAATAATAAAAAAGCAAGCGATCTTACCCGGATAAATCAACGGTTATTATATTTTTGCGTGAAATTACTCCACAGCATGAAATCAACTGAAATCACAAGAGAAGAGATGTGGGCAAAGCAACATTTGTCTGCAAATGAAATCGACTATGCCATTTGGGAACAGGATAAAGTTGTGCTACAACAGATGTCCAAAATCAGCAAAAGTTGCTCATTTGTAGTTGACGTTTATAAATACAGATATGCTTTCGCATCTTCTAACTTTGCAGATATTCTAGGATATGACAGCCGGAAAATAGCTACTCTGGAGAAGCAGGGAGATTATTTGGAATCACGCTTTCATCCGGACGATTTCGCCCGACTGGAGCAATTGCAGATTAACCTTAGCAAGTTCATCTATAGCCTGCCTCACGAACAAAGAAATGATTATTGTAATATATATAGTTTCCGGCTGATGAATGCCAAACAACAGTACATACGGGTAATCAGCCGACAACAGGTTTTAGAACAAAGCCGCAACGGAAAAGCATGGCTGATACTTGGAAATATAGAGATTGCACCCAATCAGACAGAAACTGATCAAGTGGAATGCACTGTATTGAATCTCAAAAATGGAGAAATGTTCTCGCCTACTTTAGTATCTATTCCACGGATTCATCTGACACAGCGTGAACTGGAGATTTTACAGCTTATTCAAAAAGGATTATTAAGTAAAGAAATAGCTCACAATCTCTGCATCAGTATTCATACAGTCAATATTCACCGGCAAAACCTATTGCACAAATTAGGGGTACAGAATTCTATCGAAGCTATCAATGCAGGATTAAAGTTAGGAATACTAAGCTAACCGCTCTGCGAAAGAATTATTCAAGTTACGGCATCCAGTCCATAATTCCCGTAACCGGATGCAGACTTCTCCATTCCATAAAGTCCTCATAACTGCGTATACCATCCCGGATAACAGCCTTATAATACTCTATTCCTATAATCTTTTCCGACTCGGGCGTATCATATTTCAATTTTAAAATGGTATACCTTGTTTCATCAGTCAAAACAGCGGAAAGCCGTTCGGCAAACTTCTCAAAATAGCCATCATACCGGGAACCTTCCAAAATATGGATCATATCTATCTGCCAAAGCGCATTATCTGCATCCCGATACCAGGCATGCCACTCCACACATGCCTCCTCCGTATCCAGCAGATTCTTATGCTCCATCTTCATGAAAGACTTGTTTTCCGTAAACTTCACCATTGCCTGAAAGCTATCACACAGACTAAATTGTGAGGTATAAATATGAAAATCAATGTCAAGATGCTTCATCAGCAATCCTGTACTCAAAGAACCTACTAAATTGACTCTGGCACCTATACTTTCCCAAATAGGGATGATTTTTGTGTCTTCTATAATTTTCCGGGCTTTCTGTTGATTCCGTCTGGCAAGATCAAGAATATCCATTGTTTTTCTTTTGTAATGACGTGCAAATGTAGAAAAAAGGACGGATATATAGCTATAAATAACTATTTAATAACCTGATAATTCAGACTAACTTTGCCACCCTTTCCAAACTTCCCAGATAAAAAATTAAAAGAGTTATGACATTCAATCAAACAGAAAAGCAGGAAAAAAAGTACTTGCAACAGATCATCGGCATCATTAACGATACGATTCATAACACCGATACATCAGTCAAAGAACATGTAGAAACCTTACAGGAATACAAAGATTATATCTGGTCAAACAAAGATATCGATCCACATGAAATCCGATCTATGCGCGAAAGCATCCTCAATCATTTCGCACTGGGTGAAAGCGTAATTGACAAACGCAGGCGGTTGGGCAAAATACTGGATATTCCTTATTTCGGACGGATAGATTTCGAGGAAAAGAAAAACGGCAGTAGCATTTTACCTATTTATATAGGCATACATACGTTCTATGATTCACAAAGTAAGACTAATCTGATATACGATTGGCGGTCTCCCATTTCCGGTATGTTCTACGATTACGAACTGGGGAAAGCGGTTTACACCTCCCCTACCGGTGAAATCAACGGAGATATTTCACTTAAACGCCAATACCGCATCCGTAAAGGAAAAATGGAATATATGATAGAAAGCTCGCTGACTGTACATGATGAAATACTTCAGAAGGAACTCAGCAGCAATGCCGATGATAAAATGAAGAATATTGTCACCACTATCCAGCGGGAACAGAACCGGATCATTCGCAATGAAGAAGCTCACGTGCTCATTATCCAGGGAGTTGCCGGATCGGGCAAGACATCCATTGCCTTACACCGCATCGCCTACCTGCTCTATACGTTGAAAGGAAATATTTCCTCAAAAGATATACTTATTATTTCACCCAATAAAGTTTTCGGTGATTATATCTCGAACGTACTTCCCGAGCTTGGCGAAGAAAGTGTGCCCGAAACCAGTATGGAGCAGATTCTTTCGGGAGTTCTTGAAAACAAATACAAATACCAGAACTTCCTTGAACAGGTAACGGAATTACTCGAAAAAACGTCCTCGAACTTCATTGAACGAATCAAATACAAATCTTCCTTTGAGTTTATTTCACAGCTCGATAAGTTTATCCTCTATATGGAAAACAACTACTTCAAAGCAGCAGAAGTAAAACTCACCAGGCACATCACAATTCCCGCCGAATATATTGAAGAGCAATTCAGGCGCTTCAACCGTTACCCCATGCGCCAGCGTTCTGAAGCTATGACGGATTATATCCTGGAAATGATAAAGGTGCAATACTACTTTACAATTACCACTTCAGAGAAAAAGCTGTTGAAGAAAGAAATAAAGAAGATGTTTGCAGGTAACAACGATCTTCAGATTTATAAAGAGTTTTTCGTATGGATAGGTAAACCCGAACTATTCAAATTACGCAAGAACCGGATGTTGGAATATGCAGACCTGGCACCTTTGGCATACCTGCATCTGGCTTTAGACGGAAATATTACTTCGCCCGGTGTCAAACATCTTTTGATAGACGAAATGCAGGATTATTCTCCTATCCAGTACAAAGTAATTCAGAAACTTTACCCCTGCCGGAAGACCATTCTCGGAGATGCATCACAATCTGTCAACCCTTATGGTTCGTCAACAGCCGATATGATTCGGAAAGCATTCACTATAGGCGAAATAATGAAACTATGCAAAAGTTACCGCTCTACGTTTGAAATCACGGATTTCTCGCAAAGGATTCAGACTAATCATGAATTAGAACCTGTCATACGTCATGGTGAACCTCCTGCAATCCTACGGTTTGAAGATATAAAACAGGAAATACTGGGTATTTTCAGTATAATTTCTTCTTTTAAAAAATCCGGTTATACGTCACTCGGGATAGTATGCAAAACCGAAACACAAGCAAGAGAACTGTCAGAAAGCCTCAGGGTGCATACCGGTGATATCCATTTCCTGTCCAATCAAAGCTCTGCTTTTATGAAAGGTATTATCATTACCTCATCTCACATGGCAAAAGGATTGGAGTTTGACGAAGTAATCATTCCCTATGTCAACGACAAGAATTACAACTCAGTCATTGACAAAAGTATGCTCTATGTAGCTGTAACAAGGGCTATGCATAGACTGACACTAACCTACAACGGACGACCAAGTGAATTTATTCCTGTCCCGTCAGATCAAAAGTTTTAGTTCTCCGGTTATGGAATCAATAATAAACCCGTTTATCTTAATATCCGATGGGATAAGTGCCCGATCACCATCACCTGTTCCACGCCAAGTTCATAAATGGCTATCAGCAGACTTCTCACAAGGCTAAAGTTTATTGATATCACATCCTCGCTAACATCGGCAAGAACTTATTACCACCTGCCGAATTACCCTCTGTTCTGTTTCAGCAGACCGGACGAAGTGTTTCAAGCAACGAAACAAATAGTTTCAAGTAATGAAACAAACAGTTTCAAGCAATGAAACAAACAGTTCCAAGTAAT
>NZ_CBVI010000096.1 GCF_000513195.1 Bacteroides timonensis | reverse complement strand
AGTTTCACACCGAGAAACAAATCATTCGATAAGGAATTCCAGTTTCTTTCCAGAATCTCCCTTTACCTTTGCAATATCAGAATAAACCAAAGTATTAATTATTAAAAATAGAAGAATATGAAAAAGTTAGTTTTATTATTAGTATGCATGTTCACAATGCACACAATGGTAATGGCGGATAATGACAAACCGATCCAGGTAAACCAACTCCCTGCAAAGGCTCAAACTTTCCTCAATACCTACTTTAAAGATCATAAAGTGGCATTGGCAAAACAGGAAACAGAATTATTCTATAAAAGCTATGATGTGGTCTTCACTAATGGAGAAAAAGTAGAATTCGATAAGGCGGGAGAATGGACAGAAGTTAAATGCCAGCAAAGTGAAGTCCCTGCACAGATCATCCCGGAAGCAATCCGTACTTATGTAAAGACAAACTATCCGGATGTTAAAATCTTACAGATTGAACGGGATAAAAAAGAATATGAAGTAAAGCTGTCTAACCGTTGGGAAATCAAGTTCGACTCTAAGATGAGAGTAATTGACATTGATGACTAAAATAAAAAACAGTAAATCATCGAATAGGAGGAAACACCGCTTCCTCTTATTCGATGATTTACTGTTTTTTGACTTTAAGTTCCCGGATCATTTAATGTTACTTCCGATAGAAATCAAATGCAACGGCACAATGTTTTGTCATAAAGCCACACCGCTCCAGCGTCCTGCGCGAAGCAACATTATCAGCAGCACACCCTGCAATAGGAGTATATCCCGCTTTTAAGCATGATTCTTTAAGATATGAAATAATCATCGTCGCATACCCCTGCCTGCGGAATGCCGGATTTACCCACATTCCTACATCAAAGATATCTTTTCCCGGAAGTACCCGAATAAGATAGCCGCATCCTAAAAGTGCTCCATCCTTTTCATACATAAATATCATCCGGTGCGAAACGGTATAATTTAACTCTTCGGGAGATTCATATAAATCACTATCGTGAATAAGCAACAACGGAATATCAATCTCTTTCGCCTTACGAACGGTTACCCCATCCTGTAAAGGCATCACTATCTCATCAGTGAAGAAACGGAACAGATAGCCACCTATTTCACAGGATTGACAATATGCATGGCAGCAAGCCATAAACAAATCATCAAATGACTTGCAGAAAGCACTCTTAATCTGAAATTCTTTCAATGCTCTTCCGAATATTTCTTCTTTTCGTGAAAGCAGTTCATCATACAGATAGAATTCAATCAGCTCTCCTTCTTCCGACTGAATGAAATACCCCACTCTTTCTTCATCCTGTTCGATACAGAAACAAGTGCCTTTTGCAACAAGCCACTCGCAGTGTAATTCCTGAGGATAACGCAAAGAATCCAGATATTGATTTCTCAGATTCAGAAGTGATGCCAATGGTACAGTTTTAAATTCAATCATAATTCCGTTTTTGCTAAAGATACGAAAGTTTTCCGGATACGAAAAATTACTTTACTAAACTGATATACTCTCCATATCCTTCAGCCTGCATCTTCTCTTTAGGAATGAATCTCAACGAAGCACTGTTGATGCAATAACGCAAACCACCTTTATCTGCCGGACCATCAGTGAAGACATGTCCTAAATGGGCATCACCCGTAGCACTTCGAACCTCTGTGCGTACCATACCATGAGAAGTATCCATCTTCTCATGAATAAGTTTACGGTCAATCGGTTTTGAGAAACTGGGCCAACCACAGCCGGAATCAAACTTATCAGTTGAAACGAACAAAGGCTCACCCGTAGTGATATCTACATAAATACCGGGACGGTGTTCATTCCAATAATCATTGTGAAAAGCCGGTTCGGTTGCATTCTTTTGAGTCACGGCATATTGCTCTGCGGTGAGTTTGGAACGCAACACCGTATCATCCGGTTTACTATAAACAGATTTTTTCGGCATTTTAGCCTTACGCGCCAAGTCAAATAGTTCAGGATGGATATGACAATATCCGCCCGGATTCTTATCCAGATAATCCTGGTGATAGTCTTCCGCCGGATAGAAATTCTTCAAAGGCTTTATTTCTACTGCCAGCGGACGGGGGTAAGCTGTCGCCAGACGGTGCACAGTTTCTTGAATAACCGCTAAATCAGCCGAATCAGTATAATAAATACCCGTACGATATTGGGTACCCCTGTCATTCCCCTGCCTGTTTACGCTGGTAGGGTCGATGGTTTTGAAATAAAGATCTATAAGAAAAGGCAAGTCCACTTTGAGGGGATCATACTGCACTTTCACGGTTTCTGCAAAGTCCGTAGTTCCGGTACACACTTGTTTATAAGTCGGATTGGCAATATTGCCGTTTGCATAGCCGACTTGCGTAGTTTCTACGCCATCAATTAGTTTCAGGAAATACTCGGTTCCCCAGAAACAGCCTCCTGCCAGATAAATTTCCTTAGTTGATTCCATATCTTTTTTCCTTTCTGCCTGCTCTGCCTGATTATCGGCACAAGCCAGACAACTTATTAACAATACAAATATAAGTTGTTTCATATCTTCAGCTCTCCAACAAATCTTACGCTATTGATATATGAATATATAACAATCAAACCGATAGGATAGTTGAACACAAGAGACTACAATATAGCGCTGCCTGTATTCTCTTCTATAAAAGAGGTACGATCCGGCTCATAGTTTATCTCCGCCTTCCGAGCCTGCGAGTGCTGAAATTGTCGGGCTACTTTAAACTCCTTTCCTTCTTTCAATAAATAAGAACCTGTCTGCTTAAACCAGAAACCCACATTGGCTTCTATACATTGACGACGAATCTCCAAAACCCAGTCATAATCGCATACACGCGCCTCCCGTCCAGATTCTCCTCCGGCTACAACCTGCTCAACCCACTCACCTAACTCTCCCTTGAAATCTATCCGACTGAGAAGCGGTTCGCAAATAATAATTTTATGCTTTATGGGAGCTGCCTTATAAATAGGCAGGCGATAGTCAATCCGATCCTGATTCTCCATCGTACAACAGATTGTTACATTATCATATCCTTCTCCCCAATCTGAGGGTAAACAATCCTTCAGTCGGTCAATACGTTTAGTGATAAACAGAAAGTGGAGATCTTGTCTCAACCGCATCATCTCCCATGCTTCAGGACGCCATTCATCAGCGTCTTCCACCAGAAAATCAGAAGTGAAACATGTATAGACCAGATTACCGGAAGGTATCTTGTAAGTTTTGTTTTTCTTTTGCTGCACAGGCAGATTAAACTTCTCTGTCTTTGCCACAACGGAACTATCCTTACCATATTTACCGTCTGTACGATAAACATAGCAATGCTGACAGCCTGTACTAAACTTATGACAGCCATGCCAGGGATTCCACATCGAAGTCTTTACACCTATTCGCAACATATGTTCATTGTCTCCATAACTCTATGTTTTTATTGTTGCTTTCACAAAGTTATGCATTGCCCTTATTCCAGGCAGTATTTGAGTTCTTTTTTATGGAACTTTTACATGCGCTTATGAAAAGAAATCATATTTTTGAGACGGAATAAGTAGATATTCAAAATTGTTTTGTACTATAAATGGGAATTTAGCGAAACGCAGATTAACGCAAATTTTCGCAAAGAATATTGTTATCACACATAGCGCAGTCTTTATTTAATCTGCGAAAATTTGCGTTAATCTGCGTTTTAATAATAAGCCCCTAAATTATCATTTAATTATGATACAGTACTTAAGATGAAAAAAGAAAAGGGACTCTGCAACATTTATGTCGACAGAATCCCTTTTTCTATATTACCAATAAACTAATTCATTGTCGCCGGTGTCTTCAGCTTCACATCTGCCCAATCAGACCATGTAGGAGAAACCATATACTGAGGTTCCTGCATCTTGCCAATCAAAGCAGTAGCTTTCTTCACCTCTGCATTGGTCTTTTCAAACAGTTCTTTCATGGTTAAATCTCCCTTTGCATCCTTGATACATTTAACCAGGAAGTAAGTATAATATCCCTGCTTCTTATCATGATAAACGCTGGAGGTCTGGTCACCGCTACTGGATGAGAAACTCAAGGTATGTCCCTGCGGCAAACCCACCTTCGGTACTACACGTACCCCTTTTTGGGCCAGCAACGGAGCAGCACTCTTGTAACCACCACTAAAGCAAGCATCCAGGAAAACATAAGCTCCCTTGATAGGATAGGTTGCCAGACGTTTATATAAATCCGCCAGAGAAATACCCAGACGAATGTTCTTACCCGTAATATCTACCGGCAGCAGATAAGGTTCTTTCGTAGCCTCATCATTATTACCATGACCGGAATAATAGAATATCAATTCCGCTTCAGGATCAGTACTTGCCATATTCACCAACCAGTCAAGCTGTTCGTGCATCATACCGGCCGTAGCATTCGGAACAACTTTCAGTTGTCCATCAGGTACACCGAATGTACGTACACAATATTCACGGAATACCATAGCATCATTCACGGCATAAGGCACATTAATTTCTGCATTGGCACCGGTGATGCTATAATCTTCGTTACCGATAATCAACGCATAACGGTGGCGGTTCACAGCACCCACAGGAATATCTTGCAGCAACTCAGTATTGAGTCCTAAACTAACATTCTTAAGATCAACCGCCTTACGGACAGCTCCGTCAATCTTGATTGTGCTGGATGCCGTTAAGTATTCACCCACCTTCACCTTATAAGCCTCACTCAGATAAGAAGAACGGGAATCTTCACTTACGCTTACCATCACAGCGATTGAATCACCATCGAAACGCTTGTTCACAAGGAAACCATAATCCAGTGTTGCCACATCACCCGGAGCAATACTATCAATCGTCATTTCGGGTACATCAGTTGTAAACACATTATTCGGCAACTTGAAGTTCAATTTCACATTACGTGCTGTCTTCGAACCGAAATTCTGCAAAGCAAGCGTCAGCTTACCATTCTTACCTAAAGTGATAGAAGAACCTTCGGAAGCAAAGAACTGATGATCCGCCACACGCAGGCGCGGCATAGCATATTCCTGTGTATTAACAATCAATTCTGACGGATCAGCATCAAAACCATTCGCTTCGAATGCATAGATATTAATCTTGGCCAGTGCCGAGGGCATTTCTTTCTTTACCAGATAACGGAAAATGTATTGCTTCGAAGTTCCTGCGGGAATATTACCACCATCCAACTCACGGGGACCGTCGAAATATTCATCATATCCCTGTTGTTCGGAAAGACGGAGGCGGATGTTATACGCATCTCCCTGTCCCTTATTCTCAACAGAAAATTGAACAGCAAAACTTTCACCGGCATCTATTACCTTATTATTATTACCATCAATAAAACTATCCACATGAATGACCAACATAGCAGGTTCCACCGGCACAGGAGCAGATTCCTGTTGCTGTGCCACTCCTTCAGTCTTCTTCAATGCCTCATTATAGGCCAGCAAACGGGATGGGAAAGAAGTATATGAAGCACCGTCAGTAATAATTTTCATCAAGACTTCATACTCAGATTTCATATCCATATACTGATATACCCCTGCCAAGCCCTGCATATACATTTTGGATGAAGGTTCCTTTTCCAGAATTTTCAGGAACAGGTCTTTAGCATCCAGCAGATAACCGGAAGCACGTTGACGTACCAACGCATATTCGGTATCATTAGCAATAGTAGCACCGTTATTCACAATTTCCGTAGCTACATTGAAATTAACACGCGCCAATCCGGTAAGCAACTCAAAACTATCGGGATGGAGAGCATACAAACGCTTGTAGATATCAAGCGCTTCCTGATTCTTTCCCTGGCGTTCCAAAATACGTGCCTTGATGGGCAATACCTTATCATTATTGGGATCAACTTCAAGAATACGATCAATGGCCGACAGTAACTTCGGCATATTGTTCGTGGCAATATGCACATTCACCAGATTATAAAGGAAATCAAGCGAAACAGGATACTTGGCTATGGCTTCCTCCAAAACACGTTCCTGTTCAGAATAATTCTTCTGCGACTGATAAATCATATTCATATATACATAGCAGTCTTTCTGCTGTGTATCCGTTCCCGTGCTTAAATACTCCTGGAAATACTTCAACGCCTGCGAATACTTTTGGAGATTGTAGGCAGATACCGCCGCATAATATACTACAGAAGCATAGCGGTTATCTTTGGGAAGCAACTCGCTCTGAAAAATCTTCAGCCGGGGCATCTCAATATAAGCTGCCGCAAAATCCAGCGCCTTAGAGGGTTGCTTCTGTTCGGAATAATACACTGCACCATTCAACAGATAAGGATACATAGCACGCAAACGATTCTTGGCGCCACTCAAATACTGACCGTTATCCGGTGCTTCCACAACTTTCATGAAATTCTCGTAACTGTCCAGCAAATAGCCATACATACCCGTCACGTTCGTTCCTTTATCGCGCTCACTTTCAAAAAGCACATATTGTTGGTTAGCACGCTTAGAAGCAGCAGCGGCATCCTGTGCCACTACTCTCCCATATGCTCCCAACATTAAAATGATTGTCAGTACTAAAAAATTCTTCATATTTATTTATTAGCTCCTCACTAAATTATTTTGCAGGAAAAGCATCCATGATTACAAACTCTACGTTAATCTTACGGAATTCACCACCGCGTTCTTTGGCTACTTCCACATGATATTCATATTCGTTCTTGGTGTTATCCAATGTGGTTACATTCTTTTCAATATAATTCTTCACACCTGCCGCACGCATCAAAGCCAACTGTTCATTAGCAGTGATACCCGAAGCCTTTGTTACGGTAATATTATCAAGATTACCATTCTTATAATAAGGTTCATCGATAAATTCGCCATATTGTCCGTTATAGGCAATGCGCCCGCGAATAGGACTTGCATCGGCAGAGCCGGTAACAATGACCTTCACTTGTTTACCTTCAGACAGATACTTGGAGAAATCGCCTTCAAAAGCATTCTTGATTATCTTCATCAAAGACATTGCGGCATTGGAACGTTCAATATCATAACCACCTGACGGGAAGTCCTCCTTTGCAGAAAACTCTTTGTTGATCACCTCATACTGGTAGCCCACTTTGTAGTTCAGAATCTTATTACCATTAGCATCCACACCCGGAATCACTTCTGTCCTCACATCAATCTGTGTATTTTCCGTAATCAGCTTATCCTGCTTCTTTTCTTCGATTACAGCTTCTTTGATCTCCTTCAGCTGAATTTCTTCACGACTTGCCTGCTGCATAATTTCCAGCGGAACAAAGTTTTCATCTGCTTCCAGAGCAGTCAACTTGGTGCGACCGATATTATCATAAATATAGACCTTATTTGTAGTCTCATTACGCACTTCTACATAAGCCAACTCAAATTCGTCCTTATCATTCAATACATAAACCGCGTTATCAAACTTCAGGTTCTTGCCATCCTTGAAATCACCTACTTCATTTGAAGGCACTTCCAAAGCAATCGCGGGCAATGCATTAAATCCGATGTTCAGCATATTCTTGGAAGCGTCATATTCTCCCACGAAAGGATTATCAATAGAGATGCGGTCGCCTGCCAACTCCGTTGCCACTTCCTGAGCAAACAATTGTTGTTGCTTCAGACGAGTCTCGTCATTCACACGGATAGCATAATCTTCCATGGACTCACCCTGCATCATCTTCACCCACTCGTTCATCTTAGCATCCACTTCCTTACTCATCAATTTACCAAAGAAAGGATTCAAACCATTAGCATCCCAGAACACAAGTCCTTTGGCGCGATTGGAAAGCATGAATACATCGCTCGTTTGCTTGTTCACAAAGAAGCGACTACCCGTCACACCACCCGGATTTTCATCCAATGTCTGTTCAGGCACACTGTTTTTCAAGTTCATGATGACAATAGCGTTACCATCTTTAACTACACTGATATATTTGCCATCCGGATGAAAGGACGGAGAAGTCAGTGTTCCACCTATCTTATCAAAGATATCCACCTTATCCCATGTCTTTGTGTCGAAAATAGTCAGACGCTTGTCTGCCGTCACAACAGCCATTTGAGAAGCATCGGCAGAAAAGACCAATTCAGTTACTTCGGCAGGCATCGGAAGAGAAGTACGCAGTTCTTTTGTCTGGAAATTCCAGATATCGATATTCTTACCGGTTCCGGCAGCGATAAAATAGTTGTTGGGACTCATAGTAATAGCCGTTGCCACAGCTTTTCCCTGAATATAAGCCTGAGGCAAATATGCTTTTGTATCGTAAACTATGATTTCTCCTAAAGAATTGGAAACCAAAAAATTGCGTGCATCAGCACCATAGCACATGGCAACAGGAACAATGTCTCCCTTTGATGCATTTTTCATCAACTCAGCGCCTACAGGTCCGGGCACAAAGAAATTCAGATTCTTCCTGCCCTTCAGTTCCTTACTCTTACGCTGCTCTTTCAGTTCAAAAAGCTTTTTGTTCCGGTCGCGAAAAGAATAAATACTAACAGGTTTCTTCCCCCGCATCAAAGCCAGTGAGCTACCCGTAGGGTTAAAGGCTATTTTATCAACATCTCTCAGATCAACAATAGGGATATCGCGAATCGTAAGCAAAGAACCATCTGACAGGAAAGCTGTACAAAACGTTGTATTGTCAAATGCCGAAATACGTTTCGCTGAAGGAAAACTTCTCTTCACTTGCACCTGAGCCATTGCCTGACCACCCAAAAAAGCAGCCACAATACAAAATGCAATACCCTTCACCGGGCGGAACCACATTTTCATTTCATCCATATCTTTAATGTTTATAATAGTTTATGTTTCATACTATTTGCAAATATAAACATTAAATTCCTATCAAGCGGTCAACAAATTCCTGTTTTTTTTGTTCAAGGAGGCTTTTAACAGGATAAACAGGTGAAAAACAAGATTAAGAGGATCAAAAAGATAACTATGCGGAATATTTATTTGTCACGGAAATCAGTGACAAATATTAAGAATGTTTCAATCCCATCTTTTCAGCACGCTGCAACATAAAAGTGCGTGCAGCCTCGTATTCATTGGCTATCACTCCATCCAAAATAGCATCTTTAATGGCGCTTTTCAAAGTTCCTACCTGCTGGCAGGGTTCCAGATTGAAAGTTTTCATGATTTCTTCTCCACTGATAGGCGGCTGGAAATTGCGAACGCGGTCGCGCTCTTCAAGATCCTTCAGTTTCTGACGCACCAGTTGGAAATTATTAAGAAAACGTTGTTTGCGCTCCATATTCTTGGACGTAATATCAGCTTCACACAATGTCATCAGATCATCAATGTCATCTCCGGCTTCAAAGAGAAGACGACGTACTGCAGAGTCGGTTACCACATCATCAGCAATGACAATAGGACGCATGTGCAAACTTACCAGCTTCTGTACATACTTCATTTTTTCATTCATCGGCAATTTCATTCTCCGAAAAATCTCCGGTACCATCTTCTCACCAATGAAATTATGATTGTGGAATGTCCAGCCTGCACGAGGTTCCCAACGTTTGGTAACAGGTTTCGCTATGTCATGCAACAGGGCAGACCAGCGCAACCAAAGGTTATCTGTTTTGCGACTGATATTATCAAGTACTTCCAAAGTATGATAGAAATTGTCCTTATGAGCCCGTCCGTTGCGGGTTTCCACACCTTGCAATGCGGCAAGTTCCGGAAAAATCAGCGGCAACAGTCCGGAACGATCCAAGTCAATAAAACCTTTGGAAGGAACAGGAGAGAGCAATATCTTATTTAGTTCATCCGCAATACGTTCCTTAGAGATAATAGAAATACGTTCACAATTGCGACACAAAGACTCGAACGTAGCATCATCAATATAGAAATTCAATTGGGTAGCAAAACGGATGCAACGCATCATACGCAACGGATCATCACTGAATGTTATATCCGGATCAAGCGGCGTACGGATAGTCTTTTCTTTCAAATCTTCAATGCCACCAAAAGGATCTACCAATTCTCCAAAACGGCTTTGGTTCAAACAGACAGCCAGTGCATTAATAGTAAAATCACGACGATTCTGATCATCTTCCAACGTACCATCTTCAACAATGGGTTTACGCGAATCACGTTGATATGATTCCTTACGCGCACCTACAAACTCCACTTCTGTCCCACGGTATTTCACCTGTGCAGTACCGAAATTCTTGAATACAGCCACGTGCGCTCCACGCCCCAAACATTTGCCCAATGCTTCAGCCATTTCTATACCACTGCCAACCACTACGACATCAATATCCTTAGAAGGGCGTTGCAAGAAAATATCGCGTACATATCCACCGACCACATAGCATTCCAATCCCAATTCATCTGCCGTCTCGGATATCCGTTTAAATATGTCGTCACTAAAATGTTGTTTCAATTCTTCTGCTGTCAACTCAACCATAATACACCTTTAAAAAAATAATCATATAGTTCTCATTCCGGAGAACAGAAAGTCTTTTGGTCTATTTTTCCACCTTCCATGTATCCGAGCCGTGTCATCCTCGTATTTGCTCCGTACCTATACGCTTGGACTTGGTACGGACCAGGTACGGCTTTGATACGGACCAGGTACGGTGAGGACAAATAATTGTTCCAAACATCCGATATCTTAAGAAAACTAAAATACCATTTATCTATATTTGAGGCTGCAAAGATACGGATATTATTTATAATTTTGTCCTCACTAACAGAAGAACAACAGTTATGAAGACAATGATACTTCTTGCGTGCCTCTGTTGCACGCTCTTCTCTTGCGAGAATGTGGAGAAAAAAGCCGGTGAAAAATTGCAAACCGCCCGCGAAGCTTTTGAACGGGGAGACTTCAGTGAAGCAAAAATGCAGATTGACAGTATCAAGATACTATACCCCAAAGCTTTTGAAACTCGTCGTGAAGGCATCAGCCTGATGCAGCAGGTAGAACTGAAAGAACAGGAAAAAACACTTGTTTACCTGGATAGCCTGCTTCAAAAGAAACAAAGCGAATTGGATGCTATAAAAGGGAAATTCACTTTCGAAAAAAATGCCGAATATCAGAAAATAGGCAACTATTTGCACCCCTCGCAAGTGATAGAAAAAAATCTGCATCGTTCATATCTCCGCTTCCAGGTGAACGAAACCGGACAAATGAGCATGACTTCCATTTATTGTGGTCCAAGCAATATTCACCACATCAGCGTAAAGGTTATCGCACCCGATGGTAGTTTTGCTGAAACACCCGCCTCCAAAGATAGCTATGAAACAACTGACCTGGGGGAAAAGATAGAAAAAGCTGATTATAAAATAGGAGAAGACGGCAATGTTATCGGTTTCCTTTATCTGAATAAAGACAAGAATATTAAAGTGAACTATCAGGGTGAACGCCCCTACTCCACTACGATGACTCCGGCAGACCGCCAGGCAATGGCCAGTGTTTATGAACTGGCACAGTTACTTTCATCTATCACTGAAATTAAGAAAGAGATGGAAGAAGCAAATCTGAAAATAGAGTTTGTGAAACGGAAGATACAGGAAAAGGAAGAACACCAGACGATGTAATAAATATTATAACGAACGC
>NZ_CBVI010000095.1 GCF_000513195.1 Bacteroides timonensis | reverse complement strand
CGTTATAATATTTATTATGCTATGAAAATTCTGTTACCACTGCAACCGTGGCAAGAACTTACTCAAGCAAGTACGTAATGCACTCAAGGTAATAGGCTTTACCAATACTTCCGAAGCACCGGCAGCCATTGCATTTTCACGGTCAGCCGTAAAAGCATAAGCAGTCTGCATGATAATAGGAAGTTCTTTCTCCTCTTCACGGATAATCTTTGTTGCTTCCAGACCATTCATGATAGGCATTTTGATATCCATAAGAATAGCAGCTGTCTTTCCACGGTTCTCTTTGAACAGATTAACCATCTCTTCACCGTTCTTCGCCCACAATATCTCGCATTTTTTGCCAATAATAGCCTTTATCAACTTAAAGTTACTATCATCGTCTTCCGCTACCAGTATCAGCGGACGGTAATCTTCTGATAAATTCCCTGTTTCCATGACCAATGTATTTTTGTTTAATGAGGCAAAGATATAAAAAATAATATAAATATATTATCTTTGCGCCTCAATTTAAAAATAGAGTATGATTTCAATAGACGGACTGGCCGTAGAATTCGGCGGCACCACCTTATTCAGTGACGTTTCCTTCGTTATTAATGAAAAAGACCGCATCGCCCTGATGGGAAAGAACGGAGCGGGAAAAAGTACCTTACTGAAAATTCTGGCAGGAGTACGCCAACCTACCCGGGGCAAAATCTCGGCACCTAAAGACAGTGTTATCGCTTACCTGCCGCAACATCTGATGACGGAAGACGGACGAACCGTATTCCAGGAAACCGCACAGGCTTTCTCACACCTGCATGAGATGGAAGCAGAAATAGAGCGCCTCAACAAAGAACTGGAAACACGTACCGATTATGAAAGCGACAGTTACATGGAACTGATTGAAACGGTTTCCGCCCTGAGTGAAAAATTCTACTCTATCGATGCTACCAACTATGAGGAAGACGTAGAGAAAGCTCTGTTAGGACTCGGCTTCAGTCGCGAAGATTTCAACCGCCAGACCAGTGACTTCAGCGGCGGATGGCGTATGCGCATCGAGCTTGCCAAACTACTGTTGCAAAAGCCGGATGTACTGTTACTGGATGAGCCTACCAACCACCTCGACATCGAAAGTATTCAGTGGTTGGAAGATTTCCTTATCAATAATGGTAAAGCTGTTATTGTCATCAGCCACGACCGCAAGTTTGTGGATAATATCACTACCCGTACCATTGAAGTGACAATGGGACGTATCTATGATTATAAAGTAAATTACTCCAAATATCTGGAACTCCGCAAAGAACGTCGTGAACAACAACAAAAGGCTTACGACGAACAACAGAAGTTCATTGCCGAAACCAAAGAATTCATTGAACGCTTCAAAGGCACTTACTCCAAAACCCTGCAAGTACAAAGCCGCGTAAAAATGTTGGAAAAGTTGGATATTTTGGAAGTGGATGAAGAAGATACTTCGGCACTACGGTTGAAATTTCCGCCATCCCCACGTTCCGGCAATTATCCTGTAATCATGGAAAACGTAGGTAAAACCTATGGCGATCATGTAGTATTCAAAAACGCTACACTGACCGTGGAACGGGGAGACAAATTAGCATTTGTCGGCAAAAACGGCGAAGGTAAGTCCACCTTGGTGAAATGTATCATGAAAGAGATTGAACACGATGGCACGCTGACACTCGGACATAATGTGCAGATCGGTTATTTCGCACAAAACCAAGCTTCTCTGCTGGACGAAAACCTAACGGTATTCCAAACGATTGATGATGTGGCAAAGGGAGAAATACGTAATAAGATACGTGACCTGCTGGGTGCTTTCATGTTCGGTGGACCAGAGCAATCCATGAAGAAAGTGAAAGTGCTTTCCGGTGGAGAGCGCACACGACTCGCCATGATTAAACTATTGTTGGAACCGGTAAACCTACTGATTCTGGATGAGCCGACGAACCACCTCGACCTGAAAACCAAGGACATTCTGAAGCAAGCGCTGTTGGATTTCGATGGTACACTGATTGTAGTAAGCCATGACCGTGACTTCCTGGACGGACTGGTTACCAAGGTCTACGAATTCGGTAATAAACAAGTAAAGGAACACTTAAGCGGCATCTACGAATTCCTGGAAAAGAAGAAGATGGAGTCACTCCGCGAACTGGAAAGGTAAACGTTCCTTAACAGGGCTTCCGCAACTTTTCTTGCGTCATATTGTTTCATTTTTATAAAACTCTAATTACGAGAACAATGAAACGATATGACGCTATAATAATAGGCTTCGGCAAAGGTGGCAAGCTACTGGCGGTCGAATTAGCCAACCGCAACTGGAAAGTGGCAGTCATCGAACGTTCCCCGGACATGTACGGTGGAACCTGTATAAATGTAGGATGTATTCCTACTAAAACCATGATAAACGAATCGGAATTCGCCGAACGTATCTATCAAGACGATTATAAGAAACAATCCAAGTTATATTCCCTCGCCCTAAGGCGCAAGGATAAGCTGGTCACCTTCCTTCGAGAAAAGAACGTCGAAAATCTGACGAATAACCCTAATATAACATTGTATGACGGAACTGCATCTTTTCTCTGTCCGGACACGGTAAAGGTAGTTCCTTCACCGGAAAGTGAAGATTACTTTGAACTGGAAGGAAAAGAAATCTTTATCAATACCGGTTCTACACCTATCCTACCCGATATTGATGGATTAAAAAGCAGCCGATACGTATATACAAGTGAGACATTGCTGCATAGCGAGATTCTTCCCCAACACTTGCTGATTATAGGAAGCGGAGCCATCGGGCTGGAATTTGCCACCATGTATGCCGGATTCGGCAGCAAGGTCACTATTCTGGAAGCCGGTAAACGCTTCTTGCCGAAAGCTGATCGGGAGATTGCCGAATATATGCAGGAAAGTCTGAAAAGAAAAAATATAGAGATACGTCTGAACGCACGCGTACAATCATTACATGATACAGCGGACGGCATTACCGCCGCCTATACGGATGCCTCGGACGGCACACCTTACTTTCTTGAAGGCGATGCCCTACTCATTGCAACAGGACGTAAACCTATGATAGATGATCTGAATCTGGAAAAAGCAAAAATACAGGTTAATGCACAAGGAGGGATCATTGTCAATGAGCAATTACGTACTACTGCACCACACGTCTGGGCTTTGGGAGACGCTAAAGGCGGGGAAATGTATGATTACCTTTCAATTGACGATTCCCGTATCATCTTAAATCATCTTTTCGGTAATAAGGAACGTTCTGTTGATGACCGTAATCCCGTACCTTACGCCATCTTCACAGATCCGCCTATGGCACATATCGGTCTGACGGAAGAAGAAGCCATGAAACGTGGATATCCCATCAAGATTTCACGTCTGCCCGCCTCCGCCATCCCTCGCGCACGTACTTTGCAGAATATGGATGGGATGCTAAAAGCTATTGTAAATACGGATACGGAGAAAATACTGGGCTGCTCACTCTTCTGCGTGGATGCACCGGAACTTATCAATCTGGTAGCGTTTGTCATGAAAACCGGGCAGAAATCTTCGGCTTTACGTAACTTCATATTCACCCATCCCAGTATGAGTGAAGGTTTAAATGGATTATTCAAGGCTTTTTAATAACTAACATTTGGTAATTAAGCCGTTAACTTCTATCTTTGTCCGCAATAAAAAAATAAGGATGCAGAGAAAACGGTACATAACACTCTTTTTTATATTCATCAGCATGGTCATGCTGGTGGTACCGGTTATTCCTCACCACCATCACAATAATGGGTTGATATGTATGAAGAATGACATAACTCCCAATTGTTGCGGACAGCAACACACCCCGGATAGCGAACATTGCTGTTGCGATACGGGATGTGTTACTACTCACTTTTTCCAGCAAACTCCCAGCCCGGACAACGGATGGACACATCCGGATTTTCCGTTGGTTATCACATTATTCTCCGAACCACTTCTCAGACTATTGGTCCTCCCCGAAGAAAGCGGGCAAAGACAGGACTGCATATACCAGGAGTCACTTCATGGCACGTATCTCACACGTGCCACAGGACTTCGCGCACCTCCGTGTGTTCTTACTTTATCGTAAAGTCTGCAACTTTATCGCAGGCTTTTATCTCTAATTTTGCACACAGATAAAAGTAAGAACATAAAAATATCATCATGAAAAAAATTCTTTTTATGGGAGTCATGGGATTATTCCTGTTAGGCTCTTGCAATAGTAAATCCGGCGACGGACACGAAGGTCATAATCATGAAACAGAAAAACATGAGCACGAAGGTTGTGATCATGATCATGAAGGCGAAGACCACAATCACGAAGGTGACGAACATAACCACGATGGACATAACCACGATGGACATAGCCACGATGAACAAGCAGCCGGACATAGTGACGAAATCATTCTGCCTACCGCCAAAGCACAGGCTGCCGGAGTAAAATCCAATGTTGTAGAACCGGGGATTTTCCATCAGGTTATAAAAACCAGTGGTCAGGTAATGGCAGCACAAGGAGATGAGAGCGTGGCTGTAGCAACCGTAGCTGGTGTAGTATCTTTCCGTGGAAAGGTAATCGAAGGTATGAGTGTCAGTAAAGGTACGCCACTGGTGACATTATCTTCCAAGAACATGGCGGATGGTGACCCCGTAGAACGGGCACGTATCGCTTATGAAGTTTCCAAGAAAGAATATGAGCGCATGAAAGCCCTCGTAGGAAATAAGATTGTTTCTGAAAAAGATTTCGCTCAGGCGGAACAAGCATACGAAAATGCACGTATCAGCTACGAAGCCGTAGCTAAAAATAGTTCAGCAAGCGGACAAGCGGTAATTTCGCCTATCAGCGGATATGTAAAAAGCCTGTTAGTGAAAGAAGGTGATTATGTAGCCGTAGGGCAACCGTTAGTCAGCATTACGCAAAACCGCAAGTTGTTCCTGCGTGCTGATGTGTCTGAGAAATATTACCAATATCTGCGTACTATTGGTTCTGCTAACTTCTGCACTCCTTATAATAATAAGGTATATACATTGAAAGACTTAGACGGACGTCTTCTCTCTTATGGCAAGGCTTCCGGTGGTGATGGTGGATATTATGTACCTGTAACCTTTGAGTTCGACAACAAAGGTGATATTATCCCCGGTTCGTTTGTAGAAATCTTCTTATTGTCTTCCCCTATAGAAAACGTAATATCCCTGCCCCATTCAGCATTGACTGAAGAACAAGGCAGTTTCTTTGTCTACCTGCAACTGGATGAAGAAGGATATAAGAAACAACTCGTGACTCTCGGAGCCGATAACGGTGAAAGCGTACAGATTCTCTCAGGTGTAAAAGCCGGAGACTGCGTGGTAACCGAAGGGGCTTATCAAGTGAAACTGGCAAGCGCTACGAATGCGATACCGGCACACAGTCACGAACACTAAACTTATTTACTATTTGACAAGTTACTATTTACTATTTGGCTGCGCAATGCGTGAAGCTGATGATAAGAATAGTAAATGTCAAATGGTAAAAGACAAGGTGTATCAAATAGTAAATAGTAAATAGTAAAATAGTAAATATATCATCGTGTTAAATAAGATCATACATTTCTCACTTCATAACCGCATCCTGGTGCTTGTAGCCTCGGTGTTGTTACTGATAGGCGGAACCTACACCGCCATGAACACGGAAGTGGACGTATTCCCTGACCTCAATGCACCTACGGTTGTTATCATGACCGAAGCAAACGGCATGGCAGCAGAAGAAGTGGAACAACTCGTTACATTTCCTGTAGAAACAGCAGTGAATGGTGCAACAGGTGTGCGCCGCGTACGTTCTTCATCTACCAACGGCTTCTCTGTAGTATGGGTAGAATTCGACTGGGATACGGATATTTATCTGGCCCGGCAGATTGTCAGCGAAAAGTTAGCTGTCGTAAGTGAAAGCCTGCCTACCGGTGTAGGTAAACCGACGCTGGGTCCACAATCATCCATTCTGGGTGAAATGCTGATTATCGGATTGACGGCCGACTCTACCTCCATGCTCGACCTGCGTACAATAGCCGACTGGACCATCCGGCCGCGTTTGCTCTCTACGGGCGGTGTGGCACAGGTAGCAGTACTTGGCGGTGATATAAAGGAATATCAGATACAATTAGATCCGGAACGGATGCGGCATTACGGCGTTACGCTGAATGAAATCATGACTGTAACCCGCGAAATGAATCTGAACGCAAACGGTGGCGTGCTATATGAATATGGTAACGAATACATTGTGCGTGGAGTACTTTCTACCGACCGTGTAGATCAACTGGCACGTGCCGTAGTACGTGGTGGAACCGCTTCGGGCAGTGCTCCTATCTTACTGGAAGACATTGCAGATGTACATATCGGAGCAAAGTTACCCAAACTGGGTACAGCATCCGAACGGGGTAAATCCGCCGTGCTGTTAACAGTAACCAAGCAACCAGCCACCAGCACACTGGAATTAACGGATAAATTAGAAGCATCTTTAAAAGACTTGCAGAAGAACCTGCCACCGGATGTAAAAGTCAGCACAGACATCTTCCGTCAGAGCCGCTTTATCGAAAGCTCTATCGGAAACGTACAGAAGTCCTTGTTTGAAGGAGGTATCTTCGTTGTGATTGTCCTATTCCTGTTCCTTGCGAATGTACGTACAACGGTGATCTCATTGGTTACACTACCGCTTTCATTGATTACTTCACTGGTGACGTTGCATTATATGGGCTTCACAATTAATACAATGAGCCTCGGTGGTCTTGCCATCGCTATCGGTTCGCTGGTGGATGATGCCATTGTGGACGTGGAGAACGTATATAAACGACTCCACGAGAATAAGTTGAAGCCTGTGGAAGAACGCCTTTCCATACTGGAAGTAGTATTCAACGCATCGAAAGAAGTACGTATGCCTATTCTGAATTCTACGCTGATTATCGTAGTCAGTTTCGTACCGCTGTTCTTCCTCACCGGTATGGAAGGCCGCATGCTGGTTCCACTGGGCATTGCATTCATTGTAGCACTGGCAGCTTCTACGGTAGTGGCATTGACAGTTACACCAGTACTTTGCTCCTATCTTTTAGGAAAAGACAAGAAGAAGGAACAGAAAGAGAGCAGCGACTCGTTCGTAGCACGCAAGATGAAACAGTGGTATGGTGCTGCATTGGCATTCGTACTGGGACATAAGAAGATCGTACTGGGCAGTACAATCGGTTTGTTCGTAGTTGCTCTGGTATGTTTCTTCACATTGGGACGTTCGTTCCTGCCACCTTTCAACGAAGGTTCGTTTACGATTAATATATCTTCTTTACCAGGCATCTCATTAGAAGAAAGTGACAAGATGGGACACCGTGCAGAGGAATTACTACTCAGCATTCCCGAAATACAAACCGTTGCCCGCAAGACCGGACGTGCCGAACTGGACGAGCACGCACTTGGTGTGAATGTTTCGGAAATAGAAGCTCCGTTCGAATTGAAAGACCGTTCACGTAGTGAGTTGGTTGCCGAAGTACGCGAGAAGTTAGGTACTATCGTAGGAGCAAATGTGGAAATCGGTCAGCCTATCAGCCACCGTATCGATGCTATGCTCAGTGGTACGAAAGCCAACATCGCAATTAAACTGTTTGGTGACGACCTGAACCGTATGTTTACCTTGGGTAATGAAATCAAAGGTGCCATCCAGGATATTCCGGGTATTGCCGACCTGAATGTGGAACAACAAATAGAACGTCCTCAGCTTATCATTTCGCCCAAGCGGGAAATGCTGGCTAAGTTTGGTATCTCATTACCGGAATTCTCTGAGTTCGTGAATGTCTGTCTTGCTGGTGAAACCGTATCACAGGTATACGAGAAAGGTAAAAGCTTCGATCTTACCGTACGTGTACGTGATGATCTTCGCGACGAAATGGAGAAGATACGCAACTTGATGATAGATACCAGTGACGGAAAGAAAATACCTTTGAACTACATTGCAGAAGTGCGTTCTGCCATGGGACCGAATACGATCAGCCGCGAGAACGTGAAACGTAAAATCGTGATTTCTGCCAATGTTGCCGACCGCGACCTGCGCAGTGTGGTGAATGATATTCAGGCCCGTGTGGACAAGGATATTAAATTGCCCGAAGGGTATCATCTGGAATACGGTGGCCAATTTGAGAGTGAACAGGCAGCAAGCCGCACCTTGTTACTCACATCATTAATGAGTATTGCGGTGATCTTCTTACTGCTTTATCATGAATTCCGTAGTGTAAAAGAGAGTGCAATCATACTTATCAACCTGCCGCTTGCATTGATCGGTGGTGTGTTTGCTTTGTTGATGACAACGGGAGAGGTGAGTATTCCGGCTATTATCGGTTTTATTTCACTATTCGGTATCGCCACCCGAAACGGTATGTTACTGATCAGCCACTACAACCATTTACAACAGGAAGAGGGACTGAATGTGTACGACAGTGTAATCCGTGGCTCAATGGACCGTTTGAATCCGATTCTGATGACAGCATTGTCTTCTGCTCTCGCTCTTATTCCATTGGCACTGGGAGGAGATTTGCCGGGTAATGAAATTCAAAGTCCGATGGCGAAAGTTATCCTTGGCGGTCTTTTAACTTCCACATTCCTGAACGGTTTCATCATTCCGATTGTTTATCTGATGATGCACCCCCAAAAACAACCATTAACAATATCAAACAATGAAACGAATTCTCATATTTAGTTTTATCACTTTTTTCCTATATGCGGGAATACGTGCCCAATCGGTCGGCATAGACGAAGTGCTGCACCGCATTGAAGCAAACAATAAGGAGTTGCAGGCCAATGCGCAACTCATCACTTCACAGAAATTGGAGAACAAGTCGGAGAACAATTTGCCCGATCCCACTCTCTCGTATGCCCATCTGTGGGGATCGGAAGATAAGAGTGAGACGATAGGTGAACTTGTTGTTTCCCAGAGCTTTGATTTCCCAACCTTGTATGCTACACGCGGAAAAGTAAACCGACTCAAAACCGGTGCGCTTGATGCGCAGTCTGCCGCCTTCCGTCAACAACTGTTGTTGCAAGCTAAAGAGCTTTGTTTCGACATCATCATGTTGCAGCATCAGCAAGTGATTCTGAATGAACGTATGAAACAGGCTGAGGAACTCTCTGCATACTATAAGAAACGTCTGGAGACAGGTGATGCCAATGTATTGGAAACAAATAAGATCAATCTGGAGTTACTGAATGTACGCACAGAATTCCGTACCAATCAGACTGCGCTTGATAACGCCTGGAAATCTCTCCTTGCACTCAATGGAGACCAGTCTTTGCAAGATAATGAGCTGAGCAGTTTCCGCTCCATCAACGACTATCCATTGCCGCTTCTTCCTACCAACTATGAACAGTTACGTTCGGAAGTGTTGGCAGCCGATCAGACTTTGCTGTCATTAAGCAGTGAAAGTGCTGCCGCCCGCAAACAGATTTCTGCAAGCAAACAAGGCTGGTTGCCTAAATTGGAACTGGGATATCGCCGTAATACGGAGTCCGGTACTCCATTCAATGGAGTTGTAGTAGGCTTTTCCTTCCCGCTGTTTGAAAATCGCAATAAGGTTAAAATAGCCAAAGCGCAATCTCTGAACCTCGATTATCAGAAAGAGAACGCTGCTTTCCAAGCCGAAGCAACCTTAGCAAAACTATACAGTGAAGCACAATCATTGCAGACTTCCATCCAGGAGTACAGGGAGGCATTCAGTTCACAACAAGATCTTGCATTACTGAAGCAAGCTCTCACCGGTGGACAAATCAGTGTGATAGAATATTTTGTAGAAGTTTCTGTGATTTATCAAAGTAAGCAGAATCTACTTCAATTGGAAAATCAGTATCAGAAGGTAATGGCACAGATTTATAAGAGTAAACTGTAAAACTCAATAGAGAAGACTGGAACTTTGTTATATTCCAGTCTTCTTATTTGTCTTTCAGCTAAATTATCCAAAAGTTTGGAT